>JANPKP010000447.1:0-10844 GCA_031426095.1 Gemmataceae bacterium
CGAGCGTGAGGGCGGTCTGGAGCGGCCCGGCCCCGGCCTGCCCGAAGCTGTAGACGAGCGGGTCGGCCGGGCCGTCGCCGGTGGGCATGGCGGCGGGGCACAGGCCCATCTGCGTGCGGGAGCTGCCGAGGGCGACGACGAGCGGCCGGCCGGGGGACGCGGCCCGGAGCGCGCGGAGTTGCCGGAGGCGGTGGCCGTACTCGGGGTCGCGCCACTGCGGGCGGACGGTCTCCATCGCCACCCCCATCCCCAGATGCAGGGCGAGGGCGAACGCGAGGCCGACGACGACGGCCCGGCGGGCGGCGACGCGGCGGGGGAGGGCGGCCCGCTTGAGGCGAGCCCCCCCCGTCAGGGGGGGGAGTAGGCGGAACGGCACGATCAGTTTCACGGCACCCCCCGTGGCTTGAGGTCGGGGAAGGCGGCCGCCACGGCCGGGCCGAGCTTCCGCGTGAAGGCGGCCGCCCCGACGCGGGACAGGTGGAAGCCGTCGGGCAGCACCGCGTCCGGCATCCAGGTGCGGGCGTCGATCAGCGGCAGCCCCGTCTCGCGGCAGAACGCCGCCAGGTGGTCGCGGGCCGCCGCCTCCACCGCCGGCGGGTACCACGCCCGGAACTCGCTCGCCTCGGGCATGACGAGGACGCCCACCTTCGCCCCCCGGTCGCGGGCTTCGCTCACGAGGGCGTGCAACGCCCGGTCGGAGAGCGGGTCGACGCGGAAGCCTGCGAACTGGTGGCGGTAGAACGCCTCGAAGTGGGCGAGCCGGCCGGGCCGCAGGTCGGGCCGCGGCGGGTCTTCGTCCAGGCCCGGGAGCCAGCCCCACGGGTCGAGGCCCTTCCAGCCGCCGTCGAGCCACTTGTCCCACGGGAGGAACTTCGGGTTCATCTGGGCCAGCAGCCGGGCGCGGGTCTCGTACCACGGGTGGACGCGGGCCTTCCGCATCGCGGCGAAGGTGGCGTCCGGGTCGCGGAAGTAGTCCCGCACCAGCGGCCGGTCGGCCGGCAAGAGGCGGACCGTGTCGATGCGGGCTTCCTCACCGAAGGTGCCGTCCTGCCGGAGGAACGGCGGCCAGTACTCGATGAGGACGGCGTCCGGCGTCAGCCCGTCGGCGACGGCGCGGCGGAAGGCCATCAACTGCATCACGGGGCCGCTGCCGACGAGGGCCATGTTGAACAGGAGCGGCGACGCCGGGACGGACTTTGGGGCCGGCGTCGTCGCCTCCCAGGCGTCCGGGCGGACCCCGTGGGCGACCCGCGAGCAGCCGAGGACGAGCACCGCCGGCCGGCCCGGGTTCTCGGCCACGCGGGCGTTGTACCGGCCCACGCGGCGGCCGTACTCGGGGTCGCGGAGCTTCGGAACCGCGTGGTCGAGCGTCAGCGTCAAGCCCGCGAACAGGAGCGGCACGGCGGCGGCGAACGAGAGCACCGCGAGCCGGGAGGCGCGGCGGCCGTGAACCGGCGCGGCGGCCCGTGCCCGGGGCGACGGCCGGGGGAGCGAAGCCAACCGGCGGAGGAGGGCGGGGGCGTTCATGGGGCGGCGGCCGGGCGGAAGAACGGCGCGATCACCTCGCGGGTCAGCCGGTCCGAGAACGCCTCGGCCCCCGCTTTGACCATGTGGTGGCCGTCGGTGAACAGGTCGGCCGGCAGCCACGGGCGGGCGTCCACCAGGCCGCAGCCGAACTCGCGGCAGACGCCCGCGAGGTAGCCGTCGAGCCGGGCGGCGACGGCCGGGGCGTACATCCCGCGGAAGGCGTCCGACTCGGGCATGAGGAGCAGCCTCACCGGGATGCCGCGCTCGCGGGTGAGCGTCAGCAGGTCGCGGAGGGCGGCGTCGGGCCGGCCGCCGGCGACGGTCATCGTTTGCAGCAGCCCCTCGTACTCGATCTTGGCCTGTGCGAACGCCTTCTCCCGGCGGGCGGGCGACAGGTCGGGGTTGAGCGGCGTGCACCAGCCGGCGGCGTCGACGTTCCGGCCCCAGTCCTGGCGGAACTGCCACGGGAGGAAGCTCGGGGCGACCCGGCCGACGAGGGCGAAGCGGAGCGTGGACCACGGGTTCAGCACCGACCGCCGCCACGAGCCCCGCGTCTTGTCGGCGTCGAACCCGTAGCCGACGGCCGTCTCGGCCTCGTCGCGCCGCAGGCGTTCGCCGTTGAGGAAGAGCTGCTCCCGCGGCCCCTCCGGCAGGGCGGCGAGCGACGGCGGCAGGATTTCCACGAACAACAGGTCCGGCGTGTGCCCCGCGTCGAGCAGCCGCCGCAGGTAGAGGAGGTGCGTGACCGGGCCGGACGCGGGCACCCCGAAGTTGAACGCCGCCGCCGGCCGGCCGAGGTCGGCGTTCAGGGCGTCGCCGACGCGGAGGCCGTGGAACCCGTACCCGGTGCGGGACGTGCCGAGGGCCACCACCCGCACGGCCCCCGGCGGGGCGGCCGCTTCGAGCCTCCGCAGGCGGACTTCCTTGTCGGCGTAAGCGGGGTCGCGGACGTAGAGCGAGCGCTCGGCCGCGACGCCCAGCCCGACGAACAGGGCCGCCGTCGCGACCACCCCGGCGGCGAGCGAACGCACCGCCTTGCGGCGGCGGTCGCGGCGGCCCGGCCGGGCCGCGGGGCGGGCGGTCGCGGGGAGCCACTTCGGGAGTGCGAGTTTGACGTTCACGGACCCACCCGAAGCTCGGGGATGGCCATCCCCGGGCTTTTAGACCTTAGAAGTCGAAGTAGATGAACGACCCGCCGCCGTCCGGGGCCAGCACGAGGGCGGCGCACAGGCAGGCCGCGTACCCGACGCCCAGCACCGGGGCCGGCACCCGGGCGTAGGCCCGCTGCCAAAGCCCCCGGCTCACGATCAGGTGGCAGATCAGGACGAACGCCGCCGTGTACCACAGGCTCCGGTGGTGCAGCGGCAGGAACTTCACCCCGTCCGCGAAGCTGAACAGCCGGGCGTACAGGGCCAGCGCCTTCCCGATGCTCGGCTGGAACAGGACCCAGCAGAGCGACACGGCCGCGAACGTCAGGAACACCCGCAGCACCGTACCCGCCGGGGATCGCAGCGCCCCGTCGAGCCGCGGCCGCTCCCGCGCCCAGTCGCGGAAGTGCTTGTGCAGCACCAGCAGCAGCCCGTGGACGCCGCCCCAGAGGAGGTACGACCACGCCGCCCCGTGCCAGAGGCCGCCGAGGAGCATCGTGAGCATCTGGTTGCGGTCGGCCTGGAGCTTCGTGCCCCGGCTGCCGCCGAGCGGGATGTACAGGTAGTCCCGCAGCCACGTCGACAGGCTGATGTGCCACCGCCGCCAGAAGTCGCTCACGTTCGCCGCCAGGTACGGCATGTTGAAGTTCGCCGTCAGCTTGTACCCGAACAGGTGGGCGGCCCCCACGGCCATGTCCGAGTAGCCGCTGAAGTCGCAGTAAATCCGCAGGGCGTAGGCGACCACGGCCAGCCAGCAGGCCCCGGTCCCGTACTGGTCCGGCTCCTTGAACACGGGGTCGCAGAACACCGCCATGCGGTCGGCGATGGCGAGCTTCTTGAACGCCCCCATGAGGAACATCTGCACGCCGACCTGCACCCGCACCCAGTTCCACCGCTTCGGCCGCCGCGTCTGCCGCAAGAAGTCGGGGGCCCGCACGATGGGGCCGCTCACGAGGTGCGGGAAGAACAGGATGAACAGCAAGAATCGTGGCAGGCTCCGCTCGGCCCCGATCTTCCGGCGGTACACGTCCACCGCGTAGCTGATCGCCTCGAAGGTGTAGAACGAGATGCCGAACGGGACGATGATGCTCTTGATGTCGAGGGTGGCGTACCCGGGGTCGTACCCGAGGTCCCGCAGGGAGGCGTTCAGCTCGTTGAGGAAGAAGCCGCGGTACTTGAAGTAGCAGAGGATGCCGATGTTCATGCCGACGCTGGCGAACAGCAGGAACTGCCGCACCCGCCGCCGCCGGCTCGCGTCCAACCCCCGGCCGAGGAGGTAATCGACGAGCGTGGTGGTGGTCACCAGGAAGGCGAGTTCTTGGCTCCACGCGGCGTAGAAGTGGAAGCTGGCGACGACCAGCAGCCAGATGCGCGTGAGCTGCCACTTGCGGGGGATCGCCCAGTACGCGGCGAGGACGACGAGGCAGAAGGCGAGGAACGCCTGCGTGTGGAAGAACGGCTCGGGCAGGAGCTTGTGCAGGCCGGTGAAGTAGGGCGAGGTGTACTCCCCGAACGGGGCGAACCACCACTTCACCCAATAGGCCCACCCGGAGGCGGTGGCGACGGCGGTCGAAATCGCGTCGGGGATCATGCCGCGTCCTTGCTCGTCCTGCCCTGCCTCGCCCGGTCCGTGGGCGGAAGCGGCGGAAGTTAGCACACCCCGCCGGGGGGGGCAATCCCGCTTCCCGGCCGGCGGGCGTTACCGGATTCCCCCGCTTTTTCCGCACGCGGTCGCCCCATGTGTCGGCCCCGGGGCGGGTTGCGATTCCCTTACCAAATTATGCGGTAACGCGGGAGCGGCGGCCGAATCCGCCCGCCGGCGGTTGACTTCGGCCCGGGCGTTGGGCCAACCGCCGGCCGGGGCGTATCCTGACCCCCAACCGCCCCCGCCGCCGCGAGAGTGCCAATGCCCGAGCCGTGGGACTACAAGAAGGCCGGCCTCGACCTCGCCAAGTACGAGCAGACGATCGCCGGCATCCAGCCGCTGCTCCTCCGCACCCAGGACCGCACCCGCGTCGTGCCGCCGCCGTTCCCGCCCCGCAAAGGGGGGAAGGGCACCGGCGGGTTCGCCAGCCTCTTCGACCTCGACCCCACGCGGTCGTTGTTCCGCCGCAAGTACAAGCACCCCGTCCTCGTCACCTGCACCGACGGCGTCGGCTCCAAGCTCAAGATCGCGGCCCAGGTGGGGAAGTTCGACACCGTCGGCATCGACCTCGTCGCCATGTCGGTGAACGACCTCATCTGCACCGGCGGCGAGCCGCTCGTCTTCCTCGACTACATCGCCATGCCGAAGGACGACCCGGAACTCTCCCGCCAGCTCGTGCAGGGGATCAGCGACGGCTGCCTCGACGCGGACTGCTCGCTCGTCGGCGGCGAAACCGCGATCCTCCCCGACTTCTACCAGCCGGGCGACTTCGACATGGCCGGCTTCTGCACCGGCGTGGTGGAGCGCGACGCCGTCATCGACGGCAAGCACATCCAGGTCGGCGACGCGGTCATCGGGCTGGCGTCCAGCGGCGTCCACTCGAACGGGTACAGCCTGGTGCGGAAGGTCGTGTTCGAGGCGGCGGGCCTCACCGTGAACGACGCCGTGCCGGAACTCGGCACCACCGTCGGCGAGGCCCTGCTGACGCCGACGCGCATCTACGTCAAGGCGGTGCGGCGGGTGGTGAACCACTACCCGGTGAAGAAGCGGGTGATCCGCGGGCTGGCGAACATCACCGGCGGCGGCCTGCCGGACAACGTGGCGCGAATCCTTCCGCCCGGTCGGCGGGTAAGGGTGAGGGCGGGGTCGTGGACCGTGCCCCCCGTGTTCGGCTGGCTCCAGCGGCTCGGCAACGTGGCGGACGCCGAAATGGTGAAGGTGTTCAACATGGGCATCGGCTTCGTGGTGGTCGCGGCCCCGAGCTTCGCCAACAGCATCGTCGCCCAGTTCGAGAAGGACGGCGTCCCCGCGTGGGTAGTCGGCGAGGTGGTGGAGGGCGACCCGGGCGTGGACGTGGTGCCCGCATAGCCGCGACCCGTCCGGGCGAACCCCGTCCCGTCAGGGCGGGGGTGGTGACACGCGCATGACAACCCCCGCCCTGACGGGACGGAGTTCGCCCGGACTTTGCTTCAACCTCTCCCCGGAGTTCGCCATGAAACTCGCCCCTCTCCTCCTCGCCCTCCTGCTCGCCGGCCCCGCCGTGGCGGCCGACCCGCCCGTCACCCACTCGTTCCTCGCCACCGGGGCCGAGACGGCGATCATCGACGGCGTGGGGAAGGTGACGTGGACGTACCCGCACTCGACCCGCGACGGCTGGGTGCTGCCCGGCGGGAACGTCCTGCTCGCCCTCTCCAAGAGCAAGGCCCACCCGCACGGGGCGGCCGTGGAGGTGACGCCGGACGGCAAGACGGTGTGGGCGTGGGAGGGCACGCAGTCGGAGGTGAACACCGTTCAGCGGCTCGACGGCGGCCGCACGCTCGTGACCGAGGCCGGCGGCAAGCCGCGGATTCTGGAGATCGACCGCGACGGGAAGGTGGTGGCGGAGGTCGCCATCCAGGCCCAGACGAAGGACCACCACCTGCAAACGCGGATGGCCCGCAAGCTCGCCACCGGCAACTACCTCGTCCCGCAACTGCTCGACAAGGTGGTGCGGGAGTACACCCCCGACGGCAAGGTCGCGTGGGAGGCCAAGACCCCCCATTGGGCCTTCACCGCCATCCGCCTGGACGACGGCAACACCCTCGTGGCCTGCACCCGCGGCGACCTCGTGGTGGAGTTCGACAAGGACGCCAAGGAGGTGTGGCGGGTGACGAACGACGACCTCCCGGGCAAGCCGATCCACGACGCCTGCGGCTGCCAGCGGCTGCCGAACGGCAACACCGTGATCGCCAGCTACGCCGCCGCCCCGAACACGCCGCGGGTGCTGGAAGTGACCCGCGACAAGAAGCTGGCGTGGAGCCACACGGACGCCCGCAAGGCCGGCGTCCACGAGGTGCACATCCTCGACACGAACGGCGTGAAGCTCGACGGCCGGCCGCTGCGGTAAGTGGGGGAGGGAGACCATCCGTCTTGTGGCCCGGGCTTCCAAGCCCGGGGTAGCCACACACCACCCCGGGCTTGGAAGCCCGGGCCACAAGATTCCCGCCCCGTGTTCGCGTCCGATCCCGTGCTCCGTTCCGATTCTGTTCGTCCGCGTCCCGATCCGCGTCGTCCGCGTGCCATTCCGGATTCGACCCCCGGCGGATAGAACAGCCTCACCCGTTCGGCGAACCCCGGCAGGACGCCCGCCCATGATCGAGTTACTCGACACCACCAAGAGCTACGTCCAGGGCCGCCGGACCGTGACCGCCGTCCGCGGCGTGTCGCTCAAGGTGGACGGCGGCGAGTTCGTCACCATCATGGGGCCGTCGGGGTCGGGCAAGTCCACCCTCATGCACCTCATGGGGGCCCTCGACACCCCCACCACCGGGCGGGCCGTCTTCCAGGGCCGCGACCTCCAACAGCTCTCCGACCGGCAACGCTCGCTCCTGCGGCGGGACCGCATCGGCTTCGTCTTCCAGGCGTTCAACCTCCTGCCCACGCTCACGGCCGCCGAGAACGTCGCCCTCCCGCTCCGGCTCGGCGGCACCAAGCGGTCGGCCGCGATGGCCCGGGCCACCGCCTGCCTCGACCTCGTGAACATGGGCCACCGGGCCGGCCACTTCCCGGACGAGATGAGCGGCGGCGAGATGCAGCGGATCGCCGTCGCCCGCGCCCATGTCGCCGAGCCGGAAGCCGTGCTGTGCGACGAGCCGACGGGCAACCTCGACACCGCCACGAGCCGGGAGATTCTGACGCTCCTGAAGAACCTCCCCGAGCCGGGCCGGCGGTCGGTCGTCATGGTGACGCACGACCAGTCGGCCGCCGCCTACGGCACCCGCATCGTCCGCATCCGCGACGGGCTGGTGGAGTCGGACGAGCCGGTTTAAAGCACCCCCAAGCCCGCCCGGTGCCACGGGCGGGCTTAGCCCACGGGTCCGCGCATGCTGCCGCCGCTGTACCGCCTCCTGAGCCTCCGCTACCTGCTGCACCGGTGGGACCGGGCGGCCCTCATCGTCGCCAGCATCGCCCTGGGGGTGGCGACGCTCGTGTCGGCCCGCATCCTCAACCAGTGCGTCGAGACGGCCGCCGGGGAGACCACCACGCCGCTCGGCGGGGCCGACCTGTACGTGACCAACGGCGAGGCCGGCGTCGTCCGCACCCTGGCCGCCGACCTGCGGGCCGCGAAGGTGCCGGGGCTCAAGTCCGTTCAACCGCTCGTGTACGACCGCGTCACGCTCCCGGGGCAGGACGACCGCGTGGCCGTGCTGATCGGCAGCGAGGTGTCCGGCCAGTTGCTCCGCTCGGACAACGACTGGAAGGTGACGGTGACGCCCAGCGGCGAGGGGCCGAAGTTCCAACTGATCGGCATGTGGGCGGCCGCCCGGGCCGGCGACTGGGACGACGTGCAGGCCCGCTGGCAGCGGATGCCGGATCGGCTCGCGGTGGTCAGCCGCACCATCTTCGAGGAGCGGCAGCGGCGGGGCGGGGCCGGCCAACCCCTCGTGGTGAAGCACGGCACCCGGCCGGTGAGCTGCCTCGTGGTCGGGGTGATCGACATCGCCCCCGACTCGCCGCTGGCGGCCCTGGGCAAGAACTTCATCGGCATGGAGGTCGGGCAGGCGGCGAAGGTCGTCCGCCCGTCGGCCACCGTGCTCACGTCGGCCGTCGCCGGCGGGGCCGCCGAGCCAGCGTGGGACCTGCACTTCCCGCCGAAGGTGAACCGCCTCGACCTGTTCCTCGAACCCGGGGCCGACCGCGACGCCGTGGGCCGCCGCGTGGCCGAAGTCGTCGGCAGCCCGTCGATGGTCAAGACGCCCGAGACGCAGGGGAAGTCCACGCAGGAGGTGGTGTCCGGCCTCCAGGTCGGCTTCCTCGTCTGCTCGCTCGGGGCGATGATCGTCGGCCTCTTCCTCGTCTACAACGCGATGGCCGTCACGGTCGCCGAGCGGCGGCCGGACATCGGCGTGCTGCGGTCGCTGGGGGCCACCCGCGGGCAGGTGATCCGCCTGTTCGGCGTCGCCGCCCTCGTCCTCGGCGTCATCGGCTCGGCGCTCGGGGTGCCGCTCGGCGTGTTCATGGCCGAGGTCACGCTCGGGCAGTTCCGCGTCGAACTCCAGTCGATGTTCCTGAACCCCGAGGTGAACCCGGCCCGCATCTCGTGGGGGACGGCCGCGCTGGCCGCCCTCGCCGGCGTCGGCACGGCCGTGTTCGCGGCCCTCGTGCCGGCCATTCAAGCCGCGTCCGACGACCCGGCCGACGTGGTCCGCCGCACCACCCGCGGGGCGAAGGGGTGGTGGCTCGTGCTGCACAAGGCGACGTGCGGGGCGCTCGTCCTCGTCGGCCTCGCGGGCATCCTCCTCCGCGACTCGCTCCCGCCCCGCGTCGGCTCCATCGGCGGCATGATGAGCGTCCTCGTCGGCCTGCTGCTCGCCGCCCCCATCCTCGTCGGCGTGCTGATCCGGATCGTCCGCCCGCTCATCCGGGCCGTCGCCGGCATCGAACTGCGGCTCGCGGCCGACAACCTCACGCGGGCACCGGCCCGCACGGGGGTCGTCATCGGGGCGCTCGGGGCCGGGGTGTCGCTCATGTTCCAGACGGCCGGGGTGGGCCGGAGCAACGAGGAGCCGGTGGTCGAGTGGCTCAACGAGGTGGTGCAGGCCGACCAGTTCGTCGTGAACGGCAACCTCACCACGGCCAGCAGCTCGCAGTCCCCCATCGAGGAGAACGTGACGCGGGCGCTGGCCAAGCTCCCGGCCGTGGACCGCGTCATGGGCGTCCGGTACGCCCGCCCGGAGTTCAACGGCACCATCGTCTACCTGATCGCCCTCGACGCCGACGCCTTCGCCCGGGCCACCCGCGCGAGGGTGCCGGCCGGCCAGCCCGACCTGGAGAAGTTCCTCGACCTGCCCGGCACCGACGACGTGCTCGTGTCCGACAACTTCGCCGTCCGCCACAAGGTGAAGGTCGGCGACACCGTCAGCGTCCCCGGCCCGTCCGGCCCGGTGGCCCTGCGAATCGTCGGCACCATCCGCGACTACTCGTGGAGCCGCGGCACCATCTTCATGGACCGGGCCCGGTACGCCGAGCGGTTCGGGGACGAGTTCATCGACATCGCCCACGTCTTCCTCAAGCCCGGCCACCCCGGCGGGCTCGACGCCGGCGGCGAGGCGGTGAAGGCGTTCGCGGCCGACAAGGGCCTGTTCGTGACCGACCGGGCGGCCCTGCGGAAGTTCCTGACCGACCTCATCAACCGCGTCTACCTCCTGGCCTACCTCCAGCAAATCGTCGTCGGCGTGGTGGCCGCCCTTGGCGTGGTCACGGCCCTGCTCATCTCGGTGCTGCAGCGCAAGCGCGAACTCGGCCTCCTCCTCGCCGTGGGGGCGACGCCGGGCCAAGTCCTCCGCAGCGTGATGGCCGAGGCGGTGCTCATGGGGGCGTTCGGCACGGCCCTGGGGGTGCTGATCGGCATCCCGCTGGAGTGGTACGTCCTGAAGGTGGTGCTGGTGGACGAGTCGGGCTTCGTGTTCGACGTGGTCCTGCCGTGGAAGCAAGCCCTGGGCATCGCCGCCGCCGCGATGGCGACCGCCGCCGTCGCCGGGCTGATCCCGGCGCTGCACGCCGTGCGGACGCGGATCCCGGACGCGATTCAGTACGAGTGACGGCGGGCGGGAACGCGACCGCCCCGGCGCAATTTTCCCTGCAAGATGCCCCGCCCGCCGGCCGTATTCACTACCTACGCGGACGCCGGCCCCCCGGCCCGCTGCCGGCAGCGGGTCCCCGTTCGGAGCCGAAGTGATGACGACACCCACTCTCGATAAGGACAAGACCGACGCCTTCGGCCAGCAGCTCGCGGGCGTCCTGAACCACGCCGCCCTCGCCCTCATGATTTCCGTCGGCCACCGGACCGGGCTGTTCGACGCCCTTTCCGCCGGCGAGTTCGTGACCTCGACCGAACTCGCCGAGGCGGGCGGTCTGAGCGAGCGGTACGTCCGCGAGTGGCTCGCGGCCATGACCACCGGCGGCGTCGTCGAGTACCGGGCGGCCGACCGGAGCTACCGCCTGCCGCCCGAACACGCGGCCTTCCTGACCCGGGCGGCCAGCCC
>JANPKP010000448.1:0-6268 GCA_031426095.1 Gemmataceae bacterium
CGGACAAGTGGGAGTACCCGTGGTACGCGGCGTGGGACACGGCCTTCCACATGGTGCCGTTCGCCACGTTCGACGCCGAGTTCGCCAAGAAGCAAATCCTGTTGCTGTGCCGCGAGTGGTACATGCACCCGAACGGCCAGCTGCCGGCCTACGAGTGGAACTTCAGCGACGTGAACCCGCCCGTCCACGCGTGGGCGGCGTGGCGGGTGTTCCAGATCGACCGCAAGAACCGGGGCGACGCGTTCGGCGACATCGGCTTCCTGGAGCGGGCGTTCCACAAGCTGATGCTCAACTTCACCTGGTGGGTGAACCGCAAGGACGCCCGCGGGTTGAACGTGTTCCAGGGCGGGTTCCTGGGGCTCGACAACATCGGCGTGTTCGACCGCAGCCAGCCGCTGCCGACCGGCGGCACTCTCAACCAGGCCGACGGCACGGCGTGGATGGCCATGTACTCGCTCAACCTCATGCGGATCGCCCTGGAGCTGGCCCAGCACAACCCGGCCTACGAGGACATCGCCACCAAGTTCTTCGAGCACTTCCTGGCCATCGCCAAGGCGATGACGAACATGGGCGGCAAGGGCATCGGCCTGTGGGACGAGGTGGACGAGTTCTACTACGACGAGCTGATCCTGCCGAACAAGACCATCGTGCCGCTGCGGGTGCGGTCGATGGTCGGCATCATCCCCCTGTTCGCGGTGGAGACGCTGGAGCCGGAGATCCTGGCCAACGTCCCCGAGTTCGCCCGCCGGCTGCGGTGGGTGCTGGCCCACCGGCCGGACCTGGCGGTACTCGTGTCCCGGTGGTTCGAGCCGGGCCGGGGCGAGCGGCGGCTGCTGTCGCTCCTCCGCGGCCACCGCATCAAGAAGGTGCTCGCCCGGCTGCTGGACGAGAACGAGTTCCTGTCGCCCTACGGGGTGCGGAGCCTGTCGAAGGCCCACGAGGCGAACCCGTACACCTTCCGGGCGGACGACGGCTGCACGCAGACGGTGAAGTACGTGCCGGGCGACTCGGACACGGGCATGTTCGGGGGCAACTCGAACTGGCGGGGGCCGGTCTGGTTCCCGGTCAACTACCTGCTCATCGAGAGCCTCCAGAAGTTCCACCACTACTACGGCGACGACTTCCGCGTCGAGTGCCCGACCGGCAGCGGCCGGATGTGTTCGCTGCTCGAGGTGTCGCAGGAGATCGCCCGCCGGCTGAACAACCTGTTCCTGCGGGACGGGGCCGGCCGGCGGGCCTGCTTTGGGGCGAACGCGAAGGCCCAGACGGACCCGCACTTCAAGGACTACCCCCTGTTTTACGAGTACTTCCACGGCGACACCGGGGCCGGCCTGGGGGCGAGCCACCAGACCGGGTGGACGGCCCTGGCGGCGAAACTCCTCCACCCGCGGCGGACGGAACGCTACGCCGAGGCCCCGGACCCGTCGGCCGCGTCGGTGGCCGGGGTGGCCGTGGGCCTGCCCGCCCGGCCGCAGCCTGCGGGGTGATACAATCGGGGTGGGGTCCGAATTTCCGAACCGGGGGCTCACATGACGGCCGAGCAGATACGTGGGGCACTGGAGGCGCACCCGTTCGTCCCGTTCACGGTCCACGCCGCCAACGGGCGTTCGTTCCGCGTCCTCCACCGCGACTACCTTTCGATCTCGCCCGGGGGCCGGACGGTCATCGTGTACCAGTCGGACGAGGCGTTCAGCATCCTCGACCTCCTGCTCATCACGGAAGTGACCGTCGACCCCAAACCCCCGGTCCCGGCCGACGACGCTTGAGCGTGCGTCGCATCCACATCCACTTTTCTCGCCCGGGGGCAAGCCGCCCCGGGCCGAATCCCCCTGCCCCCGTCCACCCCGCCCGTCCGGCTGTAACGGTCGTGCCGGCCGCGCCGACCCGGACGCGGTCACGGCCGTCCCGCCGTCCCCCGAACAACTCCACCAGGAATCAGCCGGCGTCGATAGACGTTAGCAAGAGAGGTGCAATCCGCGTCGGGTCCTCGACGGCCTCGGGCGGTCGGCCCGCCCCCGCCGGCGGCGCCCCGCGCCCGCATCGCCTCCCCGGGTGGGCCACGTTCGCCCAGACAGGGTGGTTCGGCCGGTGTCACGACGTCCAAACGGTCCCGTGAAAAGGAGTTTACGATGCGGTGTTGTCGGATCGCCATCTACGCCAGCCTGTTCGCCGTCGGCCTGACCGCCGGCCGCGGCGCGGCCCAGACGCCCGAAGGCGTTCTGCCCGCCGGCCACTCCCACGCCAACGGGTGCGCCCCGGCCTGTGCCCCGGCGTGCGACGCCCCGGCGGCCCCGGTCCAGTGCTACATCCTGGTGGCCTCGCCCAAGAGCCACACCTGCTTCACGAAAGACCTGTGCGAGAAGTGGTTCGGCCACAAAAAGGGGTGCGCCCCGGCCTGCGAGCCGGCCCCGGTGTGTGCCCCCCAGTGCCCGCCGCCGGCCCCGGCCTGCGGCCCGGTGTGCGTGCCGGTGAGGGTCGTCCACTGCGCCCCGCCGGCCCCGGTCTGCAAGCCGGCCCCGGTCTGCGTCCCCGCCCCCGTCTGCTACAAGCCGGCCCCGGTCTGCGCCCCGGCCTGCACCCCGGCCCCGGTGTGCGCCCCGGCCTGCACGCCGGCCCCGGCCGCCTGCGGGACGTGCGGCAAGCACCACCACCTGTTCCGCCACAAGGACGGGGTCGCCTACCTGGTCCCGACGCCGTGCGAGGCCGGCTGCGGCTCGGCCGGCGGGTGCGCCGCGGCCATCCCGCCGTCGGTCGGCCAGGTCCCGGGCACGCTCCCGGGCACGCTCCCGGGCACAGCCCCGGCCTACGCCGCCCCGCTGGCCCCCACCGCCCAGCCGCCGATCTCCGCCGCCCCGGCCGCCGGCAACACCCAGGGGTACGAGGCCCTGGTGCAGATGATCCAGACGTCCCAGGAGCGGGAGAGCAAGGCCCTCCGCGAGATGATGGAGAACCGGGCCGCCACCGCGTCGGTCATCCGGGCCATGCAGGCGTCGGACGCCAACTCGGTCGCCACGTTCGAGAAGATGCTCCAGCAGATGAAGGGCTCGCCCGTGTCGGCCCCGACCGTCACCCCGGTCCCGGCCGCGACCGAGCCGGCCCGCGCCCCGGCCATCTCGGTGCCGAGCGTCGGCCTCCCGCCGCAGGGCAACGCCACCGCGTCGGCCAACGAGTTCGAGTCGCTGCTCCGCGACCTCCGGGCCGCCCCGGTGGTGTCCACCCCGACCGTCGTCCAGGCGGGGGCGAAGTAATTCGAGTCGGTTCTCGAACCGCGACGAAGCCCGGGGACGGCCGTCCCCGGGCTTTCTTCGTTTTCCCACTCGCCCCCCCCGGCTTGAGCGAAAGTCGTCGGGCCGTTACCACTTCCCCCAGCCCGCGGGGGGCGGCCCGGTCGGGCCATTTGTGTCAATGTGACGGGTTGTGACGGTCGATAGGAAAGGCGAACCCGGACGGGCGGCAGTCGCCTCCCAGGGTGGAGAGAGACACGCCCATGAAGAAGGCACTGACCGGGCTCTGCGCGAGCCTGTGCGTGGCCGGCTGCCAGAGCGGGCCGTTCGCCCCCGCCGGCCGCGACATGCAAATGGCCCAGATGATCGCCGTGCCCGGCCCGTCCGCCGGCCACGCCGCCCCGCCCTCGGGCCTCTCCGCCGCCGGCGGGTGGGCCCTCGTGGACGGCAACAAGCTCGTCCTCCTGTCCGCCCCGCCGGGCACCCCCGACGCCCGCCCCGTCGGCGTCACCGCCGCGGTGCCGGCCCCCGACCCGGTGATGGCCGCCCCGACCGGCCCGAAGGTGGTGCAGGCGTCGTTCACGCAGGCCGTCCCGGCCCCGACCACGGACAGGTCGCGGGCGATGGAGGTCGAGCTGACCCGCGAGATGTGCAACCAGATCGTGGACCTCAAGCAGAAGGTCCAGGAGCTGGCCGCCCGCACTAAGGGCGAGCCGGCCGCCGAGAAGTTCGCCGAGCCGGCGAAGGCGGAAGTCGCCGAGACGCCCGTGCCCGTGGCGAAGCCGGTGCCGACGCAGGCCCCGATGGCCGACGACCGCACCCGGGCGGCCCAGGTCGAGTTGACCCGCGAGATGTGCCGGCAGATCGTGGACCTCAAGCAGAAGGTGCAGGAGCTGACGGCCGGCCCGAAGCCCGAGGCGGTGGTGGAGGCCGCGAAGGCCGACGGGGCGGAGCTGCGGAAGCAGATGGAGCGGCTGCGGCAGGAGGTGGTGGCCTTGAAGGGGAGCCCGAAGCCGACCGAGCCGCGTCCGCTGCCGGAGGCGTTCGCGTCCACCCCGTCGGCCCCGGCGACGCCCGTGACGCCGGCCGCCGCGAAGGCCCCGGCCGCCGCCCCGGCCAAGCCGGTGCCCCCGGGCGAGATGTCGGGGGCGTTGCAGCAGGAGATCAACCGCCAGATCGCGGCCAACCTCCGCGACGTGCGGAAGGACCTGACCGACCTCAAGGCCCGCGTCCCCGCCCCGGCCGGCCCGATCGACTTCGCCTCGACGGACCGCTGACCGCGGGGTCCGATCGAAATAAAAGCCCTGCAAGCCCGCCCGTTGCAACGGGCGGGCTTTCGCCCGTTGCCCCACCTTCAATACCATGAGGGACGCGCCCGCCCCCCCGGAGCCGCCCCCGTGCCCCGCTCTCCACTCTTCTTCGCGCTCCTCCTCGCCGCCGGCTGCCGGCCCGCGGCCGTGGTGCCGCCCGCCCCGCCGGCCGAGGCGTTCCCCCCCGAGTTGGTGTCGTTCGCCCCCGCGGACGGCGGCCCGGTGTTCGCCGCCGCCGGCCCCGGGCACTGGGACGCCGCCATCCGCGAGCGCGGCTGGGTCATGCACGAAGGCGGCGTCTACAAGCTCTGGTACACCGGGTACGACGGCTCGAAGACCGGCCGGCGGAGGCTCGGGTACGCCACCTCCCCCGACGGCACGACGTGGACGCGGCACCCGGGCAACCCGCTCCTGCCCGACCGCTGGGTCGAGGACGTGATGGTGGCCCGCGACGGCGACCGCTACGTGATGGTGGCCGAGGGCGAGAACGACCGCGCCCACTGGCTCACGTCGGCCGACGGCGTCGCCTGGGAGCCCCGCGGCACCCTCGACGTCCGCCTGGCGAACGGCGACCCGCTCCCCGACGGCCCGTTCGGCACGCCCACGCTCTTCCGCGACGGCACCCGCTGGCTCCTCTTCTACGAACGCAACGACGCCGCCGTCTGGCTCGCCGCGTCCGACGACTTGAAGCAGTGGCGGAACGTCCGCGACGAGCCGGTGCTGCTCCCCGGCCCCGCCGCTTACGACCGCGACATGATCGCCGTGAACCAGGTGATCCGCCACGACGGCCGGTACTACGCCTACTACCACGGCTGCGCCACGGCCGGCCCGGACGCCCGCAAGTGGAGCCCCGCGGTGGCCGCGAGCGACGACCTCCTGACGTGGACGAAGTACCCCGCCAACCCGCTCCGCCCGACGGCCGAGAACAAGTCGAGCGGCCTCGCGGTGGTCCGCGGCGACGGGGCGTTCGACCTGTTCACGGCACACCCCGCCGTCTGGCGGCACGCGCCGAAGCTGCGGTGAGTCATGGCCGCTCGGTCGAACCCCTCGGCGGGGCGTCGGTATCCGTGTGGCACCGTCCTCTGGCCGGTGCCACACAGAAGGAAGGCCGCGACATGATTTCGACAGAGCCAGTCACACCCGCGTCTTCGGCCCGACGGTCAGCCCCCTGTCCACCTCCCCGGCGAAGATGTCGTCCCGCCCGGCGGCCCGTTCGTCATCGCCGATCCGGTGAGGGTTCTTCGAGAGGCGGGTGGCGGCCGGAAAGGCGAAGATAGCGGCCGTCGGGGCGTGCGTGCGGAAGCTGGTGATGATCTGCTACGGGGTGCTCAAGAACCGCACGCCGTTCGACCCCGCGTGGGTCGCCAAAAAGCCCTGTTGAGAACACGCTACCTGGTTCGGCCGCCCCGGCTGCAACCCGCGACACCCCGCCGACCGCCTGCTCAGCCCCGGGGTCCCGAACCCCTCTGCGGCCCGGACCGGGGGCCGCGGCGGTTGGTGCCCGCTTGGAAAGGGGGGGCACCGCTCCCTCACAAGGTGGTGGCGGCCCTTTCGGAGCAAGCCCCACCGGCACCAACCACCCCTTGGCCGAACGACTAGTGCAGGCTCGATCCTGACGATTTGCGAATCCGTGCGGGGTCGTATCCTGCCCGGATGAACAAGGCACGAACCTTTGTCCGCCCCCTCACGGCCACCGAGCGACACGCCCTGGAGCAGGGCCGGAAGTCGGCCGAT
>JANPKP010000449.1:0-2845 GCA_031426095.1 Gemmataceae bacterium
GCCCCGGGCTCCCACGCCGGGGGTCTCGCTGGTACACTCCCCGGGGCTTGGAACCCCGGGCCACAAGATATTCTGCCCCCGACACCTCCGGGCGCGGCACGGGGGTTCCCACCACAACGCCGCCTCACTCACCTAACAACACCTTGAGTTCCCGCACGGTCGTCGCGTGTGCCCGGTCGGTGGCGAGGTTCGCCCACTCGCCGGGGTCGGCGGTGTGGTCGTAGAGTTCCGCGCCCTGCTTGCCCCCGTCCCACTCGGTGTACCGCCAGCGGGCCGTCCGCACGCTCCGGCCCAGCACGGGGCCGCGCTTCACCACCGTCACCGCGCCGGCCTTGCCCGGCTTCGCGGGGTCGTCCAGGATCGGGCGGAGGCTCACCCCTTCGAGCGCCTTCGGGGCGTCCTTCAAGCCACACAGGTCGGCGAGCGTCGGGTAGAGGTCGACGAACTCCGTGACCGCGGCGGTGGGCTTGCCGTTGCCCTTCATGCCGGGGGCGTACACCACCAGCGGCGTCCGGCACGACCGCTCGAAGAGCGTGGCCTTGTTCCACCAGTTGCGGGTGCCCAGCTCGTACCCGTGGTCGCCGAGGAAGACGACCACCGTGTCGTCGGCCAACTTCAGGCGGTCGAGGGCGTCGAGCAGGCGGCCGAGCTGGGCGTCGGCGAACGACGCGCCGGCGTAGTAGGCCCGCAGGAACTCCCGCTTCTCAACCTCCCCGAAGGCGTCGAACGCGGCCTTGAGCGGCCCGCCCGGGAGGCTGAACTTCGTCGGCACCGCGTACCCCGTCGGCGGGGCGGGCGGCAGCGGCAGCCTGTCCGGCGGGTAGAGGTCGAAGTACGCCTTCGGGCTCTGGAACGGGTCGTGCGGGCGGTAGAAGCCGACGGCCAGGAAGAACGGCTTCCCCTTCGCGGCCTCCATCAGGCGGATCGCCTCCGCGGTGGTCTGCCCGTCGGGCTGGTCGGCGTCGGTGCCGCCGGCCGCCTTCCACCGGCACCAGGCGAGCTTGCCGCCGCTCATGTCGCGGCCGTCGCCGGCGTTCCCGGCGGGGGTCGCCTTGCCGTAGAAGGTGTGGTCCCACGACGGCTTGTCGTCCATCTCGGCCTTCGGGTCGTCCGGGCTCAGGCCGCGGTGGAAGACCTTGCCGAGGCCGCCGGCGGTGTACCCGTTGGCCCGGAAGAGTTGCGGCAGCGTCACGGCGTCGGGCACCGTTTTGCGGAACGGGGTGGCGTTGTCGAGCACCTTCGTGGTGGTCGGCCGCAGCCCGGTGAGGAACGACGCCCGGCTCGGGTTGCAGACGGTGTACTGGACGTAAGCCCGGTCGAACCGCACCCCCTTCGCCGCGAGCCGGTCGATGTTGGGGGATTTCACGACCGGGTGGCCGTAGCAGCCGAGGTCGCAGTTGAGGTCGTCGGCGATGACGAACAGGACGTTCGGCCGGCGGGCCGGCTCGGCCGCGAAGGTGGGCGCGACGAGGGCAAAAGCGGCGAGCAGCGGGAGGGCGTGACGCACGGGTTCACCTCGGGAAACTGGACGAAAGCGACGGCCGCCCCCGCTTTACCGGCCCGACCGGGAGCGATTTCCGCAACAGCCTCGCGGGCCGGCGGATGGGGAAACCCACCCCCCGTCAATGCGGTAAAATGCGGTAACGCCCTCAGACGCCGGCCGCGTCGGACTCGCCATTGTCGCCGGCCGCCACCCGGGCCCACCGCAGCTTCGCGGAGCGGGACCGGGGGTTCGCCTGCCGCTCCTCGGGCGTGGGGCGGATGGGGTCGCCGGAAGTCGCGTCGTAGACGCCCGCCCGCCGGCCGGCGCGGAAGGCCGCCTTCACGAGCCGGTCCTCGCCGCTGTGGAAGCTGATGACCGCCGCCGTGCCGCCCGGCTTGAGGACGTAGGGCAGCACGCGGAGGAGTTGCGACAGGTTCGCCAGCTCGCGGTTGACGAGGATGCGGAGGGCCTGGAAGACCCGCGTCGTGGGGCCGAGCAACTGCTTGCGTTCCGGCGGCGACCCGGGGCCGAAAATGAGCCGCACCGGGGCCGCCGCCTCCACCACCGCCCGCAGGTCGCCGGTGCGGGCGAACGGCGTGGCGGCGCGGGCCGCCACCACCGCGGCGGCCACGGCGTCGGCGGCGGGTTCGTCCCCCAGGTCGCGGAAGGCGGCGGCCAACTCCTCGGCGGAAAGGGTGTTCAGGAGGTCGGCGGCGGTCGCCCCGCGGGTGGGGTCCATGCGCATGTCGAGGGGGCCGTCGCGCATGAACGAGAAGCCGCGGCCGCGGTCGTCCACCTGCATGCTCGACATGCCCAGGTCGGCGAGCAGCCCGTCCACCTGGATCGCACCCTCGGCGGCCAGCACGGCCGGCACCCCGGCGAAGTTGGCGTGGTGGAGGGCGTAGAGCCCGCCGACGGCGTCGAGCTTGGGCCGGGCGGGGTCGAGGTTCCCGGGGTCGAGGTCGGTGGCGATCAGGAGCCCGTCGGGGCCGACGAGCCGGAGGAGTTCGGCCGCGTGCCCGGCGTACCCGAGGGTGCAATCGACGACCACCTGCCCCGGCCGCGGGTCGAGGGCCGCCACCACCTCGGCGAGCAGCACGGGCGAATGCCCGCCCGGCGGCGTGGCCTTCCGCCGGTGCCGCGGCCGCCAGAACGGGCGGTACTTCTTCTTGACCTTCTTGGGGGGCTCGTCGTCCATGCGGGGATTGTAGCCGCCGGCGGTCAGGGCAGCAGGTCGCGGACGGTGATCGCCGCCGGCGACGGGGCGGCGAGCGGGCTCACGGTGTCGTCCGGGCCGTGGATGGTGTGGGCGAAGTACCCGTGCCCGAACCGCCGGCCGGGGTCGGGCCGGGGGTCGCGGAA
>JANPKP010000450.1:0-1636 GCA_031426095.1 Gemmataceae bacterium
GCCGCTAGCCGGTTGTTCGTTGCGCTGCGGGGGGGCGTGGGCGGTGTCGCTTTCTGGTGGCCGGGGCTTCCACGCCGGGGGTCATGTGCCACCCCGGGCTTGGAAGCCCGGGCCACAAGAACGGAGCGTACCCACTCCGGCCGGCCAATGTGAAGGGTGTGCCGTGTCCCGTCGTCCGCCTCAACCTCGGCCGCGACGCCGCACCCCGGCACCGCCCGCAGGTTCAACACGCGGGCTTCGCCGAACGGCGTCGGCAGCGCCGCGAACGGGGCCGCCACCGGGTGCTTGCTCTGGCGCTGCACGGCCGCCAGCCAGCCGAGGAGCCGCGCCCGGTCGTCACCCGTTGCGGCCGTCACGATGTCGAGGAGTGTGAAGCGCTCGTCGGTGAGCGTGCCCGTCTTGTCGAACACCACGCGATCGACGGCCGCGAGGCGTTCGACGGCGTCGCCGCCGCGGACGATCACGCCCCGCTCCGCGAGCCGGCCGAGGGCGCTCCAGAGAACCACCGGCGTCGCCAGCCCGATCACGCACGGGCACGCCACCAACAGCACCGACATGGCGTTGAACAGCCCCGCCTCCCACCCGGCCGGCGTGAACCACGTCCAGTACGCGAACGTGCCGAGTGCTACCAACACCACGAGCGGCAGGAACGCCCTGCCCACCGCGTCCGCCCGCCGCTGGAGTGACAGCGGCCTGTCGCGGGCCGCCTCGACCGCCGCGAGGAGCCGGTCGACCTCGCGCTCGGTGCCCGCCGCCGTCGCCTCGATGCGGAAGGTGGCGTCGTGCGACGCGCTGCCGGCTAGCACTCGGTCCCCGGGCCGCCGCACCGCCGCGAACGGCTCCCCGCTCACCGCCGCCTCCGACACGAACCCGACCCCCTCACGCACCACACCATCCACCGCCACCGTTTCCCCGGGGTGGACTTCGACCACGTCGCCGGCCCGCACGTCGGCCGCCGGCACCGCCCGCGTCCGGCCGCCCTCGCCGACGACGCGGCACGTTTCGAGCTGCCCCGCCCACGCCCGCGACGACGCCACCGCCGCCGCCCGGCTCCGCGCCCCGATCAGCTTGCCGAGCGTGTAGACGACGAGCAGGATCGACACGACCTCGTAGTAAATCGGCCCCCGCCCCGTGACGTGCGCTTGCAGCGACGCCCCCATCGCCCCCGCCATCGTGAGCAGGAACAGCGCCTCGATGGTGAGCCGGCCGGCCCGCACTTCCCGCCACGCGGCGCGGAGCAGCGGCCCGCCGAGCAGCACGCCGATGAGGAGCGTGGCCGCCAGGATCGCCGCCTGCGCCCACCACCGCACGCCGGGCGAAACGTCGTCGTGGAGGTTGAGCGCCAGCCCGTAGGCCATCGACTGGCCGACGACCACGACGCCGACCGCGAGCCGCACCGCGAGGCCATCGATCTTGCGGGGGGGGGAAATGGTACACGCCGGCCCGCCGCACGCGGCCGCCTCCTGCCACCGCTGTTCGCCGAGGCTCAGGCAGCCGAAGCAGCAGTACGCCGCCGCGGCCCGCCCCGGCCACGGCCGCCCGGCGTGCCCGGGATGGGTGTGTTGACGAGGAGTGAGGTTTCGTACGCCCAACATCGAGAGACATTTCTAATGTTGTAGCCACCTAAGAAAAGGGA
>JANPKP010000451.1:0-1544 GCA_031426095.1 Gemmataceae bacterium
GGGCGTCAGCCCCCTGATCCTTCGCAGCGCGTGTCGGTCGTGCGTGGCAATCAGGGGGCTGACGCCCCCCGCTCGCCCGTGGTGTTCGACCTCGGCCTCGCCCAGGACTCGATCCAGCGCAAAGTCCTCGACTTCGACCCGACCGGCGACACGCACTACGACCTGGCCAGCGCTTTCATCAAGAGCCTGCGGGGGTCGGACCCGGACGCGGCGGTCTACTGGCTGGCCCGCATGTTGGAGGGGGGCGAAGACCCGCGGTTCGTGGCCCGCCGGCTCGTCATCTTCGCGTCCGAGGACGTGGGCAACGCCGACCCGCTGGGCCTGCTGGTGGCGAACGCGGCGTGGGACGCGGTGGAGCGGGTGGGGCTGCCCGAGTGCCAGTTGAACCTGTCGCACGCCGTCTGCTACCTGGCGACGGCCCCCAAGTCGAACGCCTGCACGGTGGCCATCGGCAAGGCGGCGAAGGACGTGAAGGAGGGCCGGACGCTGCCGGTGCCGAAGCACCTGCGGGACTCGCACTACGAAGGCTCGAAGCAGTTCGGCCACGTCGGCTACCAGTACGCCCACGACTTCGAGGGCGGCTGGGTGGACCAGGAGTACATCCCGGCCGACGTGGAGTACTACCACCCGACCGACCGCGGGGCCGAGGCGGCGATCAAGGCGCGGCTCGCAGAGTTACGGAAGCGGAAGGGCACGGGCGAGCGGCCGGCGTGAGCCGACTGATGTGGGGGATGGGGGATGACTGCGGACGAGTGGGTGGCGTGCGAAGACGAACACGTCATGCTTTGGCAACTCGGGCAACTTCTTCGAAAGCAACTCGACGCCATGCGGCGGTCCGAGGAGCGGCAGCACGAAGCGCAGTTCGACCGCCGCCTTCAGTTGTTCATGGTGGCCTGTTGTCGCCGCGTCCATCACCTCATCACCCACGAATGGCATCGCTTCGCGCTCGACGTTGCCGACAGCTACGAGCTTGAATGGGAACGCCATTGGCGACGGGGTGTCAGCAACATTCGCGAAGGATATGGCCGTGCCTTGCACGACGACAACCCGGAATTGGATTTGGCCGTTCTGAACGCGACACTGCCTCACGAACTTTGGGAGGCCACGGATGGTCTAATGCTTGGAGTGGCCGCCCTGCTAAAGCAGAACAAACAACTCCAAGCGAGGAAGAACAACACCCTGGCCGAAGTGTCGAATGCAGCACTCATCCGCGACATCTTCGGCAACCCGTTCCGTCCCGTCGCCTTCGACCCCGCGTGGCGGTCGCCCGCCGCCGTGGAGTTGGCCGCCGGGACGTACGAGAAGCGGAACTTCCTCCTGATGCCCACCCTTGCGGACGCCCTGGAGGCTGCCGGGTGTGCGGACGCGGCCGTGCTCGGGCATTGCCGCGATCCGGACGGCGTCCACGTCCGCGGCTGCTGGGTGGTCGACGGGGTGCTCGGGCTTTCGTAGGGTGGGTCGAGCCGGTCCGCAGGACCGGTGACGCCCCACCGCGGGGTACAATGGTGGGGCGTCGCGGGGCGGCGACCCCCCCGCCCCCCCCG
>JANPKP010000452.1:0-4165 GCA_031426095.1 Gemmataceae bacterium
CGGCGGGAACTCCGCGAGGAGGCCGGGATCGAGTGCGACGCCGTGTCGCTCGCCGGCACCGTCTCCTGGCCGGGGTTCGGGAAGGGCGGGGAGGATTGGTTCGGCTTCGTCTTCCGGGTGGAGCGGTTCACCGGCACCCCGCCGGCGGCGAACCCCGAGGGGACGTTGGAGTGGGTCGAACTCGACGCCGTTCCCGCCCTGCCGCTCTGGGAGGGCGACCGCTACTTCCTGCCCCTCGTGTTCGACCGCTCCCACCCGCAGTTCCACGGCGTCATGCCGTACCGCGACGGCCGGCCGGCGGGCTGGTCGTACAGCCTGGTGGGGGCCGGCGGGCGAACGTCTTGAGCGAAAGCCGGCGGGTCGGCGCTTTCGCGGGCCGGCGGGCATTTCACCTCTCATCGTGTGCTATTGTTGTTTCACAAACCGACCGGGCTGGTTCGCCCGATGCCCGCCGGCCCGCCCCGGCGATGCCACGTCAAGCCAGGATGGGAGGCGGACTTGTCGTTCACGCCGCGAATCCGCTCGACCACCGCCGGGGCGTTCCACCTCGCGGCCGGGGCCGAGCCGTCCCCGGGCTACCGCCTCACCCGCCTCCGCGGGCGGGGGGGGTTCGCCGAGGTGTGGGAGGCCACGTCGCCCGACGGCGGGCCGCCCGTCGCCCTCAAGTTCATGCTCAGCTCGAACACCAGCACGACGGCCCGCGAGCTGCGGTCGATCCAGTCGTTCCAGGGCCTGGACCACCCGCACCTCGTCCGCAACCACGCCGTCTGGCTCGTCCCCGGCTACGTCGTCATCGCCATGGAACTGGCCGAGGCCACGCTCCTCGACCTGATGCTCGTCTACCACAACGACCTCGGCCAGCACCTCGACGTGCCGCAACTCGGCAAGCACCTCTGGCAGGTGGCCGATGCCCTCGACTTCCTCAACGCCCGCCAGCACCTGCGGGACGGCCGGAAGGTCGGCTTCCAGCACGGCGACATCAAGCCGAACAACGTGCTGTTGTGCGGCGACGTGGCGAAACTCACCGACTACGGGCTGGCGACCGCCACCCAGGGGCCGAGCACCCCGTGCCCCCGCCACGGCACCCTCGAATACGCCGCCCCCGAGGTGTTCCAGGGGAGCCTGTCGGACACGTCCGACCAGTTCAGCCTGGCCGTCACGTACTGCGTGCTGCGGACCGGCGGCTTCCCGTTCCCGCCGACGCCCGTGGAAGACCTCCGCAAGAGCTTCCACCGCCCGCCGCCGATGCTCGACAACCTCCCCCCGGGCGAGCGGGCGGCCCTCCTCCGGGCCCTCGCCCCGGTCCCGCAGGACCGCTTCCCGAGCTGCCGCGACTTCCTCCGGGCCATCCTCAAGGCGAACGGCCTGCGGGTGGCGTGGGCCGACGACCGGCACCAGATCGTGCCCGACGACGAGACGGTGAACGACCCGCCGCTCTCGGCCCTCCGGCCGAGGTCGGGGGTCCTGCGGGTGTCGTCCGTGCAGCGGTCGTCGCCGTCCGGGCTGGCCGCGGGGACGCCCCTGCCGCCGTCGCCGTCACCGTCGCCGTCGGGGCGGGGCAAGACGCCGTCCAACTTCTCACCGCCGTCCGGGTTCCGCAAGCCCTGACCCGCCCGCCGGCCGCGTGCTACGCTTGGGCATGTTCAAGCCGTTCTTCGCCGCCGCGATGCTGGCCCCCGGCCGGCACCTCACGTTCCGCCGCACCGCCGCCGCCCACGTCCTCCTTCTCACCGCCCTCGGGTGGGCGGCCGCCCGGGCCACCGACCCCGGCACCGTCACGGCCGTCGGCTACCTCACGCTCGTGCTCGGCATCGTGGAGGGGGCGGCCCTCGTCGGCTGGCGTCTGACGCAGCTCCCCAAGAGCCAGGCGCTCGAATTCCTGCTCACCTCCCCGGTCCCGCCGCGGACGCTCTTCTGTGCGGAAGCGCTCGTCGGCGTGGCCCGCTTCGCGCTCGTCTGCCTCGCGGGCCTGCCGGTGCTGGTGGGCATGGTCGCGGCCGGGGCCGTCGCGCCGTCGGACCTGTGGGTGCTGGGCCTGATGCCGTTCGTCTGGGGCACCGTGGCCGGGCTGGGGCTGACGGCGTGGGCCTACGAATCGGCGGCCGTCCGGCGGGTGGGCGAGGCGTTCGCGCTCGGCGGCGTGCTGGTCTACCTCGTGGTCGGCATCCTAGCCGGCGAGCACCTCCGGCTCTGGCTCTCCGCGCTCCCCCCGGCGTGGGCGGAAGCCGGCTTCCGGGCCGTGCTGTTCCTGCACGACGGCAACCCGTTCGGCGTGGTCCGCAACTGGTTCGACCCCTACCGCGTCGGCTGGGTGGCGTGGGAACGCTTCGCCGACCTGCAACTCTTTGCCGCCGGGCTGATCGCCGCCCTCGGGCTGCGGGCGGCCTATCGGCTGAAAGGGCACTTCCACGACCGCCATTACAAGCCGATCTCGTCGAGCCGCGAGGCCCAGACGGAGCGGATCGGCGACCGCCCGCTGTCGTGGTGGGCGGTGCGGCGGGTGATGGAGTATTCGGGCCGGGTGAACGTCTGGCTCGCCGGCGGGTTCGCGGTCCTGTACGCCGCCTTCATCGTGGCCGGCGACGACTGGCCGGCGTGGATGGGCCGGCTCGTGTTCCTGCTGTTCGAGTCGTGGGGCGGGGCCCCGGTGGTGGCGTGCGCGATGGCCGTCATGGCCGCGGTCCCGGCCGCCTTCCAGTTCGGCCTCTGGGACCCGACCCCGCAGGACCGCTGCCGCCGGCTCGAACTCCTGCTCCTGACCGACCTCGGCGGCCGCGACTACTGGCACGCCTCCCGGGCCGCCGCCTGGAAGCGCGGCCGCGGCTACCTCGGCATCGCGGCGTTACTGTGGGCGGCGCTCGCCATCTCGGGACGCAATCCGGTGGCCGACGTTCTCGCGGCGGCCGTCGGCGGGTGCGTGTTGTGGGCGTTCTCGTTCGCCGTCGGCTTCCGGGCCTTCTCGACCGGCCACCAGGCGAGCGGGGCGGCGTCGCTCCTCACGATGGGGCTGCCGCTGCTGCTGTTCGCGCTGCTGCGGAACGGCTGGGACGGGGCCGCCGCGTTCGTGCCGACGGGGCTCTGCTACCTGCCGTTGAAGGACGGCGTGACGCCCGCGTGGGCGGCCGGCCTGCTCCTGACGGCGGGCGTGACGGCGTGGCTCACCCGCCAGGGGTGGGCGAACTGCGACCGCGACCTGCGGGCGTGGTATGACGCCAACCAGGGGCAGAAGTCGGCGGGGTGATTCGGTGGGCAGGCGATGGTACGACCGGGGGTGGTTGCGGCCCCAACGGGGCCACCGTCAATAGCCAGGGGTGTGAACCCCTGGTCGGTGAGTCATCCCGTTGGAGAGAACCCCGAAGGGGTGGCGGTCACGTTCGGCGAGGGTGACTGCCACCCCTTCGGGGTTCCGCATTCTCGCATGGGTGATGTCCAGGGGTTCCGCTTCGCTCCACCCCTGGCTATTGACGGTGGCCCCGTTGGGGCCGCAAACACCCCCGGGTGTTCCCTTACCTTGTCACCCTGTCATCATCCGACCCGCCGTACGCCCCCCGCGGCCCCGCCGGCGGCAGTGCGACGTCCGCCGGCTTGTTCGCCGGGTACGGCGGAACCTGTGGCCCCGCCCCGGGCGACACCGCCCCCGGGGCCGGCGGCGTAGAATACGGCTTGTCCCGCGACTCGACCGCCCCGGGGTCGGGCTTGCGGGCCTCGGCCGGCTTGCCGTAGGCCCACTGTTCGAGCAGTTGGCAGCAACCGGCGTTCAGCAGCACGACGGCCGCGACCGCGAGAGGCCCGCACCTCGCCCTCATGTCACGCCCTCGCGGCCGATTTGTGAGTGTCCGACGGGTCGCCCCGGGATAGCCGGCGGCCCCGGCCGGGTCAAGCCGATTGGCGGTAGCCTTGTGACGCCCCGTGGCCGATAATGGGTCTGCAAGTCTCGCTCTCCGTTCGCCCCCCGCGGCGGGAACCGTTTCATGGCGATCGAGTTCAACTGCCCCTCGTGTGGGACGTTCTACCGCCTCAAAGACGAGGTGGCGGGGAAGTCCGCGAAGTGCAAGAACGAAGCCTGCCGCAAGGTCATGACCATCCCCCGGCCGAAGCCGGCCCCCGCCGGCGGCCCGGGGTCCGACACGCCCCCGCCGTCCGCCCCCGTGCCGCCGCCGAAGCC
>JANPKP010000453.1:0-7565 GCA_031426095.1 Gemmataceae bacterium
GTTGGCCGGGTCGCCCTCGAACACGGTGACGTGCAGGCGGGTGGTGTCGAGCTTCCAGACTTCGGTGAGGAGTTCCCACGCCCAGGCGATGGCCTCTCGTTTGAAGTAGTCGCCGAAGCTCCAGTTGCCGAGCATCTCGAAAAACGTGTGGTGGTAGGTGTCCTTGCCCACGTCGTCGAGGTCGTTGTGCTTGCCGCCGGCCCGGATGCACTTCTGGGTGTTCGCCACCCGCGGCACCGGCGGCTTCTCCGTGCCGAGGAAGTACGGCTTGAACTGGTTCATGCCGGCGTTGGCGAACAGGAGCGTGGCGTCGCCGTGCGGGACGACGGGCGAGGACGGGACGTTGGCGTGCCCGTGCTTCCGGCAGAAGAACTCGACGAACTGGCGGCGGATGTCGTTCGACGACAACATGGCGGACCTCGACGGGAGAAGCCGGCGACCTAAGGCGGCTGTGGTGTATCAGGACACGGATTCGGGGCGAAAGTTCAAGGGGAGGGGCGGGTGGCCGTGAGTTGCTTGACGCCGGACGGGACGGTACGATGAGTTCGGTTTTAGACCCGCTACCGTGGGAGCCGTGCATGTCCCCGAACGAGATTCTCGAAGACGTTCGCAAGCGGCCGTTCGAGCCGTTCCGGCTGATCGTTTCGGACGGCACGCATTATGACGTCTTCCACCCCGAGTTGTGCATGGTCGGGGCTTCGTCCGTGACCATTGGATTGGCCCGCGATCCCGCATCACCGCTCTACGAGCGCCAAATCAAAATCGACTGCCGGCACGCCATCAAGACCCATCTTTTGCCGACATCCCCGGCAGGAACGAATGGTCAGCAGCCTTCGAGCTAACGGCAGGAGTGCGATTCACCTTCGCACGGCCGCGTACACCTCCCGCAGCGGCACGCCGTGGTCGCGGGCCACCCGGGCGCAGTCGTCGTACTCCGGGGTCAGCACCTCGAACCCGCCGGCCGACCAGCCCCGCTTCGCCCGCACCGGGCCCCACGGGGTGTCCGCCGTCGCCGCCTCGCGTTGGAGCTTGTGACGCCCGGCCGTGTGCCGGCGGACGCCGAAGGTGGCCGTCTCGCGGAAGAGTATTACTTCGAGGGCGTCGGCCGATTCGGGCGTGGCAATGACGCCGAGAAGGACGCCGGGGCGGTTCTTCTTCATCACCACGGGTACGCCGTAAACGTCGAGTGCTCCGGCGGCGAGGAGGCGGTCGAAGCAGTAGCCGACCGTCTCGGGGGTGGCGTCGTCCAGGTTCGTTTCGAGGACGACGACGGTGTCTGTGTCGAAACCCAGGGACGGCCGTCCCTGGGCTTTTTCGGCAGTGCCGACCAGAAGCCGCAGGACGTTCGGCTGGTCGTCGAAGTCCTTGGTGCCCGAGCCGAGGCCGATCTTCTCCACCGTCATTGTCGGCGTTTCGACCCAGCGGCTTACCACAGTCGTGAGGATGGCGGCCCCCGTCGGCGTCGTCAGTTCGCCGGTCACGGCCGACGCCGCGAGCGGTACGCCCTTCAACAGCTCGGCTGTTGCGGGGGCGGGGACGGGCATGATGCCGTGGGCGCACTTCACGGTGCCGCTGCCGGGCGGGACCGAGCGGCTGGTGAACGCCTCGACGCCGAGCAGGTCGAGCCCGACGGCCGCCCCGACGATGTCGGCGATGCTGTCGAGCGCCCCCACCTCGTGGAAGTGGACCCGCTCCACCGGCATCCCGTGGACGGCCGCTTCCGCGACGGCCAGCCGCTTGAAGATGGCGAGGGCGAGCGTGCGTTGCCGGTCGGTGAGCGCCCCGCGGGCGAGGATGGCTTCGATGTCCGGCAGGAAGCGGTACTCCTCCTCGTCGGGTGCCACCACCGTCGCCTTCGTGGCCCGCAGGCCGCACTTCTTCACCGTCTCGACTTCGAGGGTGATCGGCAGGCCGAGGGAGTCGAGGGCGGCGCGAATCGCGGCCGGGTCGACGCCGGCGTCGATAACGGCCCCGAGGACCATATCGCCACTGAGGCCGGAGAAGCAGTCGAAGTGTGCCACGCGCAACGGTCGGCCCTCCACGGTTTGCGGGCATTGTAGTCGGACCGGTTCACGGGGGTGCGGCGTGTCCTAAACTGGGGGTGGGTTTCGGAGATTGGCCGGGGGACCGCGATGATCGACGCCACGACCGCCCGCGACCGGCTCGCCGCCCTGGTCCAGCCGGACGGCGGGTGGGGCTACCAGGCCGGCCAGGCGATGCACCTCGAACCGACTTGCCTCGCACTTCTGGCGTTGGCCGGCGAACGGGGGAAGTACGACGCGCGAGTGACGGCCGCGTTGACGGCCGTCGAGACGCACCGCCAGCCGGACGGGACTTATCGCCTGTTACGCGGCCGGCCGCAGGCGATCTGGACGACTTCGCTCGTCGCGTTCACCCGGCACGTCCTGGCCCGCGATTCGGCCAACCTCCCGCTCACGGTCGCCCAACTGCTCGCCGTCGAGGGGCGGGTCGTGAAGGCTGACGCGGAGGTGGCCGACATCCACATCGACATCGACCTCGGGCTCGTCGGCTGGCCGTGGGCGGAGGCGAACTTCTCGTGGGTCGAGCCGACCTCGTGGGCGTGCGTAGCTCTGCGGGCGGCGGGGAAGGGGGACCACCCCCGCGTCGCCGAGGGGCAACGGCTGCTCCTCGACCGGGCGTTCGCCAGCGGCGGGGCGAACTACGGCAACCGCATGATTCTCGGCAAGCCGACGGAACCGATCCCGGGGCCGACGGCCGTCATGCTCCTCGCGCTGCAGGGCGTCGGCGACGAGCCGAAGGTGGAGGCGGCGAAGGGCTATTTGCGCGTCCACGCCGCGAACACGACCGACCTCGAACACCTCGCCTGGGCCAAGCTCGCCCTCGCCGTCCACGCCGACGACTCGGCCACCCGCGACTTCCTCACGGCGCTCGACGAACGCATCCGCGGGGCCCTCAGCGAGGAGATGAACCGCACCGACGGGCTCGGGGCCGGGCCGTACCGGCTGGCCCTCGCGGCCCTCGCACTCGGCACGGAGACGTGGCACCCCTTCCGGCTGGCGGAACCCGCGCAGAAGCTTGAGAGGCCGCCGCGGATCGGTGGCGCGCTGGACGATGACGACTCGGACAACGCCGTGCCGCCGGACACGCGGCCGTTCGGGGAGCGGGTGAAGTCGAAGGCCCGCGGGTGGTTCGTCAGCCGCGTCCTAGGTAAGTTCCGCCCCCCGCCGCCCACGTCGGCCGTCCACATCGCCCGGGCCGAGAGCTACGACGGCCCGCTCGCGGACGTTTTAACGGCGCAGTTCGAGCACTTCCGCGCCGCCGTCCCGATCAAGGGCAAGCGGGTGGTCCTGAAGCCGAACCTCGTGGAGTACCACCGCGGCAAGGTCATTAACACCGACCCCCGGGTTGTGGACGCCGTCATCGAGCTGTGCAAGCGCGAGGGGGCGGCCGAGGTGGTGGTGGCCGAGGGGCCGGGGCACTGGCGGAACGTGCAATTCCTCGTCACCGAGAGCGGCCTGGGGGCGGTGCTGGAGAAGCACGGCGTGCGGTTCGTGGACCTCAACCACGACGAGCCGGTGAAAATGCTCAACCTCGGCCGGCTCACCGGGCTGGACCACCTCTACCTCGCCCGCACGGTCGTCACCGCCGAGGTGTTCATCTCGCTGCCGAAGCTCAAGACGCACCACTGGGCGGGGGCCACGCTGTCGCTCAAGAACCTGTTCGGCACTCTACCGGGCATCTGCTACGGGTGGCCGAAGAACGAACTCCACTGGCGGGGCATCCCCAACAGCATCGTCGATATCGCGCTCACGAACTGCCCGCACCTCGCCATCGTGGACGGCATCACGGGGATGCAGGGCGACGGCCCGCTCAACGGCACCGCCAAGCCGTGCGGCGTTCTCGTGATGGGGGCCGACCTCGTGGCCGTGGACGCGACCTGCTGCCGGATCATGCAGATGCCGCCGGAGCGGGTGCCGACGCTCGTGATGGCCGCCCACAAGAAACTCGGCCACCTGCGCGAAGAGCTGATCCCGCAGCTCGGCGAACCGATCGCGGCCGTCTCGACGCCGTTCGAGTGGCCGCCGCAGGTCGAGCGGCACCTGCTTACGGAGGAGGAAGCGGCGAAGGTCAAGGCGTGACGACGGCGCGGCATGAGAACAAACGAAAACGCCCGCTCGAATCGAGCGGGCGTTTCTCGGTGCCTCACGCGGCCTTCTATTCCTGGGTAGCGGGGGCGGGCTCGGCGGGCTTCTTGCCGGTCAACTTCATGGCCGCGACGCCGCCGCCGAGAACGGCCGCGACGACCAGCACTGCGACTACAAAAACCCGCGACTGCGGTTTCCGATTACCCGCCCGCGTCTCGACCAAGTCGCCCCGGGTGAAGGGGTGATCGCCCGCGGCCGACTTCGGCTTCGGGGTCGCGGCCACGGGTACGGTGACCGGGACCGGTGTTTTTTCCCCCTCGCCCATCCCGGTATCGACCCCGGCCTGAGCCGACTTGGGCTCGGGTTTGTTGCCGAAGGGGTTGCCTTGGGGCTTGGCGGCCGGCTTCGGTTTCTCGGCCGGCGGGGCCGCACCCCAGGCCGGCGGGGGCGGGGCCGCGAACGGGCTGGCGGCGGTCGAGGACGGGGCCGCGAACGGGTTGGCGGCCGGCGGCGGGGCGGGAGCGGCCCGCGGCGGGGCGGCGACGGCCACGCCGCCGCTGCCGCCCGAACCCATTGCCGACGCCGCCTTCGCGGCCGGTGCCTTGGCTTCCGCCTCTTCCTCGCCGTTCACTTCCTGGGCGGCGGGGCTCAACAGCGGCATCTCTTCGAGGCTCGGCAGCGGGACCTCGCCCTGCACCCACGATTCGAGTTCGGCCGCCACCTGGGCCGGCGTCTGGTACCGGGCCTTCGGGTCCTTCGCCATCATCTTGGCGATCACCGCGGCCAGCCCCTCGGGGATCTCCGGCCGCACCTGGCGGATCGGGGTCGGCTCCTTCGTCCGGTGCCACAGGAGCTTCTGCGACACCGTGCCCGTCGGGAACGGCGGGTGGCCGGCGAGGAGGAAGTAGAACGTCGCCCCGAGGGCGTAGACGTCGGCCCGGATGTCGACCGAGTGGCTGTTGGCCACCTGCTCGGGGGCCACGTAGTCGGCCGTGCCGAGGACGATCTTGTCGTCGTACTTGACGGTGAGCTGGTCGGTGTGGTCCTTGAAGAAGCGGGCCAACCCCATGTCGAGGACGCGGGCCACGCCCTTGCGGTCGATGAGGATGTTGCCCGGCTTGATGTCGCGGTGGATGATGCCGTTGCGGAAGGCGTGGTCGAGCCCGTTGGCCGCCTGGAGCATGTAGCTCGACGCCCGGCGGATGTCCATGGGGCCGAACTTCTTGACAACGTCGAGGAGGTTCGACCCGTCCACGTACTCCATGACGATGTAGTGGAGGTTCCCGTCCTGGTCGATGTCGTGGGTGCGGACGAGGTTCGGGTGCTCGATCCCGCCGGCCGCCCGGGCCTCGCGGTAGAACCGCCCGAGGGCGGCCGGCTGCTCCGCCTTCGCCGGCGGTAGCACCTTGACGGCCACCCGCCGCTTCATGAACATGTGTTCGCACAGGAACACCTGGCCCATGCCGCCGACCCCGACCCGCTCCAGGAGCTTGAACTTGCCGATGGTGAACCCCCGCCACTTGCCGAGGAGGAACTGCTCGGCCTGGAAGTAGGTCATCACCCCGTCGCGGACCATCTCGTCGGCGATCTCCCGCACGTCGGACGGCAGCCCGCGGGCGTATTCGCGGCGCTGGAGGTAGGCGTTCAGGGTCTGCTCGTCGATCATTCCACTCTTGCGGACGAGTTGGATCAACTCTTCGAGCGACGCGGGTGAGGACATGGGAGGAACACCGTGCGGGGGCGGGGGCAGGGCTCGCCGGTCCCAGGGGCCGGGGGCGTGTTTGTGTCCAATACTAGAACAGGTTCGCGCGGCACGCAAACCGCGGGGGCGGAAACCAACTTGGGGCAAGTCACGAACGGACGAAAGGGAGGAACGCACGAAAAAGATACCGTACACGACGCACTTTCGTCCCCCGCTTTCCTCCCTTCCGTCCGTCCCTAGTCCTCTCGACGCCTTCCCGTCGTTACTCGTGCGTGTCCTTCACCAGCCACGCATCCTTCGTCTGCGTCCGCCACTCTTTCAGCTGCGCCCGCAGGTCGGCCAGCACCTTCGCCTGTGCCGGGTCGGCGGCGAGGTTCTTCAACTCGTCCGGGTCGGCGGCGAGGTCGTACAGCTCCTCCTTCGGCCGGTGGAGGAACGACTTCACCTCGCGCGTCCCCATCATTGCGTCGCCCCGGCTCAGGACGCCCTGCCACGTCGGCGAGCCCCACAGGTCGGACGCCGACGGGTTTTCGAGCGGGTGGGCCAGGTTGAGGATGTACTTGTGCGTCTTGGTCCGCACCATCCGCATCGGGTAGTACATGGTCGCCTCGTGGTACTGGTGCGAGCCGAACACCGCGTCCCACCCCGGCGGGTCGGCCGCTTCGAGGGCGGGAAGGAGCGAGCGGCCGGGCAAGACGTCCGGCTTCGACAGGCCGGCCCAGTCGAGGACCGTGGGCGTGACGTCGGTCCAGCTCGCCAGGGCGGCGCACGCCACCCCCGCCTTCTGGCCCGGCTTGCGGACGACAAGCGGCAGGTGGACGCCGCTGTCGTAGAGCGTCGTCTTGGCCCCGGGGAAGGGGATGCCGTTGTCGCTGAGGAAGATCACGAGCGTGTCGTCGGCCCGCTTCGCCTCGTCCAACGCCTTCAGGACGAGGCCGACGCCGTGGTCGAGGCGGGCGACCGACTGGTAGTATTCGGCCAGGTCGGCCCTCGCCTCGGGCGTGTCGGACAGGTGATACGGGAGTGGGAGGGCCTTGGGGTCGAACTTCGCGACCGGCACGGTCGCCGGGTACTTGTTGTCGTTGGCGAACCCCTTCGCCGCCCGGTGCGGGTCGGTGAAGCCGACGAGGAGGAAGAACGGCTTGTCGCCGGTCTCGGCGAAGAACTTGCGGGCCTGCTCGGCGACCTGCACGGGGTTGCGGCCGCCGCCGGCCACCTCCACGTCGAACGGGTAGCACTCCTTCGGCTGGACGTGCAGCTTGGCGATCACCCCCGAGCGGTACCCGGCCGGCCCGAGCAGCGCGGGCAGCCCCTTGACGGTATTGAAGGTGGTGGCGTGGTGCGGCCCGTGGGCGAGGCCGTACTGGCCGTTCTGGTGCGTCGGCATTCCGGTCAACAGCGTGGCCCGGCTCGGGCTGCACGACGACACGCTGGCGAACCCGTGGGTGAAGCGGGTGCCGGCCGCCGCGAGGGCGTCGACGTTCGGCGTGCGGGCGGCCTTGTCGCCGTAGCAGCCGACCTGCAAGCCGAGGTCGTCGGCGACGAGGAGCAGGACGTTTTTCCGCTGCGAAGCGGCCGCGGATGACGGGCCGGCGAAGGCCGCGACCGCGATAACGGCGACGGTGAGGCGTTTCATGGGTGCGGCTCGGTGGGTGAGGCTGGGGCGTAGACGGGGTTGGCCGTGTCGGGGTGTGAAGGAGACATACGAACTTGTGGCCCGGGCTTCCAAGCCCGGG
>JANPKP010000454.1:0-7811 GCA_031426095.1 Gemmataceae bacterium
CTCACCCGATACGCCGCGTCGGGGTCTTTGGCGCGGTCGCGCTCGATTCGCAGCAGGAAGTTCGGCGACACGAGCACGGCCTTCAGCACCGGCCTGAGCGCGTCCTCGAAACTGAGATCGGGCGAGCGGTCGAACAGCGACAGGAGGCGTTCGACCTCGCGCGGTTCGACCGGCCGGCGGTACGCCCGGCGGGCGAGCCGCGCTGTGACTGCCTTCGCCGCGTCGCGGGCCGGGGTCGCCTTGTCGGGCGGGGTACCCACGACCGCCTCGAACGCCGTCGGCGGCACCCCGGGCTTCGGCTTCTGACCCTTGCGGGGGGCGGTCGCCCACAGCTTCTCGACCACGAGGTCGGCGGCCGCGAAGTACTTCTCGGTCAGCGCCTCGGACACGGTGAGGGCGGCGGCCAGGTTGTCGAACGCCTCGCCCGTCGTTTCGTCCGGCATCCCCACGGCCCCGGACACGTCGAACTCGACCCCGAGTAGGTCGCGGACGGTGCGGTTGTACTCCCCGCGGGTGAGCCGGCGGACGACCGCCCGGCCGGGGTCGGGCCGCTCGCGGTCGCGGCGGTCGGCCGCGTCGAGCGTGCCCCCCACCCACGCCACGAAGGCGTCGCGCCGGGCCTTCGTCGGCTGCTTCTCGCCCTCGGGCGGCATCTCACCGGATTTCACCTGCTCGACCACGCCCCTCCACACCTTCCGCTGGCGGAGGACCGCCTTCTCGTCCGCGAACGGGGCGAGGTTGACGCCGCCCTTCTGCACCCTCTCCCCGTGGCACTTCCCACAGAACTCGTTGGCAAACGCCCGTGCCGTGGCGAAGCCGGTCGGCTCGGCGGACCGCACATTGGCGGCGAGGCCGACGACCGCGAGCAGGGCAAAAGTCGGGAGGCGGACTGGCACTGGGGAGAACACCTGGGCGGCGGAATGGGACATCAGCGGCGCAGTAATATAACACTACGGGTCCGCGGGCGGATGCCGAATCTCCCGAACCCCAAAAGATCTCCATGCTCGACCCGCTCGCCCTGCTCCGCCCCCGCCGCCGGATCACCGGGATGTCGGCCATCCTGCTGCCGTTCCTCGAAAGCGGCGGGATCGACTGGACGGGGTTCGCCGCCCACGCCGTCCGCACCGCCGACGCCGGGCTGACGCCGGCCGTCAACATGGACACCGGGTATCGGAACCTCCTCGACGAGGCCACCGCGAACGCCGTCCTCGACGCCACGAAGTCGGCCCTCGGCGGCCGGCCGTTCGTGGCCGGGGCGTTCGTCGGCGACCACCCCGGAGCCGCGTTCGACGGCGACGCCTATAAGCGGGTCGTCGCCGCCATCGTGGAGCGCGGCGGCACCCCCGTGATCTTCCAGAGCTACGGCCTGACCGGGCAGGCGGACGACGCCCTCTTGCGTTCGTACGAGGAGATCGGCCGCGGGTGCGACGGCTTCATCGGCTTCGAGCTGGGCACCATGTTCGCCCCGTTCGGCAAAATCTACACGCTCGACACCTACCGCGGCCTCATGGGCGTCGCCAAGTGCCTGGGGGCCAAGCACTCGTCGCTGAGCCGCGAACAGGAGTGGCAGCGGCTCGTGCTGCGGGACGAGGTGCGGCCGGACTTCAAGGTGTTCACGGGGAATGACCTGGCCATCGACATGGTGATGTACGGCAGCGACTACCTGCTCGGCCTGAGCACCTTCGCCCCCGACCTGTTTGCGACGCGCGACCAGTATTGGCTCGCCGGCGACCCGCGGTTCTACGAACTCAACGACGTGCTCCAGTACCTCGGCTTCCTCGCCTTCCGCGACCCGGTTCCGACTTACAAGCACACGGCCGCGATGTTCCTGAAGCTCCGCGGCTGGATCGGCTGCGACGACACGCACCCGCGGAGCCCGACCCGGCCGGCGTCCGACCGCGAACTCTTAAAGGGGATTCTGGGGCAACTCCAAGCGTTCGGATGAGGCGGGCGGGGGACGTGAGTGCCCCGCGTCGTCGCGTCTGGTTCGCGTCGCACCCGGGGCCCCACGCCCCCCGCCAGGATTCGTGTCGGAGGATCGCCGCGTGAGTCAGCCCCCCGTTTCGGCCGACACGCCCGACTGGGAGCGGGAGCGGTGCCGCGGGTTCTGGGACCCCGGCCGCAAGCTCCTCCGGGCAGTCCGCCGCTACCAGTCGTGGAAACGGCGGGGCTTCCCGCTCAACAAGCTCACCGGCTACTGGGTGCTCCAACACCGCTTCTGGAGTGCCGTCTCCGGGGCCGACGTCCCCATCAACGCCCGAATCGCCGGCGGGCTGTCGATCCCGCACCCGAACGGCGTCGTCGTCCACCCGGACGCGGTCATCGGGCCGAACGCCCTACTCTTCCAGCAGGTGACGGTCGGGGCCGGCGGGCCGAAGGCGGGCGTGCCCACGCTCGGCGGGCACGTCGACGTGGGGGCCGGGGCCAAGCTCCTCGGCGGCATTACCGTCGGCGACCACGCCAGGGTGGGGGCCAACGCCGTGGTGCTCATCGACGTGCCGGCCGGAGCGACTGCCGTCGGCATCCCGGCCCGGCTGGTCGGGAAGGCGGGAAGTCGGCCGCACGATCAACGCAGTTGAAGCCAGGGACCAGGACCGATCCGCGTGCTCCGTGCGGCCGACTTCGTTCCCCCGCCTTCACAGCGACGGCTCCGTGTCCCCCGGCAGCATCAGCTTGCGGATGAGTTTGATCGGCACGCCGCCCTGTTGCACGAACTTGTCGTGGAACCCCCGCAGCGAGAACGCCGGCCCCTTGAGCTTCCGGTAGTCGGCCCGGAGCTTCTGGATTTGCAGCTTGCCGAGCGTGTAGTAGAGGTACGTCGGGTTGTACGTCCCCCGGCGGGCCTCCTGGAACGCCGTCTCGGGCTCGATGAACCCCTGCTCCACGAAGAACTTCTTGCCCTGCTCCACCGTCCACCCCTCGGTGTGGAGCTTGATGCCGACCACGTACCGGCAGTCCCGCAACAGCGCCTCGCTGAGCATCGCCAGCCGCACCTTCGGGTCGTTGTCGCCGTACCCCTCGTCCACGATCATCTGCTCGCAGTAGTGGGCCCACCCCTCCACGTTCGTGCCGCAGGTGTAGATTTTCCGCACCTTCGTGGGGTACTGCTTGGCGTTAAGGAACTGGAGGTAGTGGCCGGGGAACGCCTCGTGGATGGTGATCACGTCCAGCGCCGTGCGGTTGAACTGCCGCATGTGCTCGACCTGACGCCGCGGTTCCCACTCCTTCTCCGGCGGCGTCACGTAGTAGAAGGCTTCCGTCGCCTTCGCCTCGAACGCCCCGGGCGTGTCCATCGACGCGAACCCGCCTGTCCGCATGAACGGCGGCGTCTCGGCGATCGTCGGCCGGACCTCCGACGGCACGGTGACGATCTGCTTGTCGAGCAGGAACTTCCGCGTCCGCTCGATGGTGCCGCGGGTGGCGGCCACGAGGTCGGCCGGCTTCGGGGCCTCGTCCGTCAGCAGGGCCAGCACCTTGTCGGCCGGCAGCTTCGGGTCGATCTTGGCGGCCGTGGCGATGAACGCCTCGCGGTCCTTTTTGAGGTTCGCCTCGCCGATGGCGAGCAGCTTCGGCAGCGGGATGTCGATCATCTCTTCGGCTTCGAGCTTCTTCATGAAGGCGTCGGCCCCGATGGCGTAGGAGCCCTTCGCCTTCGGGAGCAGGTCGGCCTCGATCCACTTCGCGGCGTCCTTGAAGGCCTCGACCACCGGGGCGTTCGCGTCCTCGAAGTCGGCGAGCAACTTGGCGTCCGCCCCGGCGGCCGTCTTGGCCCACGCCGGCAGGTCGGACGCGAAGAACGACACAGACCCCTTCGCCACGATCAGCCCGAGGTCGGCGAACTCCTTCGGCGGGTTCTCGAGGTTCTGCTTCATCACGAACAAGAGCCGCGGGGCGGCCCGGAGCCGGCCGACGATTAACTTCAACCGCTCGGCCGGCGGGGCGAACGAGCGCTTCATCAGCGTGTCGATGCCGGACGCGGGCGGCGACAGGTACGTGACCGGGTTCCGCTTCCAGTCGCGGACGGTTTCGAGTTCGAGGAGTTGGGCGTCGATGTCGGAGGCGAGGATGTCCGCGTCGAGGGCGTCGTCGGGCGGCAGCTTGGTGGTGCCGAGGAGCTTGAGGCCGTCCCGGCCCGCCTTGAGCAAGGCGACCCGGCGGGCGATGGCGTCGGCCGAGTAGTCGGGCAGGCGGTTGTCGTAGTCGTGGACGCCCTGGTAGCTGGCGTCGATCGGATCCCAGAGGAACTTGTCGGCGTAGTAGGCGTTCACGAAGCCGGGGAAGTCACCGGCCCACGGCGGCACCGCGGACCGGGCCGGGAACGCCGCGAGGCCGGCGGCAAGGACGACGAGGGGGCAGAAGCGCATGGCGGCTCCGGGGACGTGCGGCGGGAAGCGGGAGGGGTGCCGCTCAGGATAGGCGTGAACTCCTCGTGTGGCCTCGCCGCGACCGTATTCGAAAAGTCAAACACGGCGGCGGCCCCGCGGGCGAATATCGCCACGCTCCCGCGTTACCGCAAATTATGGTAACGGTCAGCGGAAGTCGTTCGCGGGCATGGGGATCGTTGCAACGTGATCGCGTTTTGGCGGTAAAATCTGGTAACTCTCGCCGCCCGGCCGTCACTTCTTCCAGTTGTCCCAGAGGATTTTCAGCGCCTGCACGCCGCCCTTAAGGACTTGGTCGCCGAGCCTGGCGTAGCGGTCGGCAGCCCCCTCGGCGTGGAACACCTTCAGGAGCGACGTGCCGCGGGCGTCGCGGAACTGGCTGGCCAGCGCGGGGGCCAATTCCTCGGCGATGCCGAACACCTCGCCGGTGCGGGCGCATACCGGTACCACCCCGGACATCCGCCCGGCGAACGTCTCCCGCACGGCGAGCAGGCAGTCGCGGATGTTCGCCTCCTTCGGGCGGGTGCCGGCCCGCCAGTCGTAGGGGGGTGCCCATTCGGACGCCGGCGTGAGTTGGTCCACCTGGTTGACGGCGATCACGACCGGCGGAAAGCGGAGGGCCGGGCGGGCGTCGAACCACGACTTGAGGCGGTCGAGTAGGTCCATGTCCGGCTTGCGGGCCGGGTTGCGAGCGGGAACGACGAGTAGGATCAGGTCGGCCTGCCGGGCGGCGTCCACGGCTGCGGCGAACTCCTCCTCATTCGGCCCGTCCTGGCCGTACCCGCGGGTGTCGAGCAGTTCGACCGCCCCACCGCCGACGAGCCCGAGCCGGTACTTGGTGCCGTTGTGCTCGACCGGGAGCGTGTCCACGGTGGCGTGGGCCTCGCCGAGGAGGGCGTTCACCACGCTCGACTTGCCGGCCTTCACCTGCCCCAGCACGGCCACCGTCACCCCCGGCAACACCGGGGCCGGCGGCGGGGGCACCGGCGGCGACGTGATGAGGACGCCGGCCCCGTTGGCGACCGTCACGCCCTCGGCCACGGGCGGCGTGACGACCGCCGGCGGCTCCACGTGGGCGGCCAGCAACTCGCGGTAACGCTTGACGCCGACCTTGAGCCGGCCGCTGTTGAGCTCGATGAGGTAGCGGCCGAACTCGTGGATGTACGCGGTGTGGAACCAGAGCAGGACGTTCCCCTGGACGCGCTCGAGCATCGACCCGAGGCCGAAGCGGGTGGCGGCGTACTGGAGGCCGGTGTTGATCGGGTTGAGGACGGCGGCCGCGAGCCAGTAAGCGTTGCGGCCCTTCTGGTACCAGTCGAAGGCCTTCTGGGCCTTCTTGAAGTCGTCCACCCGAAACATGTGCGAGCCGGGGACGTACTTCTCCACCATCTCGTTCAGCTCGGCCGCCGCCAGCTCGACGCAGGCGAGGATTTCCGGCACGGTCAGGTGGCCGAACGGGTTCGTGTTCCCCGGGTTGTAGAGCTGCGACACCTGCTGGGCGAGCGAGATCGACAGTTGCGAGTAGTGTTCGGGGTCGCTGAGCATCAGGGGCGTGATGGCGTCGAAGCTCCGGGCCTTGGCGTCCACCTTCTGCCACGCCGACTTGTCGCGGTCGGTCCAGTAGCCGGGCTGGTTAGCCCCTGTGTTGGGCAAAAGGTAGCGGCCCTGGCGGGTCCAACGGTACGTGAGGTAGTACCCGGTGGCCAGGAAGGCGGCCATCGGCCACCAGGCGTAGAAGCCCCACCCGGTGGCCCACAGGTGGTACGCCCCGACGCCGGTGAGGACGGCCACCGGGGCGAGGTAGAGGATGGCCAAAATGAGGATGCGGGCGCGGGGCATGGGGGTTCCTTCACTTCGCCGGCTTCGCCTTCCACTCCTTCTGGGCGGCCACGAACTGGTCGTGGTAGAACGCCTTCAGGCTGGCGGCGTCGGGCACGTGCCCCTCGCACACCGCCTGGTAGTAGTAGCAGAAGGCCCGCCCGAGGGCGTAGGTGGACGCCCACGCGACCGCCGCCCCGACGGCCGAGCCGACGTACGGGATGAGCTTGAAAAGCTCCCGCGTCGCCTGCCGGGTGACGATGCCGAGGCCGAGCGACGCGGCCACCTCGCGGAACCGCTCGGCGCTCATCGGCTGGCCGTACAGGCGGGCCAACTGCGTCACCATGCGGGCCTGGATGCCGGGGAGAAGGAACAGGTCGACGAACGGGATCGGGACCGCCCCGGCCGTCGCCGCGAGCGAGCCGTAGGCCTGGATGACCGGCACGGCCGCCCTTAAGTGGACGTCCTTCAACAGGTCCGTCGCCTCCTTGAGCCGGAGGAGCGACTGGCGGTAGGCTTCCGGCAGCAGGCCGAGGAGTCGTTCCTTCAGCACCTCGCCGCCGTAGGTCGCGTCGGCGAAGCCCTCGTCCGGCTTCGTCAGGTCGATGGGCACCACGACATCGACCATGCCGTCGAACGACCGCCGGTGTTCGTCCAGGCACCGCGACAGCGGGCCGTAAACGTCCGGCAGCGGCGGGGCGAGGGTGTCGGCGAACGGGTACGGCTGGGGGTGCGGCTGGCGGGGGAAGGCCTCGTGCAGGCAGGTGAGGGCGAGGAGCACCGGGCGGGAGCGGTTGGCCTCGCGGATCGGCCCGAGGGCGGCCCGGACGTTCCCCTGGGCGAAGTCGGTGGCCTTCGCGGTCACGACCACGACGTGGGCCTTGTCCGAGAACGCGGCGATGTCCTCGGCCGGGTCGTACCCCGGCTCGTCCACGCCGCGGGTGTCGAGGAACGACGCCAGCGGGGCGTCGGCGGCCGGGAAGTCGTAGAGGCGGCTCGTGCGGGTGCAGGGGCGGAAGCCGCTGCCGATGACGGCGTCGTCGGCCCCGGTCAGGTGGTGGATCATGGAGGTCTTGCCCGACTGCGTCTTGCCGACGAGCCAGAAGACCGGGGCCGGCACCTTCGCCCGCAACTCGGCCAGCAGCGGCTCCAGGTCCGGCGGGGTAATCCCCTGCCCCCGCACGATCTGCTTGAGTACGCCCCAGACGTTCGACATCCGCAGCCCCCCAGTGGACCCCACGGCCGCCCCTGCCCATGTTACGACGGGGCGGCCCCGGCGGGGGAAATCCCGCCGCGGGCGAGCCGGCCCCCGGTCGCCGTCCGTTTCTTGTGCAACGCCCCGGCGGTTGCCCCGCTCCGCCGCCGGCCCGGGTTACCCGGGCGGGCTTGTTTCCGCCCGCCCCCCGTGCTATGGCAGCCCACAGGCGACGAATCCGAGGCCCCCGCCGGGGGTGGACATGAACGGGACCGCGTTCGGAAATTTGCGACTGTACACGGGGTCCGCCCCCGCCCCGCCACCCCTGTCGGTGGCCGGTACGCCCGTCGCCGTCCCGCCGGCCGACCCGCACGCCCTGGGCGACCGGGAACTGATCCGCGCGCCCGCCCGCCGCC
>JANPKP010000455.1:0-9953 GCA_031426095.1 Gemmataceae bacterium
GGGTGGCCGACCCGAAGTGGACGTTCTCGCCCCCGCCGGCCGACGACGCCGGCCCCACCGCCCTCGCCCCGACCGCGGACGGGGGCGTGGTATGGGCAGTCACGCCGCACGGGCCGGACGCGGCCGCCAAGCTCACCGTCCGCCGGGTCGCCTCCGGCCGCGTCACTTCGACGGCCACAGTCCCGGCCCCGGGTAGGCTCGCCGGCCCTCCGGTGGCGTTCGGCGACGCCCTGCTCCTTCCCGCGTCCGACGGCACCATTTACCGCCTCGACCCGGCCGCCAGTCGCCTCGCCGCCGGCCCCGCGTGGAAGGGCGACCGGGTTGGGCCGGACGCCGTCTGCTTCCTGGCGGCGTTGCCCGGGAACGAGTTCCTGGCGACCGACGGCGGCCGCGGGGTGGCCCGCTGGTCGTGGCCGGCCGGCGGGATCTATTGGCGAAGCGTCGGCGAGCCGCTCACGACCCGTGAACGCATCGCCGGCCCACCGTTGCCCCTCCCCGGAGCCGGAGGCGCGCCGCCGCGTGTCCTGATCGGCGACGAGACCGGGGGCGTGTGGCTCTACGACACCGGGCGGTGGGACGTGGTCCGCCGCTGGCGGGCGGGCGGGGTGAACCCCCTTCCTGCCGGCCGGCCGACCTCCCCGTTCGCCGCCGTCACGCCGCCCGACGGCCGGCCCCGCGTCGGCTACGTCGCCGGCGGGCGGTCGCTCGTCATCCTCGACCCGGCAGGCGGCGACGCCCCCCGCGTCGTGACGCCGACAACCGACGATCCGACTCGCCCCTTTGCCGGGGGGCCGCGGGCCTTCGGCGGGAACTGGCTGACCACCGACCTCGGGGGCCGCTGCGTGGTGCGGGACGGCGTGACGGGGGCACCGCTCGTCGAAGCGCCGGCCGCGGTCGTCGGCCCGTTCCCGACGGCCGCCGGCGTGCCCCTCGACAGGGCCTCGATCCTCGTGCCCCTCTCGGACGGCTCCGCGGGCGTCGTCCGACCGCCCGGGGTGGCCCCTCCGCCCCGCGCCGCGCCGTAACGCGAGACACGGGCGGTCGGCCGCCCGTGTCGTGACCTCTGGCGGATTCGCACCCATCTACCGTCGAGGCACGCCCGCTTGATCAACTGCGGCGGCCGGGCGAACGTCCGCCTGCGTCGGGACCGCGGCCGGGCTCTCGAGCGCGGCCAGGAACTCGCGGGCCGGGGTGAACGACGGATCGACCTTGAGGGCGAGGACGAGTTGCTGCCGCCCGGCGTCCGGCTGGCCGAGGTTCTGGAGCACCTTCGCCATGTTGTACCGGGCGTGCGCCTCGGGCATGACCTGGCAGAGGACGGCGAACCCCTCGTCCCACTTCCCGGCGTGGGCCAGGCAGAACGCCATCGTCTTGCGGTACCCGCGGTTCTCGGGGTCCACGCCGAGGGCCTGCTTGCACCACCCGGCCGCCCCGGGGAAGTCGCCCCAGCGGGCGTGACAGGCCGCCACCTCGTGCATCACCTCGTGGTCCTTCGGCACCAACGCGAAGTACCGCCGGTACGCATCGACGGCCCGCTCCTTCTCGCCGAGCTTCACGTAGAATCGGGCCAGTCCGAGGTGGGCGGCCTTGTTCTTCGGGTCCTTCTGGATCGCCTTCTGAAGGCCGAGCCGGGCCTGGTCGAGGAGTTGCTCCCGCCCGGCCGAGGTCTGGTTGTCGGCCATGGCCGCGTCCATCCGCAGCTCGGCCACGGCCACGTCCGTCTCGGGCAGCGACGGCTTCGGCTTGCCCCCGCTCGTCGTGTGCGACGCCTGCACCACGCCCGACGACGGGCTCGGGGACGGGGAAGCGGCGGGGGCCGACTTGTGGAAGAACGACGATTTCGCCGGCGGGGGGGTGAACGCCCCGGCCGGCGGGGCAGTCGCCGGCGTGGGCGTGGGCGTGGGGGGGGTGAAGTCGTCCGGCCGCGTCTGGTGGGTGCAGCCGACGGTACCCCCGACGATCAGGCCACCGGCGAGTCCCAGGCGGAAGCGGAAGCGTCGGCCGTCCATGGCCACCCTCGATGGTCGTGTGGACCGCCTGCCGACGCCCGAACTTGAGCCGAAATCACTGGAATTCGGCAATGAAGCTCGCGGACGCCTCGACGATCAGGTCGCGCGTGAGATGCACGGGCTGCCGTCTGTATCGACAGATCGACTGGACGGTTTCCAACAAATCGCGGCAATCGCTCGCCCGCGGGGTCCGCCCCCGGGTGTAGTACCGCTCGTACAGGTAGTCCACCGACGCCGCGTCGAAGCTCATCCCCAGCCGCTTGCAGTTGGACGCGAAAATCTTGTCGTACACGTCCCGCGTCGGGGCGTTGATGCCGACCTTGTGCCGGATGCGCCGCAAGAAGGCGTCGTCCACCAGGTCCTTCGGGTCGAGGTTGGTGCTGAAGATGATGAGCTGCTCGAACGGCACCTGGAACTTCTTCCCGCTCGCCACCGTGAGGAAGTCGTGCCGGTCTTCGAGCGGCAGAATCCAGCGGTTGAGCAACTCCTTCGGTGTGCAGAGTTGCCGGCCGAAGTCGTCGATCAGGAAGACGCCGCCGTTGGCCTTGAAGTGGATCGGGGCCTGGTAGAACTTCGACTCGGCGTTGTACTTCAGGTCGAGCATCTTGAGGTCGAGTTCGCCGCCGGTCACGATCACCGGCCGGCGGATGCGGACCCACCGCTGGTCGAGCGACCCGTTCGACAGGAGCCGCCGGACGGCCATGTCGCCCTCGTCCCCGGCGTCCACCGGGGCGTCGTCCACGACGTGCAGGGACGGGTCGAACACGGTGATGATGTTGCCGTCGGCCATGAAAGCGTACGGGATGTAGATCGACCCCCCGGCCGTGTTCATGAAGTCGCCGATGGCCCGGGCCATCGCCGTCTTGCCGTTACCCGGCGGGCCGTAGATGAACACCGACCGGCCGCTGATGATCGCCGGCCCGATGGCCGTGAACATCTCCTCTTTGAGCACCAGGTGGCCGAACGGGGCCCGCAGGGCTTCGGGGTAGCACTGGAGGCCGGTGACCGTCTGCCGGTAGCACTGCTCGACGTAGTCCTCCAGCGGCACCGGGGCCGGGCCGACGTACGCGCAAACCTCCATCGCCTCCTGCGCCCGCTTCCGCCCCAGGTCGGTGAGGCTGAACTTGTAGCTCACCTCGCCGACGAGGTCGCCGCCGTCGATCTGGACGCACTTCTCGTCCTTGAGGAACCGGAGCGGGTCCTTGACGACCTTGAACGGCAGGCAGAGGAGTTGGCCGAGGTCGCGGCCGATCATCGCCCCGCGGGTGTACAGGCACCGGAGGAGCATGTCGCACAGGAACCCGGCCGTCAGCCCGGACTCCTTGAGCGAGTCCGGGGCGGTCGGGGCCTCGGGGGCCGGGTTGCTGTCCCAATCCGCGACCGCGTGGCGGGCTAACGACATGACCTCTCCCATTTCGGATTGCGGATTTCGGATTGTGGATTCGGAGCGAGTGAAGCGAGAGGCGGTCCCACGCTTTCAATCCGCATTCCGAAATCCGCATTCCGCAATGCTCACTTCTTCCACTTGCCGCGGGTGATGATGAAGATGCCGACGGCCCCGAGCCCGAGGACGAGCATCACGATGTTGTCCTGGCGGCGTAACATGCCCATCCAGTAGTCGACGAACCCGGACCAGTAAGCCGACCCGATGGCGGCGGGGCCCGCCCCGTCGGCGGCGGCCGCGGGGCCGGCGAACATCAGGACGGCCAGTAGGGCGAGGGCGGCGGCCGCCCGCGAACGGGATCGGTCGGCCCGGTCGGCGGCGCGAACGGGGAGTCGGGTCATGGGGAACACCAGCGAGAGTCGGACAGGGAGCGACGGAGAAATGGTAGCTCACGTTCGGGATTCGGGACGGGTAAGAATCGCCTCAACCGGCCGCGGGGCGGGGAATCCCTCGACGGGCGGCCGGGATGAGCGCAAAGGCCGCCGGGAGTGAACCCCGGCGGCCGTGCGGTCGTGTTGGGCAGCCAGAACTTGTGTGTCACGGGCGGCTGCCCCGCCCGTGACACACGACGTGTCGGTATCCGGACACGTCGTTACCGCGTGGCGACCGGCGGCACCGTGCTGGCCCCCGTGTTGCCCGCCCCCGGGGCGTTGCCGCCGCCGGACCCGGTCACGCTCCCGCCGCCGCCGCTCGTGATGCCACCCCGGTAGCCCTGGAGCTGGCCGCGGAAGGCGTTCCCGGCGGCCGTCGAGTTGATGCTGTTGTCCGACGGGTCGTGGACGTAAATCTCGTACGGCATCGGCCGGGGCTGGGCCGCCAGGTATTTCTGGACGAGGGCCGCCCGCCGGCTGTCGAGGTCGAACCGCGAGTCGGCCAGCTTGTCCAGGGCGTCGAGGTTGACCCCGATGTCGCGGGCCGTCTGGAGGTAGATCTTGGTGTCCGGGTGCGGGCGGACGCGGACCAGGGAGTCGAGCTTCTCGACCCCGGCCGCCGTCAGGCGGTCGGTCCCCGGCTCGAAGTGGTAGTTCCACAGGGTCTGGTTCATGATGTGGCCGTTCAGCGCCTGGGCGGCGAACGGGGCCAGAACCTCCTGCCGGGCCACGGCGTTGTACCGCTCGGGCCAGCACGGATCGTAGGCGTTGTTCGTCCGGGCCTGGAGGCCCGGCCGGTCGGACCCGCGGCCGAAGATGCCGCCGTCGGCCGCGGCCGGCCCGCACAGTCCGAGGCACCCGGCCGCCACCGCGGCCGCCGCCGCCACCCGCTTCGCTCGCGCCATGACTTCTCCTCCTTGAGGCCCGCCGGGCGTCCTGCCCGGGTGGGGGATCAACCGCCGCCCTTGGACAGCAGGTTCTTCTGAATCTGGATCGCCGCCGGCCCGACCAGCACCACGAAGATGGCCGGGAAGATGAACAGCACCAGCGGGAAGATGAGCTGGACGGCCGTCTTGGCCGCCTTCTCCTCCGCCAGCTGCCGCCGCCGGGTCCGCATCGAGTCGGACTGCACCCGCAGGGCCTGGGCGATGCTCGACCCGAACCGGTCGGCCTGGATCAGGATCGCCGCCAGGCTCCGCACGTCGTCAACCCCGGTCCGCACCCCCAGGTCGTGGAGGACCTCCCGCCGCGGGCGGCCCATCTGGAGCTGGAGGTTGGCCAGTTGGAGTTCCTCGCAGATCGTCTTCGAGTGGTCCTTCATCTCCTCCGTCACCTTCCGCAGGGCCGCGTCCAGGCCCAGGCCGGACTCGACGCACACCACCAACAGGTCGAGGGCGTCGGGCAGCGTCAGGAAGATTTCCTTCTGCCGGCTGCTGCGGAGGAACCCGAGGACCAGCTTGGGGAGGTAGAACCCAAACCCCATCAACGCCGCCGTCCATTCCATCGACCGCAGAGTGAACCCATCTTTGAGCAAGAAGAAGAAAACGGCCGGGATGGTGAAAAGGAGCAGGACGACGACCCGGATGCCCTGGTACACGGCGGCCGCGTTCTCGCTCCGGAACCCGGCGTTCGCCAGAACGATCCGGAGGCCGTTCTTCTCCAGGTCGCTCTGCGGCTCCATCACCCCGCCGAGGTTCGAGAAGGCGTCCTTGATCCCCTTGAACCGGGTCTTGGACTCCATCGAATTCATTTCGATCTCGACGAGCGACTTCGGCCGCCCGATCCGCTCCAGCCGCTCCTCGGCCTGGCTGTTGCGGTTGGAGATCATCGACAGCAGCCAGAACGTGCCGGCCATGATGGCGAAGAACACGAGGATCGGCGTGATCTCGGCCGCCGCGAAGAACCCGAACGGTGCCACGGTGGTGTCTCCCGGTGTGCGTAGTGCGTGAGCTGTCAGCAATCAGCTAGCAGCCGAGCGTGTTTTGAGTTCTGGGCCGGGCCGCGATAACCTTAGTTCACGCCCGGCCGCTGGTGCTGCATTTTCCGGCTGATCGCCGCGAGCCGACCGCTGACGGCTCCCCGTCACACCTTGATGTCGACGATCTTCTTGATGGCGTAGGCCCCGATCAGCATGAGGACGATGGCCCCGATCGACATCTGGACGCCCATCGGGTCCTTCCAGAGCAGCTCGACGTAGTCGGGCTTCATCCACAGCATCATGAGGAACAGGCCGATCGGCAGGGCGATGAGGACGACCCCCGAGAGCCGGCCCTCGGCCGTCAGGGCCTTGACCTGGCCGAGGATCTTGAACCGCTCGCGGATGACGTGCCCGATCCGGTCGAGGATTTCGGCCAAGTCGCCGCCCGTCTGCCGTTGGATGGCCACGCTCGTCACGAAGAACCGGAGGTCGAGGTTGGGCACCCGGTCGCACATCCCCTTGAGGGCCTCTTCGAGCGGGATGCCGAGGTTCTGCTCCTCGTACACCCGGCCGAACTCGCGGCAGATCGGGGGCGGCATCTCCTCGGCCACCACGTGCATGCCGGCGGCCAGCGAGTGACCGGCCCGGAGGGCCCGGGCGACCAGTTCCATCGAGTCGGGGAGCTGGGCGGCGAACTTCTTGAGCCGGCCCGCCCGCTTGGCGTAGAGCCACACCCACGGGGTGGAGAAGAAGGTCAGTGCCCCCACCGGGGCGATGTAGATGTTCACGAGCCAGATGCCCATGGCCGCCCCGAGCACCCCGAGGGCGATCGAGATGCCGAACAGGGCGCTCGGCTTGATGTTCGCGTCGGCCTGCTCGAACATCTTGGTCAGGTTGAAGAACTCCGGCGTCAGCCGGTCCATGAGGGTCTTGCGGTCGACCTCCTGGAGGGCCCGCTTGAGCAGCATGTCGGCCGACGAGTCCTTGCGGACGTTGCGGCCGACGAGGGCGTCGAGGCGGTCGGACGCCACCCCGTCGGCCCCCCGCCGGAAGGCGGCGAACAGGAGGACGATCGCGGCCACCACCAGGCCGCCGACCGAGAGGGGAATGACCATCGGGTTCATGCGAGTTCACCTGACGCGGGAAGGGCCCCGGGCCGGCGTGCGGCCGCCCCGGGGCTGTGTGTCGACGCCCGCCGTCCGTGGCCCGGTCCGCGCGGGGCGCGGCCGGGTACGCGGCCGGCCCGGGTCCGCCGGGCGGCCGCCGCCCCGATCCCTGGGGCTGTTGAAGTCCGTGTGAGAGTCCGTCGTGCCGCGAGTGCCGAGGAGCCGTCGCGGGCCGGGCGGGGGTGCGAGGCCGCCGGCCGCCCGACCTAGTCCCGCATCAGAACCCGCTCGGCGAACATGTTCGACGGCAGCTTGATGCCCTTCGATTCGAGCCGGTTGATGAACGACGGCCGGACCCCGGTGGCCTCGTACTGGCCGTACGCCCGGCCGTTCTGGTCGATCCCGAGCTGGCGGTAGCGGAACACCTCTTGCATGATGATGATGTCCTGCTCCATGTTCATCACTTCCGTGATGTGCGTGATCTTGCGGGGCCCGCCCTGGAGGCGGTTGGCCTGGATGATCACGTCGATGGCGGACGAAATCTGCTGCCGCATGGCCTTCACCGGCAGCTCGAAGCCGCCCATCATGATCATCGTTTCGAGCCGGCTCAGGGCCTCCCGCGGGGTGTTCGCGTGGAGGGTGGACATCGACCCGCCGTGGCCGGTGTTCATGGCCTGGAGCATGTCAAGGGCCTCGGCCCCGCGGATCTCGCCGATGATGATCCGCTCGGGCCGCATACGCAGGGCGTTCTTCACGCAGTCCCGGGTGCTGACCGCCCCCTTGCCCTCGATGTTCGGCGGCCGCGTCTCCAGGCGGACGATGTGGTCCTGCTGGAGCTGGAGTTCGGCCGCGTCCTCGATGGTGATGACCCGCTCGTCGTGCGGGATGAAGCTGGACAGGGTGTTGAGGAGGGTCGTCTTGCCGCACCCCGTGCCGCCCGAGATCAGGACGTTGAGCCGGGCCTTGATGCAGGCCTCCATGAGCATCGCCATCTCGGGGGTGAAGGCCTTGTAGTTGAGCAGGTCTTCGAGCTTGAGCGGGTTCGACCCGAACCGGCGGATGCTCAGGCTCGCCCCGTCCAGGGCGATCGGCGGGATGACCGCGTTCACGCGGGACCCGTCCGGCAGGCGGGCGTCCACCATGGGGCTCGTCTCGTCCACCCGCCGGCCGACCTTCGACACGATCCGGTCGATGATCTGGAGGAGGTGGTCGTTGTCCCGGAAGCGGATGTCGGCCTTCTCCAGCTTGCCCCGCCGCTCGACGTACACTTTGTGCGGGCCGTTCACCAGGATGTCGCTGATTGTCGGGTCCTTGAGCAGGATTTCGAGCGGCCCGAACCCGAGCGTCTCGTCGAGGATCTCCTCGATCAGCTTCTCCCGCTCGATCCGGTTCAGCAGCGGGTTCTCGGTGTCGCACAGGTGCTCGATCACCCGGCGGATGTCCCGCCGCATGGCGTCCGAGGACAGGTCCTTGACGCGGGTGAAGTCGAGCCGCTCGACCAGCTTCGAGTGGATCTGGCGCTTGAGGTCCTCGAAGTTCTTGCCGCCCCCGCCGCTCGTGCCGCCCATGCTCGGGCTCGACAGCCGCGAGATGCTGCTGTTGCCCTGGTTGCTCAGGCTGTTGAGCTTCGAGATGCCCTGTTGGAGCCGCGACATCGTGTTGCCTCTGTGTGCCCGACCCGGTGCTCGGTATCCGTCGCCTTGTGCTGGAAGCGTCGCGGCCGCGTTTCTTGCCGGCCGGCCGACCCCAAACCCCCGCCGGAACTACATCCGCTTGCCGAAGAAGCCCCACCCGCCCTTGCTCTCTTTTACCTCGCCGGCCTGAATCGTTGCCTTACCATAGAGCGCTTGTGCGAGACCTGCGACGGATTGTTGAACTCTGCTTTTCGGGGCGTGCTTGATGAGGGGGGCCCCGGCCACCCGGGCCCCGATCACCGACTTGGGGTCGTTGGGGACCTGCCAGAAGATCGGCCGGCCGATCACCTCCTCGGCCTTCTTCAGGCTGATCCCCTCCTCGATCGTGTCCGCCCCCTGGCGGTTGATGACCACCCGGACCTTTTCCGCCAGCCCCTCCTCGGCGCTCAGGAAGTGGATGAGGCGGACCACGTTCCGCAGGCTCGACAGCTCCAACTGGGCGACCAGGAGGATCGTGTCGGACATGCGGAGGGCCAGCAGGTCGGTCGGCTGGACGGTCTTGGTCAGGTCGAGGACGAGGTGGGTGTAGCTGATCTTGAGGAGGTTCACGATCCGCTCGACGTGCCCCTCGTGGATGCCGCTCACCTCGTTGATTTCGAGCGGGTGGCGGAGGATCGACAGGTTGCTGGCCTCGTGCTTGGCCAGGGCCCGCTTGAGGAAGTTCATGTCCAGGCGTTCGATGTTGCGGGCCAGGTCGGCGATGCTGATGTTCTCGAACCCGTTGACTTCCAGGGCGATGTCGGCGTCCCCGAGGGCCAGGTCGAGGTCGATCATGGCGACCGCGTTGGCCGGGTCGGCGGCCAGCGTGGCGGCCAGGTTGACGGCCAGGGTGGTCGTCCCCACCCCGCCCCGGGAGCCGAGGACGGAGATGATGGACGACGACCCCACCTGGCGGGTCATCGTCCCCTGGGTCGTCTCGACGGTGCCGCTCTCCCCGAGGGCCCGGCGGAGGGCGGCGAGCAGGTCTTCCAAACCCACCGGGTGGGTCAGGAAGTACTTGGCCCCCTTCTGGAGCGACTGGAGGAGGGCCTGGTGGTCGTGGCTGATGGTCAGGATCGGGAGCTTCGGGTGTTCGACCGAGAGCTGGCCGATCATCTGGAGGGCTTTGACCTTGTCGGCGTCGAGGGCGACGATGGCCAGGTCCGGCATCGACCCCTGGATCACGTCGAAGAAGTACTCGTACCGGGCGCACTCGGCTTCGAGCCACACGAAGTCGACGCCCAGGAGCAGGGTCCGGAGCGACTCGCGGGTCGACTCGGTCGGGTCTACGATCGCGACGCGTTGCATGAGAGTTACCAGGAGGTCGGTGTGTCGCGGGTCCGTCGGGCCGTGTCGGCGTGTCGGTGTACACCGTGACCGGGACGGCCCCGGCCCCCCGCGCAAAACGAACCCGGGGCGGGGCCCCCCCCCC
>JANPKP010000456.1:0-15552 GCA_031426095.1 Gemmataceae bacterium
CGCCCCGCCGGACGTGCGGGCCGCCCTCGACGCCCACTGCGCCGACTGCCACGCCGAGCGGGGCAGGGGCAACCTCGACGTGACCGCCCTGGACGCCCTCGGGCCGGCCGCCCGGCTCGACGCCCTCAACCGGATCCAGGACCAGCTCTTCCACGGCATGATGCCCCCCCCCCGGGCCCCGCGGCCGCCCGCGGGCGAACTGCGGGCGGTGGCCGCCTGGGTGCGGGCCGAGCTCCGCGCCCACGACGCGTCCCGGCTCGACGACCGCCTGCCGTACCCGGACGCCGGCAACTACGTGGACCACGCCGCCCTGTTCGACGGGTCGAACACGGACAAGCCGTCCACCCCCGCCCGCCGCTGGCTGGTCAGCCCGCGGATCTTCGACGAGCGGGTGCTGGACGTGTTCGGGCTCGAGGGGCGGGAGCGGGAGGCCTTCCGGCGGTCCGGGTTCCACGGCGTCACCAACCCGTTCGTCCTGCCCGACCACCCCGGGGTGCGGTACTACGACCTGGCCCGGCTCGACGGCGGCCACCTGGTCGCGATGGTCGCGAACGCCGAGTGGATCGCGGCCAAGCAGCTCCAGGCCGCGCGGGCGAGGGCCGGCGACCCGAAGGCCGCGCCCGCGGACCCGAAGGACAAGTGGGCGCCGAAAACAACGCCCGCGGCGTTCGAAGCGATTGTGGCCAAGACGGCCGCGCCGAGCGACGACGGGCTGCGCGACGCGGTGCGGACCCAGTTCGGCCTCGTCCTGCGGCGCGAGCCGACCGCGGCCGAGCTCGCGCAGTACCTCGACCTCGGTCGAGAGGCGGTGAAAATCGCCGGGAACGCGGAGGGGCTGCGGCAGGTGCTCAAGGCGGTCCTGCTGGAGTCCGAGTTCGTCTACCGGCTGGAGTTCGGGGCGGGCCCGGCGGACGCGTTCGGCCGGGTGCGGCTGGCCCCCCGGGAGGCGGCCGACGCCATCGCCTACGCCCTCGGCGACCGCGGGCCGGACGCCGAACTGCTCAAGGCCGCCGACGGCGGGCGGCTGGCGACGAAGGACGACTACCGCCGCGAAGTGACCCGCCTGCTCGCCGACACGAACTACTTCCGCGATCAGGTGGACAAGTCGCTCAGCGGGATGCACATCAGCTCGCACGTCACCGGCCACCCGAAGCTGGTGCGGTTCTTCCGCGAGTTCTTCGGCTACCCCGGTGCTACGAAGGTGTTCAAGGACGTACCCCGGAGTGGCGGGTACTACCAGAACCCGGACCGCGGGCACCTCGGGACGCCGGGCTGGCTGGTCCACGAGGCCGACGAGTTCGTGATCCGGCAGGTGGATCTGGACCGGCAGGTCTTCGAGCGGTTGCTCACGTCGGACGAGTACTTCGTCTACCACAACATGGACACGAGGACCGGGCGGGCGCTGATCGACGACTGGAAGCGGGTGTACGACACGCTCAAGGACACGCCCTGGAAGAACAGGCCCGAAGAAGTGATGGCCGAGAACCAGAAATTGCTCGTGGCCGCCAAAATCCTCGACCCGCGGACCAAGGAGTTGTGGAAGGAGAAGCGGACCTTCCTCTCGTACATGTACTACTTCCAGGATACCTTCGGGCGGGGGCGGACGCCGTTCACCCGGGGGCCGTTCACCCACGGCTACTACTACGACCACTCCCCCAGCTACAACCTGCCGCCGACCCCGAGCCGGCACCGGTACATCGGCGTCGAGACTCCGAACTACAAGGAGCCGAAGGACGCCCCCGTGTTCTGGGATTATCCGGTCGAGCAGCCCTTCCCCGTTCCCCACCGCAAGGGCCTCCTGACCCACCCGGCGTGGCTGGTCGCGTTCTCCGCCAACACCGCGAGCGACCCGATCCGCCGGGGGCGGTGGGTCCGCGAGAAGCTGCTCGCCGGGGTGGTGCCGGACGTGCCCATCACGGTCGACGCCAAGGTCCCGGACGACCCGCACCGGACGCTCCGCGAGCGCGTGGGCGCGGTCACGAGGGCGGCGGCGTGCGCCAAGTGCCACGGCCGGATGAACGACCTCGGGTACCCGCTCGAGCAGTTCGACGACTTCGGCCGCTTCCGGAACGTGGAGAAGCTCGAGCACCCGGACAACCTCATCGCCGCCGGCAACGGCAAGTCCGCGTCCGACGTGTACAGGACGAAACCGATCGACCCGACCGGGGTCCTGACCGGGACGGGCGACCCGGCCCTCGACGGCCCGGTGGCCGACGCGTTCGACCTGATCGGCCGGCTGGCCGGGTCGGGCCGCGTGCGGCAGTCGATCGTCCGCCACGCCTTCCGCTTCTTCCTGGGCCGCAACGAGGTGCCCTCGGACTCGCAGGCGTTGATCGACGCCGACCGGGCCTACCTCAAGAGCGGCGGCAGCTTCAAGGCCGTCGTCGTCTCGCTCCTGACGTCCGACTCCTTCATCTACCGCAAGAAGCCGGGGGACTGAGCATGACCACCCGCCGAGAGTTCATGGCGACCGCGGCCCTGGGCGCCGCCGGCCTCGCGCTCGCCCCGCGGGTGCTTCGCGCCGCGCCGGCCGGGGCGAAGCCGCCGATGCGGTTCGTCTTCCTGCACAAGGGGAACGGGCTGTTCCCGTCGGTGATGGTGCCGCCGTCCTTCGGCAAGGACGAGGCCGCCAAGGAGGCGAGGAAGGAGGCGCTCGACCTCGACCTCGGCAAGCACGAGCTGCCCGCGTGGATGAAGCCCCTCGCCCCCCACCAGGGCGACCTGACGATCCTGCAGGGGCTGTCGGGCAAGATGTGCACCACCGGGCACCACACCTGGTGCTCGTCCCTCGGGGCGTTCAAGGCGAACGAGCGGGTCGGCTCGATCAAGTGGGCGACCGTCGACTTCGAGCTGGCCAGGCTGTTCCCGTCGCCGGTCGGGCACGTCGAGCTGGCCTGCTTCCCGCTCGGCGGGGGGAACGCCCGCGGCACCCTCAACGGGATCGCCACCGGGTTCTCGGCCCGCGGCCCGCAGCAGCCGAACTACGCCTTCGGGTCGCCCAAGGTGGCCGCCCAGGAGCTGTTCAAGTCGGTCTCGACCGACGAGGGCGTCCGGGCGCAGTCGCGGCTCGGGCGCAGCGGTCTGGAGTTCGCGGCCCGGCGGGAGCGGGCCCTGGCCGAGGGCTCGCCCGCCGGCGAGCGGGGGAAGGTCCAGAGCTACGCCGACGCGCTCGACGCCGTCCGCGAGCGGGACCGCAAGGTGGGCGCGATGGCCGACGCCCTCCGCCCGCACGTCCCCAGGCTGGACGCCAAGTACCTGGCCGACGAGATGACGACGGTCGACCGCCAGCGGGGGCACGTCGAGGTCCTCCTGGCCGCCCTCGTCTCGGGGCTGACGAACGTGGCCGCGTTCACCGTGGACGAGCTCGGGCACGAGTACACCGGGCTGCCCGGGCTGGAGGGCGAGCGGGTGAACCTGCACGACGTGGGGCACGGCAAGGCGGTCGGCAAGCTGACCGCCGACGAGGTCCGGTTCGCCGTCCGCCGCCAGCACATGGCGCTCGTCGACGCCATCGCCGCCCGGCTCAAGCGGGCCCCCGAGGGGGACGGGACGGTGTTCGACAGCACGATGATCTTCTACTTCCCGGACAACGGCGAGACGCACCACTCGCAGGGCACCGAGTACCCGTTCGTGGTCCTGTCCGGGCGGAACGCCCGGCTGAACGTCCGCGGGCGGTACGTCCGCCTGCCGAACTACGGCGAGCCCGGCCACAAGACGCTCGGGAACTGGTACACCACCCTCCTGAACGCCCACGGCAACCCGGTCCGGCACTACGGCGACCCGGACCCCGGCCTCGCCCGCTTCGGCCTCGACCAGACGGGGGCCATCAAACAGTTCCTCGCCTGACCCAGTACCACCGTTCATTTGCGGAGCCTCTCATGCCTCTCCGAATTGCAGTAGCCATCGTTGCGGTTCTCGTGTTGGCCTATCCCGCCCCTGCCGCCGACAAGCCGCTCAGGGTGTTCATCCTGGCCGGCCAGTCGAACATGCAGGGGCACGCCAACATCGCCACCTTCGACAGCCTGGCCGACGACCCCAAGACCGCCCCGCTGCTGAAGGACATGCGGGACAAGGACGGCAAACCGAAGGTGTGCGACAAGGTGTGGATCACCTCCGTCGGCTGCCAGGGCAATGCCTACGACGACCTGCGTGAGCAGACAGGCAAACTCACCGCCGGCTTCGGTGCGTTTGGTAAGGAGGGCCAGCGGATCGGCCCGGAGTACCTGTTCGGGATCACGATGGACAAGCGGCTGAACGAGCCGGTGCTGATCATCAAGACTTCGTGGGGCGGCCGCAGCCTGCACACCGACTTCCGACCGCCGAGCGGCGGGGCGTTCGAGTGGAGCGAGGCGGAATTGGCCCAGCGGAAGAAGCGGGGTGGCGACATCGAGAAGTTGAAGGCCGACAAGGTGAAGGCGACCGGCGTGTATTACCGCGAGATGATCGCGCACGTGAAAAAGGTGTTGAGTGACATCAAACGGGTGGTGCCGGACTACGACCCGAGGCAGGGGTACGAACTGGCCGGGTTCGTTTGGTTCCAGGGGTTCAACGACTACGTCGACGGCGGGGTCTACCCGGACCGCATGACGCCCGCCGGATACGACCTGTACGCCGACCTGCTCGGCCACCTGATTCGCGATGTGCGGAAGGATCTGTCCGCCCCGAAGCTGCCGTTCGTCATCGGGGTGATGGGCATCGACGGCCTGGAGAAGGGCAAGAAGCCGCCGATGGCGAACTTCCGCGAGTCCCAGCGGAAGCCGTGCACGCTGGACGAATTCAAGGGGAACGTATTCACCGTCGAGACGGCCCCGTTCTGGGACGACGAGCTGGACGCCCTGAAAGAGCGGATCGACCGGCTGAACGGCAAGTTGGACGCCGAGTTCAAGAAGGACCCGAAGCTCACCCGCGAGAAGAAGGAGGCCGCCCGCAAGAAGGCGGCCGCGGCGGAGTTCAAAGAGGAAGAGCTGAGGCGGCTCAAGGCGGGCGTGTCGAACGGCGGCTACCACTACCTCGGGGCGGCGAAGATTCTCGCCCCCATCGGCAAGGCGTTCGCCGAGGCGCTGCTGCCGGCCGAGCAGAAGCCTTAACCTCCCCGTCCGGCCAGGCGGAGGGGAAGGCGATGGTCCGGCGGTGCGAGTAGGAGCGCGCCAAGGGAGTCGGGCCGCCTCGGAGCGGAACTCCGTCTCTTGGGAGGTGTTTCAGCCTCATACCCGGTTCACCTGACCACTGCCCACGTTTGCGAGCTACCCATGCGCTTTACCGGCCCTTGGGTCGCCCTGGCCATGTTTGCCTGGGGCGACCCGCTCGTCTCCGCAGACAAGCCGTTGAGCCTGCTCATCGTCACCGCGGACGACATGAACGCGGACTCCGGCGGCTGGAACGGCAACACGCTCGGTGCGACGCCGAACCTGGACGCGTTCGCGAAAGGCGCGCACCGGTTCGTCAACAGTCACGTCACCGTCCCGATCTGCCAGCCGTGCCGGTCGGCACTCATGACCGGCCGCGTCCCCCACCGCAACGGCGCGCTCGGGTTCAACCCGATCCGACGGGACGTCCCGACCCTCGTCGAGGTCCTCCGGGAAGCCGGGTACTACACGGCGGTCATCGCCAAGGCCGTTCACATGACACCCGCCGAGAAATTCCCGTGGCACTCGGTCGGGGATCAGGCACTCGGCAAGCAACCGACGAAGTTCGCCGAAAAGGTCCGCGAGATGCTCTCCGCCGCCGCCAGGGAGAAGAAACCGTTCTTCATCAACGCCAACATATGCGACCCGCACAGGCCGTTCATACCCGCGAAGGCGAGGGCCGACGAACCCGCCGGGGCGAAGGTCTACAAGCCCGACGATGTGACCGTCCCCGCGTTCCTCGAGGACTTGCCGCGGGTCCGGGAGGAGGTCTCGCAATACTACTCGTCCGTGAGCCGGTTCGACGTCGCGTTCGGCCTCGTGCTGAAGGAGTTGACCGCCGCGGGCCGAGACGCGGACACCGTGGTGGTGTTCCTGTCGGACCACGGCATGTCGTTCCCGTTCTCGAAGGCGACCGTCTACCACAACGGCACGTGGTCGCCGGTGCTGGTGCGCCACCCGGGCCAGAAGGATCCGAAGGGGCACGCCGAGTTCGTCAACAGCGTGGACGTCATGCCGTCTGTGCTGGAACTGCTCGGCATGAAGCCGCCAGCGGGGATGGACGGGCGGTCGTGGGTGCCGCTGCTGAACGGCGAGGGGCAGGCCGACCGCGATTTCGTCATCACCCACGTGAACGCCGTCAGCAGCGGCAAGTCGTTCGCCCAGCGGTGCGTCCGCACGAAGAACCGCGCGCTCATGTTCCACTCGTGGGTCGGCGGCCCGGACAAGTTCCGCGTCGAGGCGATGAGCGGGCTGAGTTTCGCCGCGATGAGCACTTCGAAGGACCCGACGGTTCAGGCTCGCGTGAAGCAGTTGGTGGAGGGCGAGCCGCTGATGCTCTTCGACACCGCGGCCGACCCGACCGAGCGGAAGAACCTCGTCCGCGACCCGAAGTATGCCAACGACGTCGCGGAACTGAGCAAGAAACTGCTCGCCCACATGAAGCGGACCGAGGACCCGCAGACGAAGGCGTTCGAGGCCGCGCTCGCGACCAAATAATTGCCGCACCGCCATCGCCACCGCTTGCCTCGCCGTTCGGCGGTTCCAGGGCCCGCGTATTTTCCCACGATAAAGGAACCGAGCATGTGTCCCCGGATCCGACTCCACCGCCACGCGGTCACGGCCCTCATCATCCTGCTCTCAGCCGCCACCGGCGGGCGGGCGGCCGACCGCAAACCCAATTTCGTGTTCGTCTACTCCGACGACCACCGCTGGGACGCGATGGGAGTGGTGCAGAAAGAGCAAGACAAACAGGCCCGGTTCCCGTGGTTCAAGTCCCCCAACCTGGACCGACTGGCGACCGAGGGCGTGCGGTTCCGCAACGCCTTCGTCACCCTCTCACTGTGCGCGCCGAGCCGGGCGGCATTCCTGACCGGGCGGTACAACCACGCGAACGGCATCACGAACAACAGTAAGCCGTTCCCGGCGGACGCCGTCACCCACGCGAAGCTGTTGCGCGACGCCGGGTACAAGACCGCGTACGTCGGCAAGTGGCACATGGGCAACCAGAAGGGGTCGCGGCCGGGGTTCGACTACTCGGCCAGTTTCGTCGGCCAGGGCCAGTACAACGAATGCCCGTTCGAGATCGACGGCAAGACCACCCCGACCAAGGGTTGGGTCGATGCCGTGAGCACCGACTTCGCCATCGGCTGGCTGAAGGACAACCGCGACAAGCCCTTCTCGCTGGTTGTCGGGCTGAAAAGCCCGCACGGCCCCCGCGGCGGGAACGGCCTGCCGGAACACCTTCGGAAGGTGTACGCGAACGAAACCACACGCCCCACCCCGAATTGCGGGGTGCCGGCCGTGTTCCACCAGAAGGACCCCAAGACCGACACGTTCCCGCTCGGCCTCGCCGACAACGCCGTCCACCTCGACTACCTGCGGCACATTGCGGGCGTGGACGAGCAGGTCGGCCGCCTACTTGACGCACTCGACGAGTTGAAGCTGACCGACGACACGGTCGTCGTGTACGCCAGCGACAACGGCTACTTTCTCGGTGAGCACAACTCCGGGGACAAGCGGTCGCTCTACGACGAGTCCCTCCGCATTCCGTTCCTGGTCCGCTACCCCCGGATGTTCGGCAAAGGGAAGACGGTGGACGAGATGGTCCTCAACATCGACCTCGCCCCGACCTTCCTCGACCTCGCCGGGGTGCCTATTCCGAAGGAAATGCAAGGGGCGAGTTGGAAGGAACTGGGCGCGGGCCGCAAGCCGGCGAACTGGCGAAACTCGTTCTTCGCCGAGTACTACAAGGAACTCGGCAACGTCCCCGCATGTTATGCCATTCGCACCACCACCCACAAACTCGTCAAGTACCCCGGCCGCCCGGAGTGGAGGGAGGTGTTCGACCTTACAGCCGACCCCTACGAGGTGAAGAACCTCGCCTCCGATGCGCAGCTGACCGCGAAGCTGGAAGGGGAGTTGACCACGCTCGCCAAGGACGTGGGTTACACGGAACCGAAGGCCGCCAAACCGCCGAAGAAGGCAGCCGACACAGCCCCGCTGCCGGTCGTGGACACCCACGTCCACCTGTGGGACATCGAGCGGCGGGACGGCCTCGGGTGGGTCGCCGCCGACAACAAGGTGCTGAACAGGTCGTTCCTGCCGAAGGACCACCGGCCGCTCGCCGCCGCGAACGGGGTGGGGGCGGTCGTCGTCGTCCAGGCCGGACAGAGCCTCGCGGACAACCAGTGGAACCTGGACGTAACGGCCACCGACAAGGACCTGTACCGCGGGATCGTCGGCAACCTATCCAAGGTGATCGGCACCGACGAGTTCGTCCCCCTGTTCGAGAAGTTGTGCAAGGACGAGCGGTACGTGGGCTACCGCCTCTCGGGGCGATACGAGAAGACGCTCACCGACGACTTCTTCCGCCACCTCGAACGGACCGCGGAGGCGGGCCGTACGGTCGATCTGCTGGTGAACGAGAAGGAGTACTCGCTCGCCGACGCGGAGGAGATCTGTCGCCGGGTGCCGAAACTCAAAGTCATCCTCGACCACTTCGGCAACGTCGAGCTGGCCGACCGCCCGCTCGCCCCCGAATGGGTGAAGCAGTTCAAGGAGGTGGCGAAGCACCCGAACGTGTTCTGCAAAGTGTCTGCCCTGTACGGCCGGGTGAAGAAGCAACCGGCACCCAAATCGCTCGACTTTTACAAGCCGATTCTCGACTTGGCGGTCGAGGCCTTCGGCGAGGACCGCATCGTGTTCGGCAGCGACTGGCCGGTGTCGGAGGCGACCGCCGATTACGCGGCGGTGCTCGGCTTGGTGAAGGGGTACTTCGCCGACAAAGGGCAGGCTGTGTCCGACAAGGTGTTGTGCCGGAACGCGGCGAAGTTCTACGGCGTTGCGGAGCCGAAGGGCAAAGAGTAGCGCGGCCGATAGAACCGCGATTCGCACTTTCCCCGATGCCGATCCTCCGGGACTGGCCCGACTACCTCGACTGCTGCCGGTACACGGACAAGGAAATCGGCGACGTGATCACGCGTCTGAAAACCGAGCCGGGCCGTTCGAGCGGGGGAAGTTACGTCGTTCCTGCGTACTCGGGCCGGTGTCCGAGCTTTACCGCATTCTCCCAGCGCGGGGCGCTCGAAAACGCCGCAACGAATGAGCGGAATGGGGCTTACGGAAACCGGCCCGCAAACATGCGGTAAAGCTAACCGAGGAATTGGACGCAAAGCAGTGCCCGGTAATCCCACCGGGCGTTACCGGGTGGGGTCGTTCGTAAGGGGTTACGTCGAGCCGGCCGGGCGCGTTTTGGGCCTTGGATCGGACGTAAGTTCCGCAGCGGGGTGGGCCGCCGCACGGGGGCTCCCCCAAGATCGGTTTTCAAACGCACTGTCACACCTTCCTCGTTGCGTACACCCCATGTGTACCCGTTCGGCTCTGCCGCCGCCAAGTAAGGGACCGTGTCGGCATGACCGGACCCGTTCGAACCGAGTTGGGAGTCTCGGCGCGGATTTTGGTTGCATCGAGCGTGGACCGCTGTTCAGATTTGAGTCGTGCTCGTCGGCCGGGCTCATGCGGGCCGTGGCCGCGACGAGCGAGTCCCCAGGCGTGTCCGAGGTGCGTCTTATGTTCCGTGCGTCGATGTTCGCCCTCGTCGGCGGGTTGGCGGTGCTGGCCGCCGGCTCCAACGGCCAGGAGCCGAAGAAGGAAGACTCTCCGAAATTGAAGGGCTTCCTGCCGCAGAACTGGGCCAAGATCGGCCTCACGGACGACCAGAAGCAGCAGATTTATAAGGTGCAAGCCAAGCACGGCACGGAGATCGAGAAACTGGAAGCCGAGATCAGGAAGCACAAGGCCGACCGCGACGCCGAACTGAAAACCATTCTTACCGCCGACCAGAAGAAAAAGCTGGAAGAGATTCTGACCGGCAAGAGCAAGTGAGCTGGCGTCCCGACAATCCCGAACGGCCCGGCGCTAGCGAGGTAAGTTCCCCGCTGGCGCGTCGGGCCGGTCGGGATCAACGTCAGAGGATTCCCCGATGGGCATGACGCGGGCGGTCAGTTTCCCGCACGGGCCGCCCCCCGAGTGGGAGGCCGTCCGCGCCCGGCTCGCGTCTATTAATACCGTCCCCGAACTGCGGATGATCGACGGGTTGCCGGCCTACCCGGACGAATCCCTCGGCCATGACTGGCAGGAAGTCCGCGTGTCGTTCGGCGGCTCGATGGTGACCCTGCGACGCACGAAAGTCGGCTTCGAATGTGTCGCCTGGGGCAACGCCGACGGGCCGGCGGTCGCGGGCTGGAACTCCCTGGCGTGGGCGTGCGCGTCCGCGGGCGGGGGGCTCGTCTCGACCCCATCGGGGTCATTGTCACCGGACGATTTTGCCCGGTCGGTGGGCATCGCGGCGTCATAACCCGCGTCCACAAACTTTCCTACCGCCGCGCCACCATTTCCAGTTGTCATGGCCCCCTGTTTGTGCCGATAGAGTTTCGCGAGGCGGGCGTACCGGCCGGTCCGGTTGCCCTTGCCCGCCCCGCTCGGTTTCGCTAACTTCCGCCGGCCTCGCGGCCTCGGGAGGTACACGGCGTGCACGGAATTGGGGGCTAGCGTGACTGTCACCGTCCGACAACTGGCGGAATGGGTGAAGGGCGAGGTCCTCGGCGACCCCGAGGTCGTGATCAGCGACGCCCGTACGCTGACCGAGGCGGTGGCCGGCGACATCACGTTCGTCGAGGACGACCGCCGCCTCGCCGCCTGGCATTCGAGCAAGGCTTCGGCCGCCATCGTCCCCCTCGCCGTACCCGTCAACGGCCGCCCCATTATCCGGGTCGGCGACCCCCTCATGGCGTTCGCCCGCGTCATCCAGCGGCTCCGCGGCACGGCCGACGAGCGGACCGCGGCCATCGACCCGTGCGCCCGCGTCCACCCGTCGGCCGTGCTCGGCCCGAACGTGGACATCGGGCCGTTCGTGGTCGTCGGCGAGGGGAGCGTGGTCGGGAAGGGGACGAGGCTCCACCCGGGCGTCGTCGTCGGCCGCTCGTGCCGGCTCGGCGAGGACGTGACGCTCCACCCGCACGTCGTGCTGGCGGACGACTGCGTCCTCGGCGACCGGGTCGTCGTCCACGCCAACGCCGTGATCGGGGCCGACGGGTTCGGCTACCGGACGCACGACGGGAAGCACGTGAAGGTGCCCCAACTCGGGTCGGTCGAGGTCGCCGACGACGTGGAAATCGGGGCCTGCACGACCATCGACCGGGGCACCTTCGGCCCGACGCGGATCGGGGCCGGGACGAAGATCGACAACCTCGTGATGATCGCCCACAACTGCCAGATCGGGCGCCACAACATCATCGCCGGTCAGGTCGGCATCGCCGGGTCGGTCGTGACCGGCGAGTACGTCGTCATGGCCGGGCAGGTCGGCGTCGCCGACCACCTGACGGTCGGCGACCGGGTCCACCTGGGGGCCAAGACCGGCATCCGCAAGGACACGCCCGCCGACTCGCGGCTGTTCGGCGACCCGGCGACGACGGTGCGGGAGCAGCTGCGGAACAAGATGAGTCTGGCCCGCTTCCCGCAGGTCTACAAGGACGTGGAGCGGATCAAGCGGGAGTTGGGCCTGGAGGACGCGGGATGATCGCGCCCCCACTCCTGCGGGCCGAGCCGATGTACGGGCCGGCCGTCGGGCGGGCCCCGGTCGGGCTGATCGCCGGGGCCGGGCGGTTCCCGATCCTGTTCGCCGAGAAGGCCCGCGAGGTGGGCCTGCCCGTCGTCTGCGTCGGCGTCGCGGGGATGGCCGACCCGGCGCTGGCCGACCTGTGCGACCGCTTCGTGTGGCTCCGGCGGATGTCGCTCGGGGCCGTCTTCCGGGCGTTCCGCCGGGGCGGGGCGCGGCAGTGGACGATGGCCGGCAAGTACCACAAGCACGTCCTCTTCCAGCCCGGCCGTTGGCTCCAACTGCTGCCCGACTGGCGGGCGGCCCGGTACTTCCTCCTCCGCCGGCGGTCGGACAACAAGGACGACTCGCTGCTCCTCGGGCTGATCGACGAGTTCCGCACGCAGGGGCTCGTGTGCGTGTCGGCCCTCGACGTTTGCCCGGAGTTGATCGTGCGCGAAGGCGACCTGACCCGCCGGAAGCCGACCGCCAGCGAGCGGGCCGACATCGCCTTCGGGTGGGACCTGGCGAAGCGCATGGGCGGCCTCGACGTGGGCCAGAGCGTGATGGTGCGGGAGCGGGCCGTCCTGGCCGTCGAGGCCATCGAGGGGACCGACCGGGCCATCCTCCGCGCCGGCGAACTGTGCGGGCGGTCCGGGTTCGTGGTGGTCAAGGTCGCCAAGCCGGGGCAGGACATGCGGTTCGACGTGCCCACGGTGGGCGTGGAGACGATCGAGACGATGCGGCGGGCCGGGGCGAGGGTGCTGGCCATCGAGGCCGGCCGCACCATCGTGCTCGACGAGCCGGAAACCGTCGCCCTGGCCGAGCGGCACGGGATCGCCATCACGGCCGTCCGCGGGCCGGCGTGACCGCGGGCCGGCGGGCCGCCTGTGCCGACGAATCGGGAACTTCCGCCGGGCGTCCGGAAAACAGACAGTTCCCCTCGACCTGTGGGAACGGTTATAAAGGGTGGGTCAGCACACCGCCTCACCGCCCGCCGGGTTGCCCACCGCCATGGGGTCGATGACCTTCCTGCTCCCCGAACGCCTCTCGCCGGCCGCCGACGCGGCCCTGCGGCGGGCGTGTCTGGCGGGCGGGTACGACCAGAACCCCGTCCCCACCCGCGTCCACGTCCTCGACCACAAGCTCGTCGTCTCCCGGGAACTGAACGAGAGCGGGTACCTTCTCCTCCCCTGGCCGGTCGAGCCGTACGGCGGGATCGTGACCACCACGACCACCCTCCGCGAGAGGCCGGAGCCGTACAGCCTCCTGGTCGAACTCGCACGGGGCAAGCTCAACCAGGTCCGCTGCCAGACGAGCGAGTGGCGGTCGCTCGGGCTGCGGACGACGCCGGACTTCGACCGCGACCTCCGGGACGCCTCCGCCCTGTTCGGCCGCTCCGCCCTCGGCCCCCCGACGGCCGAGTCGGACGCCCACGCCGCCCGTGTTCTGGAGGCGAGCTACGGGCTCGCCGACCGCCTCGTCCGCGGCTACACGGCCCAGGTCTTCGACCGCCGGCGGCAAGACGGGGGCGGGCTCGCCACCCGCTTCGGCACGCGACTCGTCCGCCCGCTCGCCGGCCCCGAGGCGGGCGACTACGGGCGGGTGTTCAACGCCGCCCAGATCGCCTTCCGGTGGACGGACCTGGAGCCGTCCGAGTCGCAGTACGACTGGTCGGCCGTCGAAAAGACGCTGGCGGCGGCGGAGGCGGCCGGGCTCCAGGTGTCGGGCGGGCCGGTCATCGACCTGGCCCCGGGTATGCTGCCCGCGTGGGCGGCCGGGTGGGCGGGGGACCTGCCCACCCTCGCCGCCTTCATGTGCGACTTCCTCGAAACGGTGCTGAACCGGTACCGCGGGCGGGTCCGCCGGTGGCAGGTGTGCGCGGGGTTCAACCAGGAGGACGCCTACGGCCTGTCGGACGACGAGCGCCTCCGCCTGGCCGCCCGCCTGTTCGACGCGGCCGCCCAGATCGACCCGGGGCTGGACCTCGTCCTCGGCGTCGCCCAGCCGTGGGGCGACTACCTGGGCCACGAGGACCAGACGATCCCGCCGCTCCAGTTCGCCGACGACCTGATCCGCAGCGGCCTCCGCGTCGCGGCCGTCGAGCTGGAGATGCGGGCCGGCACCTCCCCCCGCGGCGGGATGCGGCGGGACCTGATCGAGGCGTGCCGCGTCATCGACCTGTTCGGCCTCCTCGGGCTGCCCGTCGAAGTGCTGCTCGGATGCCCGTCGGCCGACCGCCCCGACCCGGCGGCCGAGGGCCACGGCCAGTGCGTGACCCCGTTCGCCTGGACCACCGGCCCCTCCCCCGAAACGCAGGCCGACTGGGGGGCGGCGTTCGCGGCCCTCGCCCTCTGCAAGCCGCACGTCCGCGCCGTCACCTGGGACCACTGGTCGGACGCCGACCCGCACCTCGTCCCGCACGGCGGCCTGATCGGCCTCGACAACTTCTCGAAGCCCCTCCTCGCCCGCCTCGCCCTCATTCGCAGTGCCCACTTCGCTTAACGCGGCCGGAGACCGAATCGGTCTCCGGCTCGCCCTCACGACCGACACAACCCGCGGATTTGACCGGCCGTCCTGGTCCAGAACCTCCGCCGGGGGGCTCCGGCGTTCGGCAGGCTCGTGGGCACTCGTGTACGACTTCGACCAGCCCCTCGGCACCGCCTGAACGTTACCGAATTCTCCCGCTTTTTTGGTGTGGGGTCGCCCCAACTCTTGGTTCGAGTGCGTGTTGCGATTCCCTTCCCAAATTTTGCGGTAACGCGGGAGCGTTACCGCATTCTGCACCATATCACGGCCCCGAGCTTGACTCGCCCCCTCGGCGGGCTGTTCGAACCCCACGAGGGTCGGGCGTATCCACTCAGGACTGATGACCCGCCCTGCCGCGGTCGCGGATCGGTCGCCCCTCAGCGGCCCTGGCGCGACCTCATGGCCTCTTCGATCCTCGCCTTCACGGCGTCGAGGTTGAAGCTCGCCCCCTTCTGCATGGGTGGGTAATCGAGGGCCGTCCGGGCGAGTTTCGCCACCTCCTCCTGGACGAACACGAACCGCCAGAACTCGTACAGGAACCACTGCTGGAAGAAGCCCTGGCCGCCGTCGAGCGTTCCGTTTGCCGGGGTGCCGAGCCGCTCGAATGGGTCGAGCCGCAGGTTCGTGATCGACGGGGCGTCCACGTGGACCTTGCCGCCGAGCCACCCGTTCGGCTGTTCGATGAAGCGGTACTTGAAGTCGTCGATCCGCACCGCCCCCAGGGTGCTCTCCCCGAAGTAGAAGACCTCGTGGCGGGCCGACGGGCCCTTGCCGGTGAGCATGGGCAACTGGTTGTAGCTGTCGAGGTGGTTCTTGTAGGTCCGGTCGCCGATCTTCTTACCCTTCAGCAGCTCCTCCTTGACGTTCGGGTTGCCGGCGGCGGCGACCAGGGTGGGGAACCAGTCGAGGCCGGACATGATGCCGTTCTCGACCACGCCGGCCGGGACGCGGCCGGGCCAGCGGACCATCGCCGGGGCGCGGAACCCGCCCTCGTAGATCGTCCCCTTCTGCCCCTTGAACGGGGTGTTCCCGCCGTCCGGCCAGGTGAACGTCTCCGTTCCGTTGTCGGTGGTGAACACGACGATGGTGTTGTCGTCCTCGCCAGCGTCCTTGATCTTCTTCATCGTCTCGCCGACGATGTCGTCGAGCTGGGCCATGCCGGCCTCCTGCAGCGACCAGCCGTTCTTCGCGTTCCGGAGCTTCTCGTACTTCTCCGACAGGTGCGTGACGACGTGCATCCGCGTCGGGTTGAGGTAGAGGAAGAACGGCTTGCCGTCGGCCTTGGCCTTGTCGATGAACTTG
>JANPKP010000457.1:0-3157 GCA_031426095.1 Gemmataceae bacterium
CCCACGTCAGCCCCGACCGCTTCAGCCGCTCGGCGAACACCGTCTTGCACGCCGCCGCCGTCACCCCACTGCCGATCGGCAGCCGGGCCGTCCGGCACGCCGCGTAGTCCATCCATCCGGCGTACCGCCGCAGGTACCGATACGCCTTCCCCAACGCCTCGCGTCGGGTCGGTGCCATCGCCCGGCGGTTCGCGTGCTGCGACGCCGACCGCAGGACGTCCGTCACCCCGCCCGGCCGGTCCCGCAGCCACCCCCGCATCCGCCGATACCACGCCTCGGCCGCCGACGAGTCCCCGAACAACGCCTCCGCCACCTTCCCCAGGTGTTCGCAGGCGTGGAAGTAATCCAGGGTCCATCGCCACCGGAGGCACTGGCCCGGTCGCCACGGGTCCGCCATCCGCGACAACACCCGGCGGAAGAACTGCTGGGGGTGGCGGCCGCCGTCGCTGAGGAACTGCAACCGCGGGCACGATCCCCCCGTCGCGTGCCACCCCGCCAGCGCGGCCGTCAACATCCCGGTCAGTTGCGTCGTCAGGCGGACCTGACCGGGCTCGGGCATCTGGCCGAGGTAGACCGTCCCCAGTCGCTGCCCGCGGCGGTCGTTGTCGGCCAGGAACAGCTCGACCGGCAGGCCGAACGGGCAGTCGAAGCCCCATAGGGCTTGATCGGAAGCGAGGATCATCGCGACCAGGTGGCCCAGCGCGGCTGTCCGCTCGGCGGTACCGCACAACGAGGTCAACGATCGCAGCGAGGTCAGCGAGAGGCCGGGGGCGCGGGCCGTCGGTACCAGTTCCGCCACCCAGATGGAATTCCCGGCCTTCTTCGCTCCGCTGAAGTCGACCCCGTAGAAGCGTTTGAAGTCGGGAAGCAGCATCCCGATATTATCCACACGCCACCGGGCGGGCGGCGAGGTCAGAAGTGGGCCGCACTTTTCCCAAAATGTCTACCAGGCCCGCATTTTTCCCCGCACGTTATCCCGTGGAAACCGTGCCGATTCTGGGACTTCATGAGGACCGTGCACCCCCAGAAATCCTGGCGTTTTCAGCCTTCCCTGCGTTTCCCGCGCCTCTCCCCCTCCCACTACCGCATTATTTACCAGACCTTCTACGGCATGCGCGACGTGGTCGGCCCCCTGCGGGCGGCCCCGCGGACGGCGGTGTTGCCGTTCCAGTACCGCAAGCTGCGGGCGGCGAAGCGGGTGGTGGTCGAGTGCTGCCCGGGGTCGGTGCTGAAGGCGGTGGGGGCACCGCACCAGAACTACAAGCAGCCGGCCGGCGGGCCGCTGGCGGCGAAGCGTCTCCGCACCCGGCACCTCATCCTCGACTGGCTCACCCGGCACGTCCGGCTCTCGGACCGCCACCGCCGCGTCGTCATGCGGAACCCCGGCGGGGACGCCCTCGACGCGGTCATCGCCGCCGTGGGGGCCGCCCGGGCGGTCGCGGCGGCCGACCACCGGGCCATCGCCGGCCACCCCCGCTATCCCCACGAGGGGCACCTCTTCTACCACTTCGGCCTCGACACCTGACCGGCCGCCGGGTATCCCGCCGCCGTCGCCTGACCACACCCGGAATTCGCCATGCAACAGTTCGCCGCCGTCGGCTTGGCCGTCCTCCTCATGGCTCCCGACGGTTGTTTCCACACGCTCAGCAAAAATGAATCGGCGGCGGGCGGGCGGTTCAAGTCGGTGAAGATCGAGACCCCGGACGCGGTCACGCTGCCCGCCACGTCGATGGCGGCCGCCGAGCGGGTCGAGGCGCTCGGCCAGCGGATCATCGAGCAGAACACCTTCACCGGCCTCACGCCGTTGTTCCTCACGATCGACGTGCCCGAGTCGGCCCTGTTCCACCGCGGCACCGGCGAACTCTTCGTCAGTCGCGGGCTGGTGGCGAAGTGCAAGACGGACGGCCAACTCGCCGCCGTGCTGTGCCGCGAGTTGGGCCGCATGATGGCCGAGAAGCGGGCCGCGAAGGGCGTCGGCCTCGACCCCGACGCGGCCGACGCCCCGCCGCCGAACCCGCTCGGCGAGGGGACCGTGGCGTCCGCCCCGGCCAGCCCGCCGGAGCCGACCGCCGCCCCGGGCGAGCCGGCCGACGCCCTGCCGCTGGCGAAAGACTTGCTCCGGGGGGCCGGGTTCGACCCCGCCGAACTGGTGAAGGCTGACGACCTGCTGAAGGGCGCGAGCCGCAGCGACGCGATGACGAAACAGATCGCCGGCCCGGCCCCCGCGCCGAAGTGGCAGCAATAGCAGCACGCACGTCTTCGCCCAAGTTTTCGCATTGGTTCTTGCCGCCGGGCGGGTCGTGGGTATTTTTTAAGGGAACCTTAGAAAGTACCCCGTCTCCCTCCCCACGCGGGTGATCGCATGTCCCTCCCCCTCCGCTCGCTGGCCGTCGCGGCCCTCGCCGCCGGCCTCGCCGCCGTGCCCGCCTGCAACCGCTCGTCCAAGCCGAAGGTCGCCGTCGTCACGAACTGCGTGGCCGACTTCTGGGAGCTGTGCAAGGCCGGGGCCCAGAAGGCGGCCGACGCCGAGGGCGTCGAGTTGGTCTTCCGCATGCCGCCGAAGATGGACGTTTCGAGCCAGAACGAGATCATCGAAGACATCTCCAAGACCGGCCTCGCCGGAATCGCGGTGAGCGTCATCAACCCCGAGGAGCAGACGCCCAAGCTCCGGCAACTGGCGTCACGGATGAACCTCGTGGCGATCGACAACGACGCCCCCCAGTCGAACCGCGTCAGCTACATCGGGACGGACAACTACGAGGCCGGCAAGGCCGTCGCCCGGCTGGTGAAGAAGGCCCTCCCGACCGGCGGCACGGTCGCCCTGTTCATCGGCTCGGTGTCGTCCGACAACGCCAAGAACCGCATCGCCGGCGTCCTCGACGGGCTGGCCGACGCGGCCGAGAAGAAGGAAGACCACGGCCCCTGGAACGGCCAGTACCGCGAGAAGTACGGGGCGTACACCCTGTACCACCGCGAGCCGTACACCGACGCCGGGGACGAGGCCAAGGCGCAGGACAACGCGAAGGACGTGATCGAGAAGCTCAAGGGCACGCCCGACCTGGCCCTCGTCGGCCTGTACGCCTACAACCCCAAGCACATCCTCATCGCCGCCCGCTCGAAGGGTGCGGTCGGCGCGCTCAAGATCGTCGGGTTCGAC
>JANPKP010000458.1:0-5100 GCA_031426095.1 Gemmataceae bacterium
CCTTCACCGCCGCCAGCCGCGCCGGCAGCCACCCGGACGACAACTTATTCGCCAGCGCCCCGCCGTTCTGCAACATCAGCAACTGCGGCAGCGTCACCTCGCCGGACCGCTCGCAGGCGCACGCCGTCACCCGGTCGGACCGGCCGAACGTCCGCAGGAAGTACGACGCCGCGCCCGGGTCCGGCACCTGCACCGCCCGCACCCCGAGCGGGTAGCCGACGAACGGCTCGGGCACGCCGGTCGCGTCGCACAGGGCGTCGAGCAAGACCTCGGCCGGCAGGCGGCGGGCGTAGTAGTGCGAGTAGAAGCGCGAGTCCGCCTCGTTCCCCGGGCGGGTACTCGCCGAGAGCTGGTACGTCCGCGAAGTCAGCACGACGCGCGTCAGGTGCCGCAGGTCGTACCCGTGGCCGACGAACTCGCCCTTGAGGGCCGCCCACAGGGCCGGGTTCGTCGGCGGGTTCGTGGCCCGCAGGTCGTCCACCGGCTCGACGAGGCCGACGCCCAGGTAGTGCCGCCAGACGCGGTTGACCTTCGCCCCGCTGAACGCCGCGTTCGCCGGGTCCGTCACCCACTTCGCCAGCGGGCCGCGGGGGTCGTCGCCCGGCGGGGTGGCCGGCTCGGTCCGGTCGAGCGGCTGCGGCTTCATGAACATGCCGGTCCGCGGCTGCGTCACGCCCACCGGCTTCATGTTCTGCTTCGGGTCGTCGTGGCCCACCTTCAGGACCGTCGGCGCGCTCGTCTTCTTCGGGTCTTTGCGGTCGAGCTTCACGCGGCTGAAGAAGGCGGCGAAGTGGTAGAAGTCGTCCTGGGTGTAGCGTTCGAGCGGGTGGTTGTGGCACTTCGCGCAGCCGATGCGGGTGCCGAGGAAGGCCTGGGCCACGCTCTCGCCGACCTCCGACTTCTCCGGGTTCCGCTGCTCGCCGACCGTCACCACGTAGTACCCCACGGCCGGGCTGCCGGCCGCCGACCCGCTCGCCGTCAGCACGTCCCGGGCGAGGGCGTCCCACGGGCGGTTCGCCGCCACCTGCTGCCGCAGCCACTCGTGGAACTGGCGGACGCCCTTCACGCCGCGGACGTCGTGGTCCCGCTCCCGGCGGTTCTGGAGCAGGTCGCCGAGCTGCAGCGCCCAGTAGTCGGTGAACTCCGGCCGGGCCAGCGCCGCGTCGATGAACTTGTCGCGCTTCTTGGGGTCGCGGTCGGCCACGAAGGCCGTCACCTCGGCGGCCGTGGGCAGCACCCCGCAGGCGTCGAGCAGCACCCGGCGGGCGAACTCGGCGTCGGTGCAGAGGTCGGCCGGCTCGATGTGCAGTTCCTCGAGCTTGGCGAACACCGGGGCGTCCACGGCGTGCGGCGCGACCTCGTACCGCTTCGGATCGACGCTGCGCTCATACGGCATGGTGAAGGTGGCGACGGCGACTTCGGTGAGGAACATGGCCCGCACGGCGGTGGCCCCGTGCCGCAGGGCGGTGGCGGTGCCGGCCGGCGTGACGGCGACGTAAGCGGCGTCGTTGGTGTCGAACTTCGTGAGCCACGTCACGTCCCGCGTGGAGCCGTCGGCGAACGTGGCGACGGCCTTGAGAGTCACCGCCTCGCCCGGCTTCAGCACCGTCGCGCCGGGGAGCAGTTCGAGCTTCGACACCTTCGCGTCGGCGGCGCTCGGCCCGGGGGCACCGGCCTTGAGCCAACCCACGAGGAGGGCGTGTTCGCGGCCGCCGGGGGCGAACAGGCGGCCGCCCTCGTGCGGGGTCTGGGCGGTCGCCTTGCGGGCGAGGAGGCTGTCCTCGGGGCGGGCCGGGTCGAGCCGCCGGCCGTCGAACTCGCGGGTGAGCCAGCGGTGGTCCTGGTCCGGGGCGTACCCGCGCAAGGAGAGGCGGAAGCCGTTCTGCCCGGCCCCCTTGCCGTGGCACGCCCCCTGGTTGCACCCGGCCTTCGTGAACAGCGGCATCACCTCGTTGAGGAACGAGGGGGCCGGCGTCGCGGCAAGGTCGGCGGCCGCGAGCCGCGGGCCGGACGCGAGCGCGAGGGCGGCGGCGAGCAGGAGCGGGCGGCGCATCGGGACGCCTCGGGGCGGCGGGGAGGGTTCGCGGCGGGCGGGACGGGCGGAGGCCCGGCGGGGCGGGATCGACAACCGTCAGTGTAATCGGCCGCGGGGGCGGCCGCAAGGGAGTGCGAGTGGCCAAAGCCCGGGGACGGCCGTCCCCGGGCTTTCGGTGGTCGTGATCACTTGAGGGGCGTGATAACGGCCGACGGGCCGCGCGTCACGGCCTGGGTGCCAGCCGGTTGCCGACGTGGCGGAACGTGGTGTCGGGCTTGCGGTCCGCCTCCCCGATCAGCCCCACCGTCATCCCGGCGGCCAGCAGGGAGGCGTTCGTGAACCCCGGGACGGTGACCGACGCCGCCAGCTCGGCCCCGTCCCGCTTCACGTTCGGGTTCGACAGCCAGCGTTCGAGGTCGTTGACCGGCCCGAGGGCGAGCATCCCGATCACGGCCTCCGGCAGCTTGTCGTTCGGCCGCGGCCTGGCCTCGCCGACCTTCCCCTTGACCAGCTCGCCGAACTTGACTTGCACGTCCCAGGCGGCCTTCTTCCCGTTCTCGGCCATCTTCGTCACCGCCCGCTCGGCCGCCTCGGCGGTGGTCACGTCCTTGTACGTCGCCTTCACGTCCGCCCGGGCCTCCTTCCCGACCACGAGGTCGAGGGTGACCACGTCGGCGTCGAGGAGCGGGCCGAACTCGGACGGCAGGGCCTTGCGGGCGGCCTTCGGGACGTGGACCACGTTGAGCGCGGCGACCGCGTGCCGGCTGCCGTCGGCCGCCCGCTTGATCGCCGGGGCCAGCGGGCCGTCCGCCTTCGCCGCCGCCGCCAGGTGTGCCTTCACGTCGGCGACCGTCCCGACCACGATCAGCCGGTCGGTGGCGTAGTGGACGGCCGCGTCGGGGAACTTGCCGGGCAGGACGACGACCGCGTCCTCGATGGTCGTCTTGTTCGAGCTGTACCAGTACTCCTTGTCGCCGACCGTGCCCTGCGTCGCGTTCGGGAGGTTCGCCTTCTGGAACTTCTCCCGATCGACCGGGGCCGCCAGGGCGACCAGCACCACGACCGCCGGCGGGTCGGCGGGGGTGGCCGGTTTGTACACCACCACGGTGAGCCGGCGGACGGCGGACGGGGCCGGGATGAAGGCGTCGTCGAGGTTCTTGAGGGCGTCCGGCCCGGCCGCTTCGATCATGCGGCGGATTTCGGCCAGGGCGTCGGTCTTGAGCAGGTCGGCGGCCCGGACGTGGACGAACCCGAGGGCGTCGGCCGGCACCATCGCCAGCTCGTCGGCCGGCTCGAGGGCGGCGTCGGCCCCCGGGCGGTTGGCGTCTCGCCCCTTGTAGAGGGCGTACCCGCCGACCCCGGCCCCGCCGACGAGCAGGCCGACGAGCAGGCCGGCGACCACTTTCCCGCCCCGCCGCGACCCCTGAGGCACTCGCATCGCACGTCCCTGGTGACGGACTCGTTCGTACGGGCGGCCGGCGGGTGGCCCCTCGCCGGCCGGTGAATCCCAACCCTAGTTCACGCGGCCGGCGGGGGCAAATCGTTCGGCGTGTGCGGATTGTGCGGCGGGGGCCGCGGGGAGCCGTCCGCCCGCCCTCCGTATAATCCCCCTTCCGTCGGCCCTCACCGGAGCGAACGACCCCCATGCGCCGTGCCGTCGTCGCCCTCATCGCCGCCCGCGAGTTCCGCGACCAGCTCCGCGACCGGCGGACGCTGTTCCTCATCCTCGGGCTGCCGGCCCTCATGTACCCGCTCTTCGTCACCGTCTTCCTCGGGTACGTCGAGGTGATGAAGGGGAAGACCCTCGTCGTCGGCGTCGCCGGCGGCGACCACCTGCCGCAGGGGGCGACCGCCCCCGACGCGGCGGCCGTCGTCGGCCCGGCGGCGGTGGCGGCGGCCGACCTCGCCCGCCCGTACCCCCGCCTCACGGACGGCGACAGTCTCGCCCCCGAGTTCGCCCGCCCGGGCCCGGCCGGCCTCGGCGTGGCCCTCCGCCTGACCCCCGTGGCCGGGCCGGACGAAAGCCTGCTCGCGTCGCGCGAGATCGACGCCCTGCTCGTCGTCGAGCCGGGCTTCACCGCCGCCCTCGACCGCGGCGAGCGGCCGACCGTCCGCGTCGTCGGCCGCGACGGCGACGAGAACTCGAAGCTCGCCGTCCAGCGGCTCACGTCCGCCCTCCGCGACTGGCGGGCCCGCGTCCGGCAGGTGCGGTTCGGCCGGGCCGGGCTGCCGGCCGACTTCGACACGCCGTTCCAGATCAAGGACCCCGGGTCCGAGAAGTCCGAGGAGAAGCGGGTGGCCGACGAGGTCCGCGACCTGCTCGTGAAGGTGTTCCCGTTCCTTCTCGTGATGTGGATGCTCACCGGGGCCGTCCACCCGGCGGTGGACATGACGGCCGGCGAGAAGGAGCGGGGGACGATGGAGACGCTGCTCATCAGCCCGGCCGGCCGCGGTGAGATCGTGGCCGGGAAGTTCCTGGCCACCACCGCGCTGGGGTTCGGCACGGCCGTGTGGAACGTGGCCCTCATGCTGGCCGCCGTGGTCGCCGCGCAGGCGGCCCTCGACACGCCGCTGGTGTCGCTCCCGGGGCTGGCCGCGAGCGTGCTGGCGGCGGTCCCGATCGCCATGCTCTTCGCGGCCGTCTGCCTGGCCCTCGGGGTGTTCGCCCGCGGCACCAAGGAGGGGAACTACTACATGGTGCCGGTGTTCCTGGTGGCGATGCCGCTCAGCTACCTGAGCATGGCCCCGGGCGTCGAACTCGACGGCCTCACGAGCTGGGTGCCGCTCACGAACGCGCTCCTGCTCCAGCAGCGGCTGATGGCCGTGCGGGCCGACCCGTTCCCGTGGCAGCACGTCCCGGCGGTGGTCGTGTCGCTGGGCGTGTGCGTGGCGGTGGCGCTGGCGGCGGCGGTGGCGCAGTTCCGCCGCGAGTCGGTGCTGTTCCGGGAGGCGGGAGGCGGGCGGACGTGGTCGCTGTTCGGGCGGGGGAAGTGATCGGCGGTGCGGCGTGCGACGGGGGGCGAGAAAAAAGCCCGCCGGTTGCAACGGGCGGGCTTTTCGACTCG
>JANPKP010000459.1:0-4398 GCA_031426095.1 Gemmataceae bacterium
GGCGAGGACGGAGTCGGCCCCGGCCACGTCGCCGTAGCGGCGCATCCGGCGGGCGTAGAAGCGGGTGTGGTCGTTCAGGTCGGTGACGAGTTGGAGCAGCGCCTCGACCGTGCGGTGGGCGTTCGGCGGGGCGAGCAGCCCGGCCCCGAAGAAGACGACGCCGAACCGGCACGCCTTCATGCGGGCGGCGAGGTCGGCCCACATCCCGCCGTCGGCCGACGGCGGGATTTCAAGCCCCTTCACGAGCATCCGCAGCGTCCAGAGCGCGTCCCAATGTTGGCCGGGCGTCACGCGGATGAACAGGTCGGCGAGCTTGGCCGTCTCCGTCAGGTGTTCGTCCACGACGACGAGGAAGCGGCCCTTGCGGCCCTCGGGCACCCAGCGGCCGACGGGGTCGGCGGAGTAGCGTTCGAGGTGCCGGGGGTGCGTCGTCACGGGGTCGCTGCCCCAGAAGACGACGAGGTCGGCCCGGTTCTTCACCTCGCCGAGCGTGCAGGTCGATTCGCCCACCTGTTGTAACGCCAGGATCGACGGGGCGTGCCCGGTGCTGGCCGTGGTGTCGACGGTGCCGCCGAGCCGGTCGGCGAGGGCGACGGCCGCCCGCTGCCCCTCGGTGGTGCTGCGGGAGAGGCCGTAAATCAGCGGGTACGTCGCGGCCTTCAGAACGGCGGCGGCCCGGTCGTAGGCGTCTTCGAGTGAACAGGGGTGGCCGTCGATCTCGGCGGCGGGCGGGGCGGCGGCGTTCTGCCCGAGGAACCACGGCTCCGCGAGGCGGCACGCCCCGTCGGCCCGGGTGATTCGGCCGCCGTCCACGGTGATCGTCAGGTCGTCGCACACGCACCCGCACACGGTGCAGGCCACATCGGTGATGGTGTCGGGCATGAAAGCAAATTTACCACAGAGTCACAGGGGGCACAGAGGGCGGAAACACGAGAGACGAACAAAATCGGGTTTCCGGCATTCTCGGTGTTCGGCTTTGCTCCGTGTCCTCTGTGACTCTGTGGTTCATTCTCCGCCACCTTCCGTACAATTCACCGTCTACGCCGCACGGCGGACCCGACGGTTGGTGCCATGAAGATCGTCCAATACCCCCACCCGGCCCTGCGGGTGAAGGCCCGCCCGGTGACGGCCATCGACGCCGACGTGCAACGCGCCGCCGGGGCCATGCTGGAGCTGATGTACAAGCACGAGGGGCTCGGCCTCGCCGCCCCGCAGGTGGCCCTCGACTACCAGCTCCTCGTCATGAACTTCGCCGGCGACCCGGAGCAGAAGGACCAGGAGTTCGTGGCCGTGAACCCGGTGGTGGTCGAGTCGAAGGGGACGGTGAACGACCGCGAGGGGTGCCTGAGCTTCCCCGGGCTGTACCAGAACGTCCGCCGGGCGAAGACGGTGAAGGTGCAGGCGTACAACCTCAAGGGCGAGCTGGTCGAGATGGTGTGCAGCGAGCTACCGGCCCGCCTCTGGCAGCACGAGATCGACCACCTCAACGGCACCCTGTTCATCGACAAGATGGGCCCCCTCGGCCGCATCGGCAGCCGCAAAGACTTGGACTACTTCATCGACGAGTTCGAGAAGGCCAAGCGGAAGGGCGAGTTGCCGCCCGACCTGGAGCCGAAGTTTTAGGAAGCGGAGAATGAACCACAGAGTCACAGAGGACACCGAGGGAAGCAAACACCGAGAAGTCCGAAACACGGGATTTGTTCTTCTCTCGTGTTTCCGCACTCGGTGTTCTCTGTGACTCTGTGGTTCATTCTCTTCGAGACCACCTCCATGCGAATCGTGATGATGGGCACCGGCACGTTCGCCGAGCCGACGTTCGCGGCGCTGCTGGCCGGCGGTGGGCGGAACGTCGTCGGGCTGGTGACGCAGCCGGACCGCGACGGCGGCCAGAAGCGCGGCTCCACCCGGCAGACGGGCGTCGGCATGAAGACGCTCGCGGAGCGGGCCGGCGTGCCGGTCGCCCAGCCGGAGAGCATCAACACGCCGGACGGGCTGGAGCAGTTGCGGGCCATGAAGCCGGACCTGCTCGTGGTCGCGGCCTACGGGCAGATTCTCTCGCGGGACGTGCTGGCGACGCCGGCCGTGGGCACGATCAACGTCCACGCCTCGCTCCTGCCGAAGTACCGCGGGGCGGCCCCGGTGGCGTATGCCATCTGGAAGGGCGAGACGCGGACCGGCGTCAGCATCATCAAGGTGACGCCCGGCCTCGACAGCGGCGACATCCTCCTGCAAGGCGCGCTTGACATTGGCGACGACGAGACGGCCGGCGAACTCGAAACCCGCCTCGCCGCCCACGGAGCAGACCTCGCCGCGACGGTGGTGGACCGCATCGCCGCCGAGGGCTGGTTCGCCGGCACGCCGCAAGACCCCGCCCTCGTCACGAAGGCCCCGAAGCTCAAGAAGGAAGATGGCCTGATCGACTGGTCGAAGCCGGCGTGGGACATTGTTTGTCACATCCGGGCGATGCAGCCTTGGCCCACGCCGTACACCTTCCTTCACCGCCCAGGCAAGGAGCCGATGCGAGTCATCATCAATCTGGCCCATATGTCCTTCGACCCGCCGCTACTTGGGCCCGTCCCCGGAACGCTCTTCCACCTTTCGTGTGAGCCCGACAACTTTCACGTGACCGCCGGCGGCCAGGAAACTGTGGTGGTGTACGAACTCCAGCCGGCCGGCAAGAAGCGAATGAATGCAATGGAGTTTCTTCGCGGACATCCGCTCGTCGAAGGTATGGGCTTCGGCCCTGAGGTGCTGTCGTGACGCCCACCGCCCGCGGCGTCGCCGCCGACGTGCTCGCCCGCGCCGACGACCGCCAGGGGTTCGCCGCCGACCTCGTCGACGACGCGCTCGGCCGCACCCCGCTCGAAGGCCAGGACCGCCGGTTCGTCACCAACCTCGTGTTCGGCGTCACCCGCCGGCAGGCGACGCTCGACGCCCTCCTCACGCCGTTCCTCAAAACGCCGCTCTACGCTCTCGAACGCCGCGTCCACGACGTGCTGCGGCTCGGGGCCTTCCAGCTCGCGTTCCTGCCCAACGTCCCCCGGCACGCGGCCGTCCACGAGACGGTCGACCTCGCCGAGTACGTCGGCAGCCCGCAGGCGAGCGGCCTCGTCAACGGCGTGCTGCGGCGGGTGAGCGAACTCGTCACCGACGAGTTCGTGGAGTACGCCGGCCCCGACACCCTGCCGTTCGACGCCACCGAATCGACCGTGCCGCCGCCGCCCGGGACCGGCCAGTACCGCGAGCGCGGCGGCGTCCTGCGGAAGGGTTCGCCCGACAAGCAGATGCCGCTCGTCGTCGTCCACGTCCGCTTCCGCAAGCTCGCGCAGGCCGTGCTGCCGAACCCGGACGAGGACACGGCCGGCTACCTCACCGCCGGCTTCTCGTGGCCCGACTGGCTGGCCGACCGCTGGCTCCGCCGGCACGGCCGCGAGGAGGCCTTCCGCCTCGGCTTCTGGTTCAACAACCCGCCGCCGCTGTGGGTGCGGGTGAACAAGCTCCACAGCGACCGCGAGACGTACCGCCTCCGCCTCGCGGCCGACCAGATCGACGTGGAGACGGGCGGCCACCCGCAGTCGTTGCGCGTCCTCGACGGCGTGGCCGTGCGCGAGCTGCCGGGGTACGCCGACGGCGACTTCGCCGTGCAGGACGAGGCGTCGATGCGGGTGGCGTCGGCCCTTTCCCCGCAGCCGGGGATGCGCGTCCTCGACCTGTGCGCCGCCCCCGGCGGCAAGACGACGCACCTGTGCGAGCTGATGGACAACCGCGGCACCGTGGTCGCCTGCGACATCGACCCCAAGCGGCTCGACACCGTGCGTTCGCTCGTGGACCGCATGAAGGTGAAGACCGTCGAAACGGTGCTGCTCGGCGAACACGACGACCCGCCGGCCGGCCCGTTCCACGCCGCCCTGGTGGACGCCCCGTGCAGCAACACGGGCGTCCTCGGCCGCCGCCCGGAGGTCCGCTGGCGGATCAAGCCGACCGAGTTCGAGTACCTGATCCGGCTGCAAACCCGGCTGCTCATCCAGGCCGTGGAGCGGGTGAAGGCCGGCGGCACGGTCGTCTATTCGACGTGCAGCATCGAGCCGGACGAGAACGCCGGCGTGGTGGCCGCCGTCCGCCGGGCGTTCCCCAAGCTGACGCTCGAAGCCGAACACACCGCCATCCCCGGCCGCCCGTCCGACGGCGGCTACTGGGCCCGCCTGCGGAAGGGCACCTGACCCGTCTGACAGCGCCTTCGCAGCACACCCGTGGCCGCGGGTGGGCTTACTGCGCTCGTGCTCGCTCGGTATCTTTCACGAAACAAGCCCTCGGCCCCGTTCATAACGGACCCCCGACCATGCCCCAGAACGCCGTCTACATCGAGACCGTCGGCTGCCAGATGAACGTGCTCGACAG
>JANPKP010000460.1:0-1933 GCA_031426095.1 Gemmataceae bacterium
ATCCTTGCCCGGGTTCTTCCCCATGCAAGCCCCCGGGCAAGGATGCCCGGGCCACAAGAGATCGTGTCTCCGGGACCACTCGCGTCGCCAACAGCCACGGGCGGACGAGCCGCCCGTGCCACCCAGCCCCCGGCGGATTCCACTTCGCGTTGCACGCCCGGCGGGAACCGGCTATAGCGTGGGGTCGCAACCCTGACCGCCCCCGAAACGGACGCGGGCCGCCGGCCCCGGGACGTGCCATGCCCCCCCCGCCCTCCTTCGACCGCCTGGCCTTCGCCCGCGGCATCCTCCGGGCCGAGGCCGCGACCCTCGACGTGGTCGCCGGCCGGCTCGACCAGGGGTTCGCGGCCGTCGCCGACGCCCTCTTCGCCTGCCGCGGGCGGGTGGCCGTCGTCGGCATCGGGAAGTGTGCGGACGTGGGCCAGAAGCTCGTCGGCACCTTCAACTCGACCGGCACACGGGCCTACACGCTCGACGCCACCCGCGCCGTCCACGGCGACCTCGGCACCGTCCACCCGGACGACGTGGCCCTGCTCCTGTCGCACAGCGGCGAGTCGGACGAACTCTTGCGGCTCGTCGGCCCCCTCCGCCGGCTCGCGGGCGGCATCGTGGCCGTCACAGGAAACAGTGCCAGCACCCTGGCCCGCACCGCCGACGCGGCCGTGGTGTACGGCCCGATCACCGAGGCGTGCCCGCTGTCGCTCGCCCCGAGTACCAGCACCACCGTCATGCTCGCCCTCGGCGACGCACTCGCCTTTACGCTCTCCGAACAGCGGGAGTTCACGGCCGCCGACTTCGCCCGCTTCCACCCGGCCGGTAGCCTCGGCCGCAAATTGGCGACCGTGGACGAGTGCATGCGCCGCGGCGACGAACTCCGAATCGCGCCGGCGACCGAAACGGTGCGGACCGTCTTCGCCCGCGTCCGCCACCACGGCCGGCGGACGGGGGCCATCATCCTCGTCGGCCCCGACGGCACGCTCGCCGGGCTGTTCACCGACAGCGACCTCGCCCGCCTGTTCGAGAACCGGGCCGAGGCGAAGTTCGACGGCCCGATCGAGCAAGTGATGACCCGCGAGCCGCTTGTGGTAGGCCCGGACGCCCGCGTGTCGGAGGCGGTCGAACTGATGCGCGGCCGCAAGGTGAGCGAACTGCCGGTGGTGGACGCCGCCGGCCGGCCGGTCGGGCTGCTCGACATCACCGACCTGATCGGCCTCGACCCCCGGGAGTTCGCCCCGGCCCCGCCGCCGGTGTTGCGGCTCGCCGACCGCAAGAGCGCGTGACCGCCGTTCCCATCCCCCTGGCCCGCACGACCGGCACACCATGCCCCCCGCCGCTTCTCCCGATTTGACCGCCCGTGCGGCCGCCGTCGAACTCCTTTTACTCGATGTGGACGGGGTGCTGACCGACGGCGGCATCGTGTACGCCGATACTGGGGCGGAGGTGAAACGGTTCCACGTCCGCGACGGGTCGGGGTTGAAGTTGTGGCAGCTCGCCGGTAAGCGGGCGGCCGTAGTTTCAGGACGCGACACGCCGGTGGTGGCACGGCGGGCGGCCGAGCTGGGCCTGAGCCCGGTGTTGCAGGGCCGGCCGGAAAAGGTGCCGGCGTTCGAGGAAGTGCTGGCCGCGACGGGGCTGCGGGCCGACCAGGTGTGCGCCATCGGCGACGACCTGCCGGACCTGCCGGTGTTGCGGCGGTGCGGCGTGCGGGTGGCGGTGGCCGACGCCTGCCCGGAGTTGCGGGCGGCGGCCGACTACGTGACGGCCGTGCCCGGCGGGCACGGGGCGGTCCGCGACGCCATTGAATGGCTGTTGAAGTTGCAAGGCCGGTGGGACGGGATTGTGGCCCGCTTCCAGTGACGGCCGGGTCGGCGGCGGGCGTGGGGGGTCGGGGCTTTGTGGACGCCGCGGCGGATGCTGCTCCTCCTCCTGGGCT
>JANPKP010000461.1:0-7142 GCA_031426095.1 Gemmataceae bacterium
GGACGGCCCCGGCCCCGGTCGCAAGGCGACCGGGGCCGGGGCACCGCCCGCGTTCCACTCGCCCCTGTCAGTTGCCGGGGGCGACCGGGGCCGGGGGCGGCAGCGTCAAGGGCATCGAGTCGGTCGTCGTCGGGGCGGCCGCCGGGCCGCCCTGCCCCGCCGGTTGCGAGACCGTCGGGGCGTCGGCCGGGAGGCCGACGGGGGTCGTCGTCGTGTCGGCCGTCGGCCGGACCGTTCCGGTCGTCGCCGGGGACACCACCGGGGTGATCGGCACCACCGGGGCGGGCGTCACCGCGGCCGGGATGGGGAGGGCCGCCGGGGCCGCCGGCCCCGTCACCACCCCGGGGGCGGCACAGCCGTTCGCCCCGCACGCGCCGCCCGCCCCGGTCGCCCCGCCGCCGCAGACGTTCCCGATGCACGGGAAGGTGCCGTAGGTCGGGTCGCACTTGTACGGGGCGTTGTAGCAGTGACCCGTCCACACCTGCCGCTGGCCCCGGGGGGCTTCGAGCACGCCTTCCAAGAATAGCTCATAATCGTCCGGGTTGCGGGTTTCCCGTCCGGGAAGCCGCTTCGGCACCTGCTCACAATCCATCGCCTCGACCAGCCGGGGGGTGACCATCACCACCAGCTCGTTCTCGATCGTGGTGAAGTTCTCCCGGCTGAAGGCCCGCCCGAGGTAGGGCAGGTCGCCGATCACCGGCACCTTGACGGTGTTGCCCGACACCGAGTTCTGGATCAGCCCGCCGATGGCGAACGTCTGGCCGGACTCCAGCATGACCGCGCTGCGGACGTTCTGCTCGCTGAACCCGGGCGTCGTCCCGAACGAGGTCGTGATGCCCAGGGCGTTGTTCACACTCGTGATCCGGGGGTTGACTTCGAGCCAGATCTTGCCGTTCCCGTACACGATCGGGAGCACCTCGAGTTCCGTGCCGAACGGCACGAGCTGGACGCCGGGGCCGTTGATGCCGCTCGCCGGCCCGAGGGTGGCCTGCTGGCCGCCGCTGCGGAAGAAGGCCGGGCGGCCGGTCTGGGTGACCACCCGGGGCTCGGCCAGGAACTTGGCCAGCCCCTCCGTCCGCAGGGCCCGGAGGGCCCCGATGAACCGGCCGGGGACCACGGCGAAGGCCAGGTTGGCGTCCGGGCTGACGATCGTGGCCCCCCCGGCCACGAGGCCGGCCCCGCTGACGTTCTGGCCGAGCAGCCCGCCCACGATGCTGTTGAACTGGAACTGGCGGGCGTTGACGAAGAAGTCGAACCCGCGGCTGCGGGCCTCGGTCCGGTCCACCGACGCGACGACCACGTCGATCTGGACCTGCTGCACGCCGCCCACCTGCATGGCGTTGATGATGTTCTGGGGGTTCCCGCCGACCACGCTGCTGGCGATCCGCTGGATGATGTCGGCGTCGCCCGGGCTGGTCACGTACCCGCTCAGGATGATCACGTTGCCGACCCCCGGGATGACCTCGACCGAGGCCGTCGGGACGGTCCGCTTGATGACGTTCCGGAGGAGGTCGTAGTCCGGCTGGACGACCACGTCGTACACGGCCTTGGTCCGGTCGGCGTAGGTCAGGGTGATCTGGCTCAGGCCGGGGGCCCGGCCGGTCATGACCACGACCCGGGGGTTGCCGGCGTCGGGCCGGGCCTGGAGGATGTCTTCGTTGCGGTTGAAGATTTCGACGATCAGTTTGGCGTCGGGCGTCCGCGGGTCGAACTGGACGGTGCCGCCGAGCGGGACGATCAGGGCCCCGCTGCGGTCGACCTTGGCGACGCCGACCGGGACGACCGGCTGCTGGCCGTGGGCCGCGGGTCCGACCAGCCCGGCCACAAGGACCAGGCCCCACAGAAGGGGCCGTCGGGCGTTGGCGTTCGGGTGCATCCTTTCACCTCTCCTCGCTGAAAGGGGCGGGTCTCCCCGCCCGGCTCCGGGGGCTCGCGGCCTCGCGGCCGTCGCCCCCGATCGGTCGTACCACCGTCACCCGCCGGGCGTCCTGCCCGCTCGGGTCCCCGGGTCGGCCTCGCTCCGCCCGGGGTCTCGGGCGTCTCGTACCGGCCGGCGGGGGGTGCCCGCCGGCCGTCGGTTACGGCTCTCTCGGTCTCAGTCGACCTTCACGTCCGGGGTCGGGGTCGGCGTCGGCTCGGCGGCCGGCGGCGTGGGCTTGTTTTCGCCCTCGGCCGGCTTGACCTCGCCGACGATCACCCACTCGCCCGCGGACTTCTCCTCGTACCGGAACGTCTTGTTCCCGCTCCCGGTCTGGACGATCACGTCGTGCGTCCGCTTCGGCTTGGTCGCCACCGCCGGCTTGACCTCGGCGACCTTGACCGGGTCGCCGACCTGCGACTTGGCGACGAACTGGTTGGCAGCCACGTCGCTCAGGAACGACTTGCCGATCAGCGTCTCCAGGTCGGCCACGGCGTTGGCCGGGGCGTCCTTCTTGGCGAATTCCTTCTTCTCGAAGTTCTTCTTCAGCACCTCGGCCGTGATCACCGTGCCCCTGGCGACATCGGCGGTGGCCACCGGGATCGTCACGAGTTCGACCTTCTCGGCCGCCGGGGCCGGCCCGGCGACGGACGGGGCCCGCTTCTCGGGGTCGTCGACGGCCACCGGCTTGCCCATCTCGATGCGGTCGCCGTCCTCGAGGAGCTTCTTCACGTCCTCGTACTTCCACTCCTCCTTCTTCGCGAGCTGCTGCTGCTCGTCGTGGCGGAGGACCAGGGTCATGCGGCAGCTCCGCTCCTGGGCCAGCTTGAGAAGGAGGGCCGACTCGCGGGTGACGGCGAACGACACCATGCTCACGTCGGTGAACGTCCCGTTACCCTTGGTGTCGGGCGACACGGCCGAATTGATCGTTAGCACGAGCATGTCCACCAGCAGCGGGAAGGCGACCTTCTTGGGGCCCTGGTTGTACGTCGCCAGGATGTCGACCCGGCTGCCCGGGCCGGCGAACCCGGCCACCGCGTCGGTCAGCCCGCACGGGATCGTCATCATGTTCATCCCGTGGGGGATGGTGACAACCCCGCCCTTGCTGAGGTCGGCCGGGTTGAACGTCTCGGCGGCCCGCACCCCGCGGGTCAGCCGCTTGTCCACCAGCTCCTCCTCGGACAGCACGAGGGCGGGCGGGAGGGCGTCCTTGGGCATCTTCTTGCGGGCGATCGACGTGGCGATCGTCTCCTTGGTGAGCATGGTGCCCACCGGCAGGTCTTTGCTGGCCACGATCACCTCGACGGCGTCGTCCTTCAGCTTGGCGCTCATCGAGGAGGTCAGGAGGGCGGCCGCCAGGCCGCACCCGACCGCCACCACCATCAGGATCAGATTCTTCTGCTTCATCGGTGTCACCCCTCGGAGGTAGTCAAACACGGTGTCCGTCGTCCGCCGGCCGCTGGTCCGCGGGGGCCGCCCCACGAGGGGCGTGAGCCGGTCCCGGGTCCGAACGTGCCGGCCCTGCCGGCGGGCCGTGCCCGCCGTTGGCCTGCACCCCTGACTGCTGGCGGGTCCGGTGTCCGGGCGGGCGGCCGGCGTCGACTGTTCGCAACGCGAGGGTCAGCCCGAATCTTCCCGAACGGCCCGGCTTGCCGGCTATAGCAGTCGTATTCCCCTGCCCCAAAATTCGACCGGGCAGGGTGGGTTTCTTCAGTCTTTCCGCGTGTGTCGAGAGTGCCGAAGTTTCGCGTCTTGGCCGTCCTGCCGATCTTCCGGGTCCGGCCGGGCGGTGCGAGACGCCCGGCTTTGCCGATTCCCCGTTCGCCACCGACTCAGCCGGCCACCGCCAGGGCGTACCACAGGAACCCGAGGAACCCGACGCACAGCGGGATGCCGTACGGCAGCTTCACCCACTTCGAGCGGCGGTCGTTCGCCCGCTTGCTCGCCTGGGCCCCCTGCCCGGCCAGGATCATCTGGAGGTCGGTGAAGATCTCCCCGACCATGGCCACGTTCTGCGTGAACTGGCGGCGGGCGAAGATCATCACCAGGGCGAAGGCCCCGCCGGCGATGGCCCCGAAGCAGAACGACCAGAGGAGGACGTTCGACCACCCGAGGCCGGTCGCCGTCCCCTCGCCGGTGCCGAAGTACGCCGCCACCCAGGCCCCGAAGCCCATCTGCATCTTCACGTCGCCGGCCCCCACCCCCCCGATGGCCAGGATCGGGAACAGGAGGGCGAACCCCATCAGGGTGCCCAGGAGGGCGGCCCCCAGGCCGCCGGTGCCCGAGTCGACCGGGGCCCCGAGGTCGTGGAGGAGGCCGATCATCCAGCCGCTGACCACGAGCGGGAGCGTCACCCAGTTCGGCACCTTGTACGCCCACCCGTCGATGACGGCGGCGAGCAGCATGCCGACGCAAATCACCGCCACCGGGCCGTAGTTGATCGCGTCGGCGGGGGCGACGGCCGCCCACAGGTAGTGGGCCGCGACGCTCGCCGCCACCCAGGCCACCGCCAGGAGCGGGACGCGGGCCATCTGCGCCGCGAACGCGCGGTCGATCAAAACTTCGTCGCTTTTCAGGGCCGAGGGGGCCAGGGCCGCGGGGGCCGAGAGTTCGTTCACCATGAGAGTCGTCACCTCGATCACAGGGCCGGGTTGCGAGTCAGGTCACTGGTGCCGGGTGAGTTCCGTCTGGCCACGAAGCGGGCCGAGCCTCTTGAGGCCCGGCCCGAACCGATCACGCCCGAGTCGTTCGCCGAAACCGGACCGCCACCTTAGCTGGCGGCGGCGGCGGTGGTCGGGGCGATCTTGCCGCCGACGAACGAGAACGTGCTGTTCGCGTTCCCGCCGAGGGTGGTCACGGCGGCGATGCAGACGACGATGATCAGGGCCAGCATGACGGCGTACTCGACGGCCGTCGGGCCGTCTTCGGCCTTCAGGAACTTCACCACCGACTGGGTCAGGTTGCGCATGATTCGATCTCCTGTGTGTTCGAGCTGGTCTGTCGGGAGCCGCCTGCCGGTCCGCCGGGTTCCCCGTCCCGATGAACCGGCCGCCCCGCGGTCAAGAACCGCTGGGCTTGGAGGCGGCTTGGAGGGCCAAGTTGTTGTACATGCTGCACGTCGTGCCACCGATGTTCGCGACCGCCGCGAAGACGACCACGATGATCAGGGCGAGCATCACGGCATACTCGACGGCGGTGGGCCCATCCTCTTGCTTCAAGAAGCGGACCGCGGTAGTCCTAATTCTGCCGAGCATGTCATCACTCCGAGGCTCGCGGGCGGGCCGTCCGCCTGCGTTGTGGTACTTCCCCCGGCCTCCCTTCTCCCCGCGGGCGGGACGACCGGGACTCGTGGTGCCTCATTCCGTTGCCGTTATGACTCACTCACGCCCGAACCCTAGAGCGGTGCCAAACCCCTGTCAAATGGCCCGGCCCCGGAATCGGGCCGGTTCTCTCGAAAAAACCGACAGTGCGACCGCCCGCGGCGCACGAAAAAGCCGGGGAAGGGAATCCCCGGCTTGAAAAAGTTGGCGAGGCTGTGGGCGGCCGGAGAAGCCTGGAAGGGTTTAACGCCCGCCGCCCGCCAGCACCCCGGGGGCCGACTGCCGGGCGTGCTCGGCGTCGCGGCCGGCGTAGACGCCGAAGTCGTTAAAGAAGTACCTCTTGGCGAGCCGGTAGAAGGGGTTACGTTCGGGTATCTCGGCGAGGGGGTTGTACTGCGAGGTCCGCACCGTCATCGCCCGCAGCTCGGCCATCGCACTCTGGCGGGCCGTCGAGTCCTTCGCCCGGTGGGCCTCCACCAGCTTGCCGAGCAGGTCGGGCCGCTCCAGCACGATGCAACCGCGTGTGGTCGCCCGGGCCAGCTCGCGGAAGTCGCGGAGGAATTCCGACTTCACCACCTTCGCCGCGAGCGGCCGGGTGTCGGCGGCGGTGGCGTGGATCGACTCCTTCGAGAACTGCACGATCGGGCACGGCTCCACGTCGCCCCACGGGTTGACGTGGTGGCTGATCCCCGTCGCCGCCGGGCAGAGGGCCTTCCCCTCGCCGTCGTAATACGCGTCCACGATCACGATCGGCTTCTTCGCCCGCATCTCGACCACGAACTCGCGGGCCCTGACGGCTTGTTCGGGCGTCAGCCAGAGGTCCGGGTTGGGGCTCGGCCCCATCGGCCGGTAGACGTGGAACCACGTGTACATCACGCCCATTTCGATGAGCCGGTCGATCCACCTCTCGCGGAGCAGATCGTCGATGTTCGTCCGGCAGAGGCTGGTGCAGACGCCGGTGAACACCCCCGCGTCGAGGGCGTTCTGGACGCCTTGAAGGGTCTTGCTCAACACGCCCGCCCGGCCACGGCGCTCGTCGCTGACGATCTCGCTGCCTTCCACGGAGACCAGCGGGGTGACGTTGCCGAGCTGCCACATCCGCCTGGCGCGTTCGGGCGTGAGGAAGTGGCCGTTGGTGAAGATTTGGAAGTAGCAGTCCGGGTGTTCGGCGAGCATGTCGAGGAGGTGCGGGTGCATGAACGGCTCGCCGCCGACGATGCCGAAGAAGACGTTCCCCATCGCCTTCGCCTCGCGGACGAGGGCGTGGAATGCGTCCGGCGAGATCGTCTGCTGCTTGTGGGCCACGTCCACCCAGCACCCCTGGCAGCGGAGGTTGCACGAGTTGATGACGGACACGTAGAGGAACGGCGGGAACACCTTCCCGGCCCGCATCCGCAACTTGTGCCGGTGGACGGAGAGCGCCCCCTTGAACCCCATGTTGTAGGCGAGCTTCCAGAGGAGCCGCTTGTCGGTCTCGAACAGCACCCGCTTGGCCATCTTCCAGTACACGGCGGACTCCGGGGTTGGGGTGGAGTCAGTATACCGCGGCGGGGCGTCGGGTCACACGGCCCCCAGCCCCACCCCGTTCAGGATCGCAGTGTTCACCGCCCCGCCGCGGACGGTGAACACGCCGGGGAAGCGGTCGTCCCACCCGGCGTTCGCGGCCGGGACGTACTGCCGGCCGTTGCCCTCGATGGCCGCGACGCCGGGGACGTGGGCCGCCAAACTCGCCGACTGGACGAACGACGCCCCGGGGCAGGTCAAGTCTTGCACGCAGCGGAACAGCCCGTACTTCTGGGCCGCGGCCGCCAGTAACAGTGATTGCGTTTGCCCCTTGCACGCCTTGAACGCCACCCCCGTGTACCCCATCTCGCGGGCCAAGTGGAGCGTTTCGAGGTCGAGCA
>JANPKP010000462.1:0-3882 GCA_031426095.1 Gemmataceae bacterium
CGGGGCCGGGGCGGAGGGCACCTCGCCCCCGGCCCCGGGCGTGGTACCACCGAAGACTACAAAGGAGGCGGGGCCTGGTCCGAAGTGGGGAGTGGGTGGCACGGGCGGCTCGCCCGCCCGTGTCGGCGAGGGAGGGAGAACACCCGTCTTGTGGCCCGGGCATCGTTGCCCGGGCTGGTCCACGAACCCGGGCTTGGAAGCCCGGGCCACAAGATCGAATGTCCGCGTGGCCAGCCGACACGGGCGGGCGAGCCGCCCGTGCCACCCTGCCGCAAGCCTCTTGTGGGCGTCGAATGCGGCGAGTAGCTTGGCAGGGGTCTAATCGGGGTAGACCGCGAGCCCGCAAGTCGCGTGTCGGCCGGGCCGCAGGCTCAACACAAATTCGACCGCAGAGGGCGCACGGATGGAGTCGCCGTGGCAGTTCGTCACCGATGCGAAGTCCGACGCCTACTGCCGGAAAATCGCGGCCGAGATTGTTCGCGTGTTCGCAGTGCCAGAAGCCGAGGCCATCGGGCGGATCAACCAAGGTTGGGGTGGGCGTGGGTTGTCCTTCCTCGGCGAGTTCGATCTGATCTATCACGAGTTGCCGGAGCACTGGGCCAACACAATGTACTGGACCGACGCATCCTTCTGGTGGGTCGCGGGGGAGGCCCGGGAGCGCCTCGGCATCGGTCCGCGAGTGCCCAGACCATACCTTTGAAGTTGCAGACACCGATTCAGTCTCGCTGCAGCGGACCGCGGTCTCAGGTTTTCTCCGTGGCTCGGGTCGCCACTCTACAGCCCCTGAGCCGGGTCGTTCCGCCAACGGAGGACGCACGGCATGGAACGGGGTCGGAGCAGCGCCGCGGGGTGCGTGGTGGGGGGCGGGCTGGTCGCCGGCGGGGCGGCCTCCAGGGGTGCCGTCGCGGGTTGGGCCGTCGGCCGACTTCGGCGGGGCGGCGGTCGGGCCGGACCGGGCGGCGCGGATGACCGGGGCCGCGGGTAGGCTCGCCCCGGTTCATCGCTCCCCCGATGTGAGCCCAACCCCCGAGCGGGGTGGGTCGCGTCACGAACCGCAAGCCCCGAGCCGCGATTCCGCCCGGAATCTGCCGCCGCTCCCACGTTACCGGGTCAACAGGGAGCGATAGTCGCAAGCCGCATGCCGGCCGGCGGATCGGGCAACACGCACGTCGATAAAGTGGGAGAATTCGGGGGCACTTGGCCCGCCGCTTGAGAGTCCAGGGACGGCCGCGGCACTCACAAAACGGCCGCGGCCCGGGGCTGTCACCCCGGGCCGCGGCGTTCACGTCATTCGCCGGTCGTCACTCACTCTTCGCCGGCCCCGACCATCTTGGCGATGGCCGCCCCGGAGAGGCTGGCGGACACGGTGATGTCCTTGTCCTTCACGCCGCTCTTGAGCGTCTTGCCGAGTTCGGCCAGCGGCTTGAGCTGCGGGTTCTGGGCCCCGAGCAGCGGGATGAACCCCTTGGCCTGCTCCAGCCCCTCCTCGATCTTCTTGCCGAAGTCGTCGGCCGCCTCGGCGTCCTTCATGCCGAGGGTGATGTTCATGGCCACGTCCCCGGTCACGTTGAGCGTGAGGGTCATGTTCTCCATCTTCTCCAGGGCCTTGGCCAGGGCCGGGTCGTTGGCCCCGGGGATCGGCACGTTGTTGAGCTTCCCGGCCACCAGCCCGGCGATGAAGAGGGACGACTTCTCGTCCATCTTGGTCACTAGCGCCGCCAGGTCCTTCTTCACCCCGCCCTTCTTGGTCCCGCCGGCCACGGCCAGGGCGTCGAGGACGCCGGCCTTCTCGGACCCGAACACCACCGTGTTCTTGTCCACCACGGTGCCGAACACCGGGTTCGGGCTCTTGTCCGGCTGAATCTTGAGCAGGGTGGTGTCGCCCTCCTTGACGAGCGAAACCTTGTCCTTCGACTTCGGGTCGGCGGCGGCCGCGTCGGCGGCGGCGTACAGCTTGTCCGGGTTGAAGGTGCCGTGGACGATGACCAGGCCCTTCATGCTCTGGGGGTCGTTGCCGAAGAGGCCGACCACCACCCGGTCGATGTCCTTGAGGGGGTCGATGCCCATGGCCTTGAGGCCGGCCTGGGCGTCGTTCCCGGCGAGGGCCTGCTTGATGTTCGGCAGGGCGAACCTCTTGACGATCTCGGACTCGACGATCTGGCGGGCGTTCACGGAGATCACGGTCTCCGAGTCGGCCGGGAGGAGCTTGTCGAGTTCGGCGGCCCCGGCGGGGCGGACGGCGGCGAGGAGCAGGGCGACGGCCCCGAGGCCCCGGCGGGTCAGGCGGATCATGCGCGAACGTCCTTTCTTGGAGGGGTGGCCCGCGGCCCGGTCGGCGGGGCGGTTCGGGCCACGCCCGCATTCTACCCGGCCGCATTGGTGCGGGTTTCACCGTTTCCTACGCCCGGCAGGGCCGGCCGGCAACGAGCGGGCATCTTCCCGCGCCGGCGGGGGCTTGTAAAGGCGGACACGGGACACGGGACACGGGACACGGGACACGGGACACGGGACACGGGACACGGGGGCAGATGCCACACGCAACACGTAGGCGAGTTACGCAGGCCCGTTCTTTCCCGCGGCCCGCACCCGCCCGCTACTCCGCCTCCGAGCCGTTGAACAACCCGAGGTAACTGTGATACCGCCGCGGGCTGATGAGGTTGCGGGCGACCGCGTCCTTGACGGCGCAGCCGGTCTCGTGGGTGTGGGTGCAGTCGGGGAAGTTGCACAGCGGGACGAACGGCCGGACCTCGCGGAAGAACCCCTCCACCTCGGCCGGCCGCACGTCCCACAGGGCCAGTTGCCGCACCCCGGGGGTGTCCACCACCCACCCGCCGCCGTCGAGCCGCAGGAGCTGGGCGTAGGTCGTCGTGTGCCGGCCCTTCTGGTTCACCTCGCTGACCGCCCGCACCGACAGCGCCAACCCGGGTTGGATGGCGTTCAGGAGCGACGACTTGCCCACCCCCGACTGCCCGGCGAACACCGTCGAGCGGCCGCGAAGCAGTTCGCGGAGGCGGTCCACCCCGGCCCCGCCGCGGGCGCTGGTGAGCAGGCAGGTGACGCCGAGCTGGGCGTACCCGCCGACGAGCGGCTGGAGGGAAACGGGGTCGGCCAGGTCGCTCTTGTTGAGGCAGACGATGGGCCGAAGCCCGCCCTTCTCGGCGGCCGCGAGGTAGCGGTCGATGAGGTGCGGCTTCAGGTCGGGCTGGACGAGCGACACCACGGCCACCACCTGATCGACGTTCGCCACCAATACCTGCTCCCGCCGCCGCGACGCCCGCGTCAGCACGCCGTGCCGCGGCTCGACCTTCTCGATCACGCCTTCGGAGTCAGGAGTCAGGAGACAGGGGTCAGGAGCCAGGGGAGCCGCGTCCGGCTGTTCCTCTCTGTTTCCTGGCCCCTGTCTCCTGACTCCTGCCGGCCTGAACCAGACGATGTCGCCCGTGGCCACGGCGTTCCGCTCGTCGGTCGCCATCGTCTTGAGCATGCGGCGGATGACGCAGCGGAACGTCCGCCCGTCGTCCGCCTCCACCACGGACGCGAGCCCGTGGACGCGGAGGACGCGACCGCGGAACAGCGCCCCGGCGGCAGCGGGGTCGGCGGTCGCCCCGCCCGGCACGTCGGCGGGGGTGACGACGGTGCGGTGCCGCGACAGGTCGCCCTTGGCCCGCACCCGCTCGCCGCTCAGGGCGTCCACGGCCTTGGCGTCGTCGGCCCGGAAGGGGCGGGTCAGGTCATTCTCCCGGGGCGGCTTGCTCCGGTTCTTCCGCATCTCGACGCGGACCTTGTTCTTCTTCTTGCTCATCCCCGCAGCATAGACGAACCGCGGGGCGGCGGGGAGTTGGGTTCCCCACCACGCCCGGGTGGCACGGGCGGCTCGCCCGC
>JANPKP010000463.1:0-3490 GCA_031426095.1 Gemmataceae bacterium
CTACGGTCTGCCGCCCCTCCGGGGCTAAAACAGGGAATCGTGATTCGCTCAAGTCCGCCCACCGACCCCGCCGATACCAGTCGTTTTGGCCTAGCACTCCGCCCCGCCGTTGCCTATTCCCCCGGGCTATCGACGCCCCGCCTCCGAGGGAATAGCCCATGCGATACCTCCTTCTCACCGCCGCCCTGCTCGCGGTCGCGGGGCCGGTGGCGGCCCAGCCCGCCGTCCCGTTCGCCGACGCGGCCGTCCACGCCGTCCAGTTCGTGGACGCGAGCGAGGGGTGGGCGGCCGGCGACGACGGCGTGGTGTGGCACTCGATCGACGGCGGGGCCACCTGGGAGCGGCAGAAGACCGGCACCCGGGCGTCCCTCCGCGGCCTCCACTTCACCGACCCGTACACCGGGTGGGCGGTCGGCCGCCGCGAGTTGCCGGCCGGCGGCGGGAGCGTCGGCGTCCTGCTCCGCACCGCCAACGGCGGCCTCGCCTGGGAGGAGGTCGGCACCAACGCCCTCCCCGGGTTGCACGCCGTCCGCTTCTTCGACGAGGCGAACGGGGTCGTCTGCGGCGACGGGTCGGACGCCTTCCCGGGCGGCCTGTTCACCACGGCCGACGGCGGCAAGACGTGGCGGCCGGTCGCGACCGCGGCCCGCGTCCCGTCGTGGCGGGCGATGGACTTCGCCGCGAACCGGGCCGGCGTCCTCGGCGGGGCGTGGGCGAAGCTCGCGACCGCGAAGCCGGGCGAACCGTGGGCCGTGGCCGACGCGGAACTCGACCCCCTCGGCGGCCGGACGATCCACGGCGTGAAGGTCGGCGAGCGCCGCGCGTTCGCGGTCGGCGACGGCGGCACCGTCCTCACCAGCGGCGACGGCGGCCGGAAGTGGGGCTTCGCCGACCTGCCGCTCCCGGCGTCCGCCCTGGCCTGCTGCGATTTCAAGGCGGTGGCGGCCGTCGGCGGGCACGTCTGGGTCGCCGGGCGGCCGGGCTCGGTCGTCCTCCACAGCGCGGACGACGGCAAGACGTGGGACGTTCAGGCGACGAACAGCCCCGTGCCGCTCAACGGCCTGCACTTCATTACGGACAAGGTCGGGTGGGCGGTCGGCGACCTCGGCACCGTCCTCGGCACGGCCGACGGCGGCAAGACGTGGAAGGTGCAGCGGCTCGGCGGCCAGCGGGCGGCGGTACTCTGCCTGCACGCGGCCGGGCGTTCGACCCCGCTCGAAACCGTCGCCCTGCTCGGCGGCGCGGACGGCTACCTCGCGGCCAGCGTGAACGTCACGACCGCCGACCCGGCGACGGCCGACCCGAAGCGGGCGGGCGACGCGGCCCGGCTGCGGCAGGCGGTGCGGCTGGCCGGCGGGGCGGCCGCCGATTCGGTCTGGTGCTTCCCGCTGCCGGCCCACGCCGAGGGGCTGCCGCCGCGCGACCTGCTCGCCGTCTGGGACAAGGCCCACGGCGGCAAGGCGGCCGAGCAACTCCTGCGGCAAGCCGTTCTCGCCGTCCGCCTCTGGCAACCCGAGGTGATCGTCGCCGACGCGGCCGCACCCGGCGGGCCGGCTACCGCGGTCCTCTGCCTGCACGCGGCGAAGGAGGCGTTCGAGAAGGCCGCCGACCCGGCCGCGTTCCCCGAACAGATTCAATCGCTCGGGTTGAAGCCGTGGGCCGCGAAGAAGCTCTACGCCCCGGCCGCGGACGCCGCGACCGCCGCAGTGAAGCTCGACCTCACCGAGTGGAACGCCCCGCTCGGCGACAGCCCGAAGGACTTCGCCGAGCCGGCCGTGCGCGTCCTGGCCGACGATTCGGCGTCCGCCGGCCGGGCCTGTTTCACGCTCGTGTCTCACCGCCTCCCGGGGAGCGAGGCCCACACGACGCTGATGCAGGGGATCGACCTCGCCCCCGGCGGCACCGCCCGCCGGCCGGCCGCCCCGGTGGCGGTCGATGTCGAAGGCGTGGCCGAGCGGAAGAAGGCGTCGCAGACCCGCCGCCACCTCGAAGGCGTGGCCGCGGCCGCCGACCCGGACGGGGGCAAGGAGAAGCTCCTCGCCCCGCTCGCCAGCGCCCTCAAGGAGATGCCCGACGACGCGGCCGCCCGCACCGCCTCCGCCGTCGCCACCCGCTTCGTCTCGATGGGCCGGTGGGCCGAGGCCCGCGAGGTGTACGCCCTGCTCGCCGACAAGTACCCCGGCCACCCGCTCGCCGCCGAGGCGTACCGCTGGCTCATCCTCTACCACGCCAGCAGCGAGGCCCGGCACCGCGTCGACCTCCAGGAGCGGGTTATCTTCCAGCACGCCGCGTTTCAGCCGAAGGGCGGCACGAACGTGGTCCAGGCGGGCGTGAGCGGCACCACGAGCGGCGCGACCACGGGCGTGGTCGAAGACACCTTCCAGGTGCAGGACGCCGACGCGATCCAGCGGTGGCACACGGCCGCCCTGGAGTTGGAGCCGAAGCTGAGCGCGTTCGGGCCGGTCTACAGCCGCGACCCGGCGGCGTGGCTCTGCCTGCTGGCCGCCCGCCGCAACCTCGGCATGGTCGGTGAGGCCGAGAAGGCGGTGGCCGACTACTTCAAGGCGGCCCCGGCGGCGGTCGCCGCGACACCCGGGGCCGACGTTTACCGCGACTGCCTCGCGGCCGAGGCGTGGTCGGTCAACCGCGGGGCGTTCGCCGCCCCGCCGAAGCCGGCCGCCGTCTGCCGCTTCACCGAGACGCGGCCGTTCCTCGACGGCAAGCTCGACGACCCGTGCTGGCAGGGGCACACGCCGCTGAAGCTCGCCGCCACCGCCGCCGGCGACCGGTCCGACGACGCCAAGGCGTTCGCCGACGGCTTCAAGACGGAAGTGATGTTCGCTTACGACGACCGCTTCCTGTACGTCGCCGTCCGCTGTGCCCACCCGGCCGGGATGACGGTGCCGCCGGCGGGCAAGCGCGGCCGCGACGCCGACCTCGCCGGCCGCGACCGGGTGGACGTGCTGCTCGACCTCGACCGCGACTACCAGACGTACTACCGCTTCCAGGTGGACCAACGCGGCTGTCTGGCCGAGGACTGCTGGGGCGACAAGACGTGGAACCCGCGGTACTTCACCGCCTTCCACCCGACGGAGACGGGCTGGACGGCCGAGTTCGCGGTCCCGCTCACGGCCCTGACAGGTGACCGCCCGTCGCACGGCCGGACGTGGGCGGTGAACGTGTCGCGGGTGGTCCCCGGCCGCGGCGTCCAGGCTTGGAGTGGCCCGGCCAGCGCCGACCCCCGGCCCGAGGGGATGGGGCTGTTGCAGTTCCGGGCCGGGAATTGAACCGGGTTCGGGTGCCTCGTCGCCCCGGTGGGGCGACCGCTACACTGGCCCCGACGCCGTTCGCACCCGCCGGAGGCACCCGATGCGTCTCGCCTCGTTCATCCTCGCGCTCGCCGCCGCGCCGCCGGCCCCGGCCGCCGTTTTCCAGTACGCCGTCCCGGTGGCCGCGGCGAAGAACCAGCCGGGTGCCGCGTTCCTGTGGG
>JANPKP010000464.1:0-4799 GCA_031426095.1 Gemmataceae bacterium
GAACCCGAGCTGAACACCTTGTGGCCCGGGCCTCCTTGCCCGGGGTAGGCGGTGAGCCAGCCCGGGCAAGGATGCCCGGGCCACAAGTGCGATCTGCTCCCACGCCCTTCGGTCACGGGCGGGCGAGCCGCCCGTGCCACCTCGAACACCGGATTCGAGGCAGGCACTCACTTCCCCGGAGCGCGGACCGCCTTCGCGGCGGCCAGCAGCGACGCGAACCGCGGGTCGGACCGGATCGGGTCGAGGTCGCGGTCGGACTGGACCATCGTGAAGTCCTCGAAACCGGCCCGGAACGCCTTCGAGAGCAGCCGGATCGCTTCGAGTCGGGCCGGGCTGCCGTCTTGCTTCGAGAGCAGGGCGTGGACGCCGGCCATCTGGTAGAGGCGGAACGCCGAGCCGTCGGCGGCCAGGGCGGCGGCCGCGTCGGCCCGCGCCTCGGCGGCGTGCCCGAGGCGGGCGTGGTAGACGCCGCGGGCGGCCCGGGCTTCGACGTAATCCGGGTCGTGCCTCAACAACTGGTCGAGGACGGCGACCGCGTCGGCCGGCCGGTCGAGGTGGTCGGCCAGGGCGGCGGCCTTGTTCAGGAGGGCCTTTCGGTCCGTCGGCCAGACGCGGAGGGCGGCGTCGAAGTCGGCCACCGCCTTCGCCGGGTCGGTGGGCAGTTGCCAGACGCCGCGGGCCGTCCAGCTCAGCGGGTCGCGGGGCTCGCGCTTCAACCCCTCGGCCCGGTCGGCGGCGGCCCCGACGGCATCACCGGCGGCCGCCCGCACCCGCGAGCGGAGGAAGTAGACCCGCGTCGGGGCGTCCCCGTCGGCGGCCGCGGTGGTGAGGTCGCCGGCGGCCGGGCCGTACTTCTTGAGCCCCTCGCGGGCCAACGCCCGGTTGAGGAGGGCGAGCATCCAGTCCGGCTTCAATTCGAGGGCGCGGGTGAAGTCGGCCTCGGCGTCGGCCCACAGCTTGCCGTTCAGCCGGGCGAGGCCGCGGTGGGCGTAGGCGAGTGGGAAGTCGGGCCGCAGGGCGACGCACACGGAGAGGTCGGCGGCGGCCTCGGCGTGGCGGCCGAGGGCGTCCCGGCAGGTGCCGCGGAGGAACCACGCCCCGAAGTGGTCCGGGTGCCGCTCGCAGAAGCCGCCGAGCAGGGCCAGGGCGTCCGCGTACTTCGCCCGGGCGACGAGGTCGAGAGCGTCGAAGTAGCTGTCGGCGTCGGTACTCGCCGGGGCCGGGCCGGGATCGCCGGCGAGTTCCCGCCGCAGCCGCTCCACGACCGCCGGCCGGGCGTCGGGCGGGAAGGCGTCGGCCGCCAAGGCGTTCCAGCGGCCGGCCTCACCCCGCCCGCCGTCGCGGAGGTCGGCCCGGGTGAGGAGCACCAGCACCTCGCCGAGGTGAACGCGGAGGTCGCGGCCCTCGTCGGCGTCGAGGAGCGCCACGTTCGGCCGTTCGGCCCAGCCCGGATCGTCTCCGACGGCATAATTCGCCAGCACGGCCCGGGCCTGTTCGGCCCCCCGTTCGGCCTCCCGGCGGTCGGTGCGGGCGGTGAGCCGGACGGCCGCCTCCCGCAGGTCGGCGACGGCGTTGCGGGCCGCGAGGACGGCTTCCGCCCGTCGGACCTCGGCCTCCCGGGCGGCGAGTTGCGTCTGCCGAACCGCGATGACTGTGGCCGGGGCGAGCAGGAACAGGCCGGCGGCGAGGGCCACCAGCAGGCCGGTCACGGCCCGGGGGTTCCGCCGCCGCCACTTCCCGGCCCGCTCCCGCCACGACCGGTCGGGGGCGAAGCGGAGCGGGCGGTGGGAGAGCTGCCGGGCCAGGTCGGTCCGCAGGTCGTCGGCTCTGGCGTACCGCCGGTGCGGGTTCGGGTCGAGCAGCTTCAACGCGATCGAATCGACGGCCGGGGTGATCGCCGGGTTGAACGCGCTCGGCGGGGCCGGCGGCGTGAGCCGGTCGTCGATCATGGCGGCGATGGCGGCCGAGTCGCGCGGGCCGGGGCGGTGGGCGTACGGCAGGCGGCCGGTGAGCAGCTCGTACAGGATGGTGCCGAGCGAGTAGAGGTCGCTCCGCTCGTCCACGCGGTCGGGGCCGCCGAGGAAAGCCCGGAGGTGCTCGGGGGCCATGTACGGGAAGGTGCCGCCGACCGGCCCGCCGGCCTCGCTGCACTCGGCCGAGACGTTGAAGTCGAGGATCATCGGCGTGCCGTCGTCGGACAGCAGCACGTTCGCCGGCTTGAGGTCGCGGTGGACGATCCCCTTGCCGTGGGCGTGCCCGAGCCCGGCCGCGAGCTGGCCGACGAGCCACAGGGCGGCGTCCACGAACGACAGCGCCGCGAGCATGGCGAGGACGGGGTTGGCGGCCGCGTCCGGGGGGGCCGCCCGGGGCATCGTGGGCATGCGGACGCCGGCGAGTTCGTCCACGATTTGCCGGCCGGACGTGGGGCCGCGGACGGTCTGGTCGTGGAGGTGGGCGACGACCCGGGCGAGGGTGACGCGGCCGACGAACGGCATGCAGACGGCGTGCAGCGGCCCGGCCCGGTGGACCGAGTAGACCGGCACGATGTTCGTGTGCTGGAGGCGGGCGAGCTTCTCGTGCTCGTCGGTCGGCCCGGCCGTCACCTTGAGGGCGACGAGCCGGTGGGCGAGCGACTCCTGCCGGGCCAGGAACACACGGGCGAACGCCCCCCGGCCCAACTCCTCGACCAGCTCGAAGTGCAGGAACGGCTCGCCCGCGGTCGGAAAACCGGCGGCGGCCGACGGGACGCCGGACGGGTGCGGGGTGGCGACCGACGAACCGGCCGCGTAAGGGAGCTGGACGGCCGGGCGGACGGCGCGGACGCGGACCTGCTCCGTGGGCGTGTCGCCGGAAATTGGGGGTGGGGCGAGTCCGATCGGGCGGGTCGGTTCGGCGTCGTCGGCAGGCGGGCCGGCCATGACCGAGCCTCGGGACGGACTTCCCGGCCGCTCGCGTGGCGGGCCGTGCGGGCACAACGTCTCACCTAATTTGGCACGAGGAACGGCCGCTGCAACGGGAATTCGCCCGACGGCCGGAGATTTCCCCCACGGCCGCAACACCCCCGGCCCGTTCAGTCACGTCCCTGACGGGCGACGAACACGCCCACGACCGCCAGCCCGAGGACGGCCCCCGCGGTCAACACGGGATCGACGACGGCCGGCGGCGTGAAGACCACCCCCCGCTCGTCGGCGACGGCGGGTTGGCGGCCGTACCGCCCGTGCACCGGCACGGCGACGCGGCGGAAGTCGTCCGCCAGCTTCTTGAGCTGGCCCCGCATGGCCGGCCCCCGCATCGGCGGCCCGTGCCCGGTCGCGGCGACCTCGGGGTGCAGGTCGGCGAGGGTACGAACCGAGCGTTCGGCCGCCTGCCAGTCGGGCGTGAAGTACCCCGGCGGCCGCGACACGACCGGCTTCCAGGTGAGAACCCCGAGGGCCGACTCCTGCCTGGTGGTGACGAACGCGTCTCCGGCGATCAGCACCCGGTCCTTCTCGCGGAAGAAGCTCACGTGCCCCGGCGAGTGGCCGGGGGTGGCGATCCACTTCCACCCCGGCATCCCGGGCACGGAGCCGTCGGCCGGCAGGGCGTGGACGCGGTCGCGCACGTCGGCCCCCCGGCGGGAGAAGAGGCGGGACATGACGGTCATCAGGCCGCCGCCGGCGGTCGGGTCGGCGGGCGGGTACAGGGAGCGGCCGGTGAGGTAGGGCAGTTCGAGTGAGTGGGCGTAGACCGGGGCGTCCCAGCGGTCGGCCAGTTCCCGCAGCGAGCCGACGTGGTCGAAGTGCCCGTGGGTGAGGACGACGGCCGACGGCCGGGCGTCCGGCCCGAAGCGGGCGGCGGCCGCCCGGGCGATCCGCCCGCCGGAGGTCGAAATCCCGGCGTCGACCAGCACCCACCCGCGGTCGCCCGCGTCCGGCGGGCCGACGAGGTAGACGTTCACGAGCGAGAGCGGCACGCACTCCACGTCGGCGGCCACGTTCAACACCCCGCCCGCCGTCGGGGCCGGACGGGCCTGCAAACTCGGACTCATGACGAACCCCCGGGACCGGTCGAGACTTCCAACCCCCGCCATCACCCGCAAGCGGTGTGCCGGCCCGACGGCCCGGGGGTTGCGTGAAGGTCGGTTGCGAGGGCGAAGATGTCTCCGGTCACACTTAACGACGAATGGCTCCCCGGCGACGGCGTGCGGCTCCACGCCGTGACGGCCGGGAACCCGGCCTCGCCCGTCGTCGTCCTCCTGCACGGCTTTCCCGAGTGCTGGTACGGCTGGCGGAAGCAGATCGGCCCGCTCGCGGACGCCGGCTTCCGCGTGATCGCCCTCGACCAGCGGGGGTACAACCTCAGCGACAAGCCGCCCCGCGTGTCCGACTACGCCGTCGAGCGGCTGGCCCGGGACGTGGTCGCCGTCCTCGACGGTCTGGGGGTCGAGAAGGCCGCGGTGGTGGGGCACGACTGGGGCGGCGGGGTGGGCTGGTGGCTTGCCCTGCGGCACCCCGGACGGGTGTCGCGGCTGGCAGTCCTGAACTGCCCCCACCCGGTCGCCATGCAGGCCGAATTGGAGGGGAACGTTGGGCAAATCGTCCGGAGCTGGTACGTCGCCACGGCCCAGGTGCCGGGACTGCCCGAGTGGGTGGCGCGGGTGACGCGGTTCGGGTTCCTGGAACGCTCGATGCGGCGGAGCGCCCGGCCCGGGGCGTTCACCGACGAGGACTTTGCACACTACCGCGGGGCGTGGGCCCAGCCCGGGGCAATAACGGGGATGGTGAACTGGTACCGGGCGGCCGTCCGCTGCCGCCCGGCCG
>JANPKP010000465.1:0-14720 GCA_031426095.1 Gemmataceae bacterium
TTCCGTTTTGCGGAGGTGCGCCACGAGCCGCGCGTGGCGCTCCAAGACCACCCGCGGCACGTCCGGGTCGCCGGCCCAGACCTCCCGGTGCCGGGCCTCGACGAGCGTGAGCATCCGCCCGCGGTCCTCGGCCGACAGCGGCGGCAGCGCCTTCAGGAACGCCGGCAGGTGCCGGGCGAAGACGGACCCCGAGAGGCTGTCGAACAGCTCGGGCGTGTCGCGGCAGAGTTGGGCCGCGAGCCGGGCGAACTCCGGGACGAGCCGCCTGGCCGGCATGTTCCGCAACGCACTGACGACCTCGTTCCGTTCGTCGCCGTCCCACTCCGCGTCGGTCGGGTAGAGGGTGAGGAGGAGTTCCACGACCGCCGGGTCGCGGGTGCGGACGATCTTGGCCAGCAGGTCTTCCCCGTCGAGGTACGGGTCGCCGTCGGCGTTGAGTTGCCGGTACTCCTCGACCATCGCCCGCACGTCCTTCGCCGGCATGGCGGCCTCCGGTGATTGAGATGACGGGGGGCGACACGGTCACGCCAACCCGCGGGCGCGACCCCAGGCAAGCCAGTGTTCGGCCGCGGCCCGCGGTCGGCCGCCGTCGGCCGGCGGAACCGGGTTGGCCCCTGTCAGCTCCCGCAGCGCGGCGAACCACGGCTCCGGGGTCGTGGCCAGGTTGGCCAGAATGAGCGGCACCGCGGCCGGCCCGAGGCCGACAACAGTCCGGTAGGCCGGGTGGTCAGCTGTGGCGGAAGGAGACGTAGGGAATCTGAACCAGAGAACCCCAGGCACCACCGCCATCCGGTGCAGCGATTGTTCGGCTTGTTTGGGCCGGAGCCACCGCCATGGCCGCGAGCGCTGGGCCTTAAGGCTTCGCACGCTCCAGCACGAGCAGCATCTGGGTCGGCTCGGCGTTGGTCTTGAACTCCGTCGGCCGCGCCTTACCGTCGTGCTGCCAGCACAGTTTCAACTGGTTGCCGTCGGCGGCGTAGATTCCCAGCATGCGATATTCCGCGTCGCCGTCCTTGAGGATGAGGTCGATTGCCTTGGGGCTCGCCTTGGGGTTCTGCTCGTACCGGGCCTTGCACGGTTCCCCCTCGGCATTGAACTTTCCGTCCGCCATGTTGAGCGGGCCCAGAACGATCACGTCCGCCTCGACGATGACCTTGTACTTGCGGACGATGTCGGCCGGTGGTCGCTGCCCGCAGAACTCGACGGCGACGGCGACCCAGTCCCCCTGTGTGGTCTTCGGGAGCGGTTGCGGTTTATCCGCTGCAGTCGTGGAAGTCGCTGCAAGTAGCACAAACAAACCCGCCTTGACGCGGCCCGACATCATGGTGCCCCTCCGTATCGTGCGGCCTTCCGTTGCCGAACTTGGTACTAACTGCCCTCAGTCTGTGAGCGTCTGCGTCAGCTCACACGCCGACACCGGCCCCGCACGACCAATCCGGCCCCTCACGGCGGGACGGACAGAAGGCCATGTCGCCACCGTCCGACCTGAAACCTCACGCCGTACGGTTCACGGCGGTCAAACGTCGCTCCGACCTGTGCCCTAGCGTAACGGGGTGGGCGGGCGGCCGCAAGGACCGTCTCCCCGCCCCGTGGTCGGGTTCTCAAGGCCGCAACGCGGTCACACCACCTTGAGCTAGTCGCCGTCGGCGAGGTTGAGGTCGATCAGCACGTCGCCGGTAGTGGTCCCGGTTTGGTACACCACGAAGGTGTCAGCCCCGCCGCCGGCGAGCGTGTCGCAGCCGCCGTCGGTCTGCATCGCCACGGTCTCCACGGTGCCGATGTCGATGCTGAACGGGACGAGGTTCGTCCGCTGGAACAGGGCCCGACGGACTTTCGGGGCGAGCCCGTCTGGGTGGAGTGCCCGCCGGGCGCGGCGGGTCGCGTCAAGGAAAGTGTGAGAAGTCGCTGAACATGGCCGTCGGGAAAGTGGGCGCAAGCGGACGGGTGGTAACGGCTGCAGCGGGGCGTTGACGGCGGGCGGCGTCAAGATCGGGACGGGCGTTTGGGGAAGAATGTGCGGTCGCTCCCGCGGTTTGTGCCCCTGTGGGAGCGGTTTCCCGATAGCGTTGCCCCGGCAACAGATCGGGCGAATCAAATCGCCCCGTGCTGGTAAAATGCGGTAGAGTCTGGCCTTTCCGCTCGGCGTCACTTGACCGGCGGGGCGACCACCGCCTCACCTTTTGCTCCAGTGCGGGGGACGGTATAAGGACGGGGGCCGACCGTTGGCCGCCCGTCCACCGCCGCCGAGTACCCCCTGATGTCGAGCCGGAAGTTCGCCCACCTCCACTGCCACACGCACTACAGCCTGCTGGACGGGGCGAACCGCGTCCCCGAACTGGTCGCCCAGACCAAGAAGCTCGGGATGACCGCGATCGCCATCACCGACCACGGGAACCTGTACGGGGCCATCGAATTCCACAAAGAATGCAAGGGAGCGGGGCTCAACCCGGTGATCGGCTACGAGGCGTACCTGGCCCCCGGCTCGCGGCACGACAAGAAGGCCGGCCGGCAGGGCGACGCCTACTCCCACTTGACGCTGCTGGCGAAGAACGCCCAGGGGTTCCGCAACCTCATCAAGCTGTCGTCGATCGCGTTCCTGGAGGGCTTTTACTACAACCCGCGGATCGACCGGGAGATACTGGAGGCCCACAAGGAGGGGCTGATCTGCCTGAGCGGGTGCCTCGCCGGCGAGTTCAACCAGCACCTCGCCAACGGCCGGCACAAGGAGGCGAAGGCGCTGGGCGAGTACTTCGCCGGGCTGTTCGGGAAGGACTTCTACGTCGAGATCCAGAACAACGGGATCGCCCTCCAGGACCAGTGCACCCCCGGGGCGGTGGACATCGCGGCCAGGCTCGGGGTGCCGCTGGTGGCCACGGCCGACGCCCACTACCTGTGCGCCGACGACGCCGAGGCGCACGACGTGCTCTTCTGCATCAACACCGGACGGAAGCGGGACCCGCGGAAGCGGCAGTACCCGGAAGAGGCGATGCCCAACCCGTACTACGTCCGCTCGCCGGCCGACATGTACAAGCTCTTCCCGGGGCACGCGGACGCCGTCGCCCGCAGCCAGGAGATCGCCGACGGGGTGGACATCCCGCTCGACCTGACGAAGCGGCACTTCCCGGTCTTCATCCCGCCCGAAGGCATGACGCCCGAGACGCACCTGCGGGCCCTGTGCGAGGAGGGGATGCGGGACCGCTACCCGGAGGAGCGGTGGCCGGCCGCCCGCAAGCGGCTCGACCACGAACTCGGCATCGTCGGCCGGATGGGGTTCGCCAGCTACTTCCTGATCGTGTGGGACTTCGTCCGGTTCGCCCGGGAGAGCGGCATCCCGTGCCAGGCCCGCGGCTCCGGGTGCGGGGCGATCACCTGCTACCTGCTCTACATGAGCCACGTCTGCCCGCTCGACTACGACCTGCTGTTCGAGCGGTTCCTCGACCCGAACCGGAGCGAGGCCCCGGACATCGACATCGACTTCTGCCAGGACCGGCGGGAGGACGTGATCGCCTACGTGAAGCGGAAGTACGGGGCCGAGAGCGTGGCCCAGATCGGCACGTTCGGCACACTCGCCGCGAAGGCCGCGCTGAAGGACGTGGGCCGGGCGCTCGACGTCCCGCTGGAGCGGGTCAACTTCATGTGCAAGCTCGTGCCCATGAAGGGGGCGATCGCCCTGGGCCTGGACGACGCCATGCAGGTGCCCGACTTCCGCAAGGAGTACGACGGCGACGCGGCGACGAAGCAGTGGGTGGACATCGCCCGCCGGCTGGAGGGGACGAACCGGAACGTGGGCACCCATGCGGCCGGGGTGGTGATCGCCGACGGCCCGATCACGGACTACGTGCCGGTGCAGCGGGTGGTCCGCAAGACCGACGGCGAGCACGGGGACAGGACGAAGGAGGTGGCGGTCACGACGCAGTGGGAGATGGGCATCATCGAGAAGGTCGGGATGCTCAAGATGGACTTCCTGGGCCTCCGCACCCTCACGCTGGTGGACAACGCGCTGAAGCTCATCAAGCGGACCCGCGGCCTGGACATCGACGTGCAGAAGCTCCCGCTGGACGACAAGCCGACCTACGAGCTTCTCCAGCGCGGGGACGCGAAGGGGGTGTTCCAGTTCGAGTCCGAGGGCATCCGCGACCTGCTCAAGCGGATGCGGCCGGACAACATCCGGGACATCGTGGCCTGCACCGCCCTGTACCGCCCCGGCCCGCTCGAAGGGGGCATGGTGGACGAGTACATCGAGTGCAAGCACGGCCGCAAGAAGCCGGGCTACCCGCACCCGGTCATGGAGGAGGTGCTGAGCGAGACCTACGGGGTCATGGTGTACCAGGAACAGGTCATGCGCATCCTCAACCGCATGGGCGGGATCGAGCTGTCGAGCGCGTACGCCTGCATCAAGGCCATCAGCAAGAAGAAGGAAGACATCATCAACGCCCGGAAGGTGGATTTCGTCAAGGGGGCCCAGGCCCAGGGCATGGCGGCCGAGAAGGCGGGCGAAATCTTCGAGATGATCGTGAAGTTCGGCGGGTACGGGTTCAACAAGAGCCACAGCGCCGCCTACGCCCACGTGACGTATCACACGGCGTACCTCAAGCGGCACTACCCGGCCGAGTTCATGGCCGCGCTGCTCTCCAGCGAGATCGACGACGGGAACAAGCGGGACATGCTGGTGGACCACATCGCCGACGCCCGCAGGATGGGGATCGACGTACTCCCCCCGGACGTGAACCGCGGGATGCCCGACTTCGAGGTCCACAACAACCGCATCCTGTTCGGTCTCACGGCCATCAAAGGGCTCGGGCGGGGGGCGGCGGAGGAGATTCTGCGGGCCCGCGACGAGGGGGGAAAGTTCAGGGATCTGTTCGACTTCGCCGAGCGGGTGGACCGCCGGGTCGTCGCAAAGGCGGCCGTCGAGAAGATGGTTCAGGCCGGGGCGTTCGACGCCTTCGGCAAGCGGTCGGCGCAGTTCGCCGCCGTCGGGCGGGCTTCCCAGGCGGCCGACGAGCGGGCCAGCGACAAGAAGCGGGGCCAGCGGAATTTCTTCGACGCCTTCGAGCCCGCCGGCGACGGCGGCGGGCTGGCCGTCGACAACGGCCTGCCCGACGTGCCCGAGTGGCCGGAGACGGAGCGGCTGAAGTTCGAGAAGGAGGCCCTCGACTTCTACATCTCCAGCCACCCCCTCGCCCAGCACGACGACCAGCTCAAGCGGTTCCGCACCCACGAGGCGGCCCAGATCGTCAAGCTCTCGGCCGGGGGGACCGTGCTGGCCGCGGGGATGATCACGCAGATGCAGGTCCGCACCGTCCAGAAGAACGGCAAGCGGTGGGCCATGTTCCACCTCGAAGACTTCAGCGGGCGGGCCAAGTGCATCCTCTGGTCGGACGAGTACGCCCGCTTCAAGGACGTGGTGGCCGACGACAAGGTGCTGCTCCTCGAAGGGGCCGTCGAGTGGCGGGAGGGCGGGTCGGCCGGCGACCTGATCGTGAAGAAGGTGCTGACCATTGAGGAGGCGTGCAAGGAGATGACCAAGAGCCTCGTCCTGCGGATGCCGTACTCGGAGGACGAGGCCGTCCTGCGGAAGCTCGACGCGGTCGGCCCGGTCCTGAAGCGGGCGCGGGGGTCGTGCCCGGTCTTCCTCGCCGTCCGCGACCCCCTCGGCCGGCAGGCCCAGCTCAAGCTCGCGGCCGACTACTGGGTGAACCCGGTCAACCTCCGGCTCGAAGAGCTGGAGATGATCCTCGGCCCCGGCGGCGTCCTGTTCGCCCGCTGACGGCGGGTTGCTCGGCCGGCCCCCGGGGCGTACCCTGAACCCCGACCCGGCCGGCCCGCGGCACCCCGCCCCGGACCCCCGCCCGGGCGGCCCCTTCCGGACCCCGCCATGCCCCGCGCCCTTGCCTTCGCGGCCGCCCTCGCCCTCCTCGCCGGCCCGGCCTTCGCGGCCGACGACGCCCGCACGAAGGCGGCCGAGGCCCTGCTCAAGTCGATGAAGGTGGACAAGGTCCTCCAGCAGTCGATCGACCAGATGCTCGACATGCAGGCCAAGCAGAACCCGGCGATGGCCAAGATGCGGCCGGCCATGACGAAGTTCTTCGCCAAGTACATGAGCTGGGACGCCCTCAAGCCCGACATGGTGGCCCTCTACGCCGAGGAGTTCACGGCCGGCGAGCTGGACGAAATGACCAAGTTCTACCAGACGCCGACCGGGCAGAAGATGGTCGACAAGATGCCGGCCCTGACGGCCAAGGGGATGCAACTCGGGCTGAGCAAGGTGCAGGCCCACCAGGCCGAGCTGCGGGAGATGATCGAGGCCGAGATGAAGAAGTGACCCCGGGCCGGTCCGCCCGGCGGCCGCCGGCGTCAGCCCCGCGTCCGCTCCAGGCCGAAGAAGTTCCGCAGGCCGATGTACAGGATCATGGTGATCGACCGGAGGGCCTCCCGCGAGTTCACTTTGCTCGCCCCGGCCCGCCGGTTCTCGAACAGGATCGGGTACTCGCCGAGCCGGCCCCCGGCCTTGTGGCAGCGGAACAGGACCTCCTGCTGGAACGAGTACCCGCGGGACCGGGCCTTCTCCAGCTCGGCCCGCCGCAGCAGGCTCACCCGGTAACACCGGTAGGCCCCGCTCGCGTCCTTGACCGGCATCCGGAACAGGAACCGGACCATCGTGTTCACGGTCCGGCTGATGACCCGGCGGACGACCGGCCAGTTCTCCGTCCCGCCCCCCTTGCAGTACCGCGACCCGATCATCACGTCGTGGTCGGCCATCCCGGCCAGGAAGCCCGGGAGGAACCGCGGCGGGTGGCTGAAGTCGGCGTCCATGTTCTGCAACAGGTCGTACCCGTGCTCCATCGCGTACCGCATGGCCGCCAGGGTCGCCGTCCCGAGGCCGAGCTTGCCGGGGCGGTGGATCACGTGGATCCGCGGGTCGGCCGCCGCCAGCTCGTCGGCCAGCTTCCCCGTCCCGTCCGGCGAGTTGTCGTCCACCACCAGCACGTGGGCGTCCGGCACGAACTTGCGGACCTCCTCGATCAGCTTCCCGAGGTTGTCCCGCTCGTTGTACGTGGCCATCGACACGAGCAGCCGCGGCCCGCCCGGGGTGGAGGAATGGGGGGCGGTTGAAGGGGCGGCCGGCGGGGAGGCGTCGGGCACGGGCGGGGTTCCTGCTTGCGGCGGGGTCGGGGCGTCCAGTATTCTCACTAAGGTAGTGATCCCGGCCCGCCGCGTTCATGCCCGCCGGCCGGCATTCGTCCCCCGAGGTCCGGCCATGGCCGCTCCGCTCGAAGTCTCCTGCCCGAGTTGCGGCAAGGCCCTCAAAGTCCCGGCCGAACTCGCCGGCAAGAGGGTCAAGTGCAAGGGCTGTCTGGAGGTCTTCCTCGTCCGCGCCCCGAAGGTTAAGCCGGCGGCCGCGGCCGGCCCCAAGCCGAAGGCCGCCGAGGCGAGCGGGGCCAAGCCCGCCCCGCCCGACCCGGCCACGGCCAAGAGCAACGCCAAGGTCACCTGGGACGACGAGGCCGACAACGACAACGCGGCCCACGGGGTGATCCACGAGGAGGACATCGCCCGCTGCCCCCACTGCGCCAAGGAGCTCGACCCGCCCGACGCCGTGGTGTGCATCCACTGCGGGTTCAACAACCGGACCCGGACGCGGGCCGAGACGCGGAAGGTGTGGGCCCCCACCCAGGCCGACTACGTCGCCCACCTCGGGCCGGCCGTCGCCGCCGTCGTCTTCGCCATCGTCGTGATCGTCGGCGACTTCATCGCCACCTTCCACATGAAGGAGTGGCTGACCGGCGGGCCGCTGGAGAAGGAGGGCGAAAAGGACCTCAACGGCGACCCGGTGTTCTGGGTGTCGCCCGGCCTCTTCGTCATGCTCCTGTGGGCCGCCTCGGTCGGCGTCTTCGTTCCGCTGCTGCGGTACGCCTACGAGCGGCTGGTCAACAACTCCCGCCCGCCGGAAGCCAAGATGGGGAAGTAGGGCGTTCCCGGATTCACGTCCCAGGTTCCGAGTCGGGGCGACGCTGGCGGACGGCCCGGCGGTCGGTAACTTGGAACTTGAAACCTGGACCGTGAAACCTCGCCCGGGGCCACGATGCTCGCCAAGCTCCGCACCTTCGCCCTCCTGGGGATCGACGCGGTCCCGGTCGAGGTCGAGGTGGACGCCGTCGCCTCCAGCACGCCCAAGACCGTCCTCGTCGGCCTGCCCGAGCTCGCCGTCCGCGAGAGCGTCCACCGGATCGAGCGGGCGCTCGCCAACCTCGGGTACGCCGGGCCGCGGGGCCGCACGATCATCAACCTCGCCCCCGCCGACCTGCGGAAGGACGCCGGGGCGTTCGACCTGCCCATCGCCCTCGGGCTGCTGATCTCCACGCAGCAGTTGAAGGCCGAGCAGCTCGACGACTTCGCCACGGTCGGGGAACTCGCCCTGGACGGCAGCGTCCGCCCGGTCCGCGGGGCCCTGTCGATGGCCCTCGAAGCCCGGGCCCTGGGCGTCCGCAAGCTCATCGTGCCGGCCGCGAACGCCCGCGAGGCGGCCGTCGTCCGCGAGGTCGAGGTGTACGGCGTGGCGTCGCTGGCCGACGCCGTCGGTATCGTGTCCGGGCTGGTCGAGGTCGACCCCGTTTCGCCCGGGTTGGAGGAGATCGAGGCCCGGCTCAACTGCTACGACGTGGACTTCGCCGACGTGCGCGGCCAGGAGTTCGCCAAGCGGGCGCTCGTGGTCGCCGCCGCGGGGGGCCACAACGTCATCATGCTCGGCTCGCCGGGCAGCGGTAAGACGATGCTCGCCCGCCGGCTGCCGACCATCCTGCCGCCGCTGACGGCCGACGAGAGCCTGCAAACGACCCGCATCTACTCGGCCGTCGGCCGCCTCGCCCCGGGCGAACCGCTCCTCACCACCCGCCCGTTCCGCAGCCCGCACCACACGATCAGCGACGCCGGCATGGTCGGCGGCGGCTCCGTCCCGCAGCCGGGGGAAATCTCCCTCGCCCACCACGGCGTTCTCTTTCTGGACGAGCTGCCCGAGTTCAACCGCCGGAGCCTGGAGTCGCTCCGCCAGCCGCTCGAAGAGGGGCGGGTGACGATCAGCCGGGCGTCGCACTCCACCACCTTCCCGGCCGACTTCGTCCTGTGCGCGGCCATGAACCCGTGCCCGTGCGGGCAAACTCAATTTTCATCACCTCGCTCAGAATATGCCGTGCAGAGTCACGGGGATGGAAAGAAAAGCCCACGACCTTGGTCCTCCGCTTCTTTTTCTGCCCGACTTTCTGCACCTCGAAGATCGGCACCACACGCTCCACGAAACTGTCTAGGAGTTGCGCGGTTTTGAACTTGTCTGCGGCGATGATCGTCTGCTGGATGTTCTCCAACTGAGCAAGGGTCGCTCTCGCTTTTTCAGTCATCGAAGTCAGTTGAGGTTCGATAACCCTTCGTCGGGATTCCAAGTTTGAAGCGTCGGCTTCAAGTTTTTGGTGGATCGTAGGGTTCTTTCTCTGCGAGAGCATCAGGTCCGCAATCCCTTCCAGCTTCTCCTTAATCGCAGCGAGTTCAACTCTGAGGGCGGCAGCAGACACCTCGAAATCACGGTCGAACTCTTGGAACGCCCAGGCGAAAACGTTGATCGGGCTTGCGTCATCGTCGTAACCCAGTTCATTCCCGGCTTCGATGACCTTCTTCGCCACGCCCTTGTAAAACTGGGTGTCCTCGTTTTGAGGGTACTTCTCCAGCACCGAGTGTACGATGGTCAGAACCTGCTTACCCAGTTCGGACTTCTTGAGCCATTCGGCTTCAGAGAGTGCCGTAATGTCGCCAGACTGAATCACCCCAATACGATCTGCAACCGATTGCAGGAGTTCGCGGGTTGCTTCCTCCAGCAACCGGAACGACACGGTGTTTGGGTGGCACTTCGTGCGGATGCTTTTCCGGTAGGTGCCGCAGACGAAGCAATGGCCGCGTTTCGCCTTTTTCCGCTTGGCCAGCGTCTTTTTCCCCGGCATCGTGCCTCCGAGAACCATCGGGCGGTTGCAATCCGGGCAGAACAGCTTGCCGTTCAGTGGGTGGCAGGTTCTGTCCCGAGTGCGTAGTTTCCCGAAGCTCTCGTTGATGTGAGGACGTTCCTTGAGCTTCGCACACACCCGGTCACAGACATCAACCGGGACTAGAGGAAGGAAGAGATGGCTTTTAGGGTAGACGAAATGCTCCTCGGCCTTCTTGATGACGAGGGATTCGCCCTTCTTCCGTTGCGGACGCATCGGGGCTTTGTCGAGGCAGATCCGATATTCTCCCACTCCGAGTTTGCCCCATGCTAGACGCCCGGTGTAAGCCGTGGCATTGCCAAGAATGCACTCCACGCCGTGATAGCCGAAAGGCTTGCTGTAGTGACCCATCCCGAGTTTCCAAAGCGTGTCGGAGATCTCTCCGTGCGTCATGCCGTCAAGGAATAACGGAAACATCTGGTTCAGGGCATTGATGCGGCCCGTCTCGATGCTGGGTTCGTAACGATAGCCGGTCGTTTTCTTGTCCCGAGGCGGCATCACCGATTGAACAACTTCGGACTCGATTTCGACGCGGGAAGCGGAGATGATGCCCTCGGCGTTGCGTTCGACGCGGCTGGCTGCGGTGTAGTAGACGATGCGATACTCTGCGGGCTTAAAGCGGGTACGAACGACGCGCCAGAGAGGCCGGCTGGTGTCGCTCAGGCTGTAGAGAACGAGGTCAAGGCCGAATGGGGCATTGCCTGTCGTCGCCCACCCGCCTTCGGCCATAGACACCATCTTTGCGATGTTCTTTTCGGCCTGCTGGCTGACATACTTGGTAGAGCCGATAGCGTTTGCCGCAACTCTGAAGAAGGAAGACTCATCAATGCCAGTGATGTTTAGCTCGTCCACGACGCTATAGAGTTGAACACCGTAGTCCCTCAGCCGGGAACGGAACACGAAGATGTCATCCGGCTCTTTGATTCCCCACCTGTCAAAACTGCTGATGAGAATCCAATCGAGCTTTCTGGCTTCGACCAGCATCATCAATTCATCAAAGCGGTAGCGGCGACGGTCGGACTTGAGCTTGCGATCCTCCCAGTCACGAAAGAATGAAGCGGACTCATGCCTGCGGATCTTGTCCTCAAACCGCTGAATCGGTTCGACGGAGAGAGAGTTTCGAAGGAGCCAGTTCTCAACCTGCTCCCAGTGGTGTTCCAGTTTCTGCTTCGGTGTGCTGACCCGCCCGAAGTACGCGATCCGGTCGCCCGGCTTAGGCTTGTCGCTCATCTGTAGACTCTGTGATGAAAATTCGGCCCAGCCGTTGGCTTCCTCTGAATGCCATCACTCGGCGGACACCGGATACACGCCGGTGCCGCCCCCGTCTCGGAAATCGTGTCCAGATCTTCGTTTGCCGACTTCTCAGGTGCTGGCGATGCACGATTTCCGAGACGAAGGATTTTTGAGCGTGTAGCCCACGTTCCTCGACTTTCTGGGCCAAAACCATGCACATCGCTCTCGATCTCTTCACCTGCAACAATTGTGGTTCTTTGCTTCGGTCACGCCAAATCCATCGCGGCACCGGCTGCGAATGTCCGTACTGCGATCAGGTTCAACTCATCCCCGGCAGACGGATGGGTTTCTTCGGCAAAGCCGCCAACCTGCTCTTTTACACCGGCGACCTGGAAGGCACTCCCTTGAGCCTTTGCCCGCACTGCCACACTTACACCTCGACCTTCGCGAACGTGTGCCATCAGTGCTGCAAAATCCTTCCGCCGCTGGTGGGATGAAGACCAGCCGTTACACGCTTTCCGAGACGGGTCGATGGCGGGCGTGTAGTAGGAGCGGGCAAGCGGCTGCCGAACTTTTTCGAATACGCGCCGGCACGGGGGTGGCCTCGCGAGGCCAACCCGTGCAGCCCCTCTTCCACAAGCAAAAACGGTTCTGAGACATGAGGCCGATCAAGCACAAGCGGCATAGGTTCCGGTTCGCCACCTTCCTCACCGCCCTGCATCGGTTCAGTTTGAGCCACGGCGGGGACGGGAACCCTCTCCCCGCCGTAGTCGGAGACACCGCCTACCACGATCCCACTGAACTGGCCGAGGCTCTCGCGTCCGACGCCGAGGACGTGGTCGCGAAGATCCCGAACGACTCGATGCGCCGGCTCGAAATGGGCCTAACCCTGTTCGCTCAGTTCGCGTCCTTCGACGGCTTCGGCGGACTCGACTGCGCTGACGGCTGTCGGGTCGAGGTGCCGGACTTCGATGCGGATGATGAGGAGGACGAGACGCCACGCCGCCGCCGCACCCGGAAGTATCTCGCCGCCGTCGCGAACACGGTCGGTGACGAAAGCCAGTCGTTCGGGTTCACCATCATGCTGGTCGGCGAGAAGGTCGTGATCGAGGCGACGGGCATGAGCGATGCTGGCGGCGAATGCGAATTGGTCCCACTGGCCGAACCGAATCTCCTGAGTGATGCCATGAGGCGGTGGGTCAGGTCGTTCGCAACTTCCGCGAAAGGGGCTGCACGATGAACTGGGAGCCGAGGCCAATCTCGCCCGTCAGCGTGGCGGTGTTCCACCGGATCGCGGCGAGCGATACCGATCTTGCGGATCGGATTCGTCAGTCTCTCACCGACCCCGCTGACGTGCTTGCCGACCGCTGGCAGCTATTCCGCCTCGCCGAGCGGGACGCCTGGAAGGCCGTCGAACTGCTCCTGCTGAGGAAGGGAATCCGACGGCGGTTCCGTGAAGGCACCCTCGACGCCTGGGTCACGTTGACGCCGTTCGGAGAGGACATCCTGTCCGGGTTGGAATCGTTCTTCGGCGGGTTCGGCTCGCCGCTATTCCCAGTTGAGCCGGCGAACTTCACGACCGTGGCGTTTCAAGAGCTTCGTGCGGCGCGTCTCGCCGGGGAACTGTACCGCGAGCGGCCCGGCACCCCGGACCCGGTCGGGCAACTCGCGTCCGTGTTGCAGGATCGCTTCCCTCACCTCGCCTCGGTCGTCCGCCACCCCGAACTCGATGTCGCGGCTCTGGCCCGATGCTTTCTGGGATGTCGGCTGCGTGCGAATCGGGTGATTCAGCAGTCGGTGCCGTTCGTGGACGAGCCGCCGGCAAGTGCTGCTCTGGCGGACCTCGCGTCGCTGCTTCAAAACTGGCCCGAGTTAGTCGAGGAGTTGATCGGGGACTGCTATGCCGAGGCCGAGTTGAACCGGCGGCTACGCCTCGCCACGATCCTGAAACGCTCGGGTGGTGGAGACGAAGCCGTCTCCGATGAGGAAGCTTGCTGTGCGGTGGTGGCACAACTGGGACGACGGTTGGGCGGTCCTGATCGCCGCCGAAGTTAGGCGGGGTGCGACACGGTTTCCGAGACGGGCGGGCCTCGACCGTGTCTCCGATGAAACATCCACCAATAAGGCATCCCATGATCCCCGAGTTGAGCGAGACGGAGTATTCCGCATTGAAGGCCGCGATCCGCGATGCCGGTCGCGTCCTGGTCCCGGTGGTCGTCGCCTCGGACGGCGAGGTCATTGACGGCAAGGGGCGGGTCAGAGCCGCCGAGGAGTTGAAGATCCCCGACTACCCCCGCGAAGTCGTCCACGGCCTCGACGCCGAAGCCCGCCGGTTACGCCGGCTGTCGTTGAACTGTGTCAGAAGACACCTGACCGCCGAACAGAAGCGGGAGGTCGTCCGCGCGACCCTGTTGTCCATGCCCGAACTCAGCAACAACTACCTCGGCGAACTGACGGGCGTGGATGGGAAGACCGTCGCGGCGGTTCGGGAGGACATGGAGTCAACCTCGGAGATTCCGAAGTTGACGGTCTTCAAGGGCAAGGACGGCAAGACGCGGCCCCGGCACGTCTTCACCCGATCAGCAAGGGAGACGGAAGCGGCGTCTCAAGCCTTGCAACAACTGGGAGACGAGGCACCGGAGAAACTCCTGACCGCCCGCGAAGTGATCCGCAAGGCGAACCGGGTGGAATCTGCGGCGAAGAGAGAAAGCTTCCGGCCCGCCGAGGACGTTCCGCCGGATGCCTTGGTCGAGATCCACCACTGTGACTTCCGGCAGATGCCGGTCGCTCCCGGCAGCGCACGGCTGATCTTCACCGACCCGTTGTACCACCGCGAACATCTGCCTCTGTACTCGGAACTGGCCGAGTGGGCGAAGAAGGTGCTGCAACCCGGTGGGCTACTGGTGACCTACCTCGGGACGAGCTATTTGCCCGAGGTCGTTGAACGACTGGGGAAGCACCTGAGATACGTTTGGACGTGTGCCACGATGTTCGAGGGGCAGAAGACCACCATTCACGACCGTCACATCCGAACAGGTTGGAAGCCATTCCTGGTCTACAGCAACGGGCCGTACCAGCCCACCGACTGGACGACGGATGTGATCACCGCTCCTCCCCAGAAAAAGCGGCACCGCTATGAGCAGCCGGAACTCGAAGCGGAATTCCTGATCCGCCGATTCACCAAAGAGGGAGAGCTTTGCTTAGACGCCTTCTGCGGATCCGGACCGACCGCCGCCGTGGGCAAGCGGCGGACCCGCCGGTGCGTGACGACAGCCATTGATCCGAACGCCGTCGCAATCGCCCGAGAGCGGGTGCGGACAACGCTGGTCGGCGACCCGCTTGTCCGCCCGACCATCACGACAGCGAGGATGCCGATGGAGGACGACGACTTCGAGTTCGAGTTGAAGTCATCGTTCAGTCTTCCAGCGTGATGTGCGTTGACGGGTGAAGACGCGAAAC
>JANPKP010000466.1:0-12554 GCA_031426095.1 Gemmataceae bacterium
CCCCCTGACACCTCCGCGAAGACGGCTGCGAACGCGGAGCCATCAGGGGGCTCACGCCCCCCGCTCGCCGAGGATTCCCTCCTCTACCTCAAGCCCTTCTTCCTCGCCGAACTCGGCGTCGCCCGCGCCGTCAAGCTGCTCGCCCAGGGCGAACACCCGCTCCCGGCCACGGACGCCGACGCCGCCCTCGACTGGGTGCAGCGGAAGATGACGATCCAGCTCGCCGACAGCCAGCGGGCGGCGGTGCGGGCGGCCGTCACGAAGAAGGTGATGGTCGTCACCGGCGGCCCCGGGACCGGGAAGACGACGATCGTGAAGGCCATCCTCGACGTCTTCCAGGCGAAGGGGCTGCGGGTGCTGCTCGGGGCCCCCACCGGGCGGGCGGCCAAGCGGCTCACCGAGTCGACCGGCCGGGAGGCACGCACCATCCACCGGCTACTCGAATACGACGCCGGCATCGGCGACTTCAAGCGGAACCGCGACCTGCCGCTCGACCTCGACCTGCTCGTGATCGACGAGGCCTCGATGGTCGACCTGGTGCTGATGAACAAGCTCCTGCGGGCGGTCCCGGCGTGGGCGTGCGTGGTCCTCGTCGGCGACGTGGACCAGTTGCCGTCGGTCGGGGCGGGGGCGGTGCTGGCCGACCTGATCGCGTCGAAGGTGGTGCCGGTGGCGAGGCTGACCGAGATCCACCGGCAGGCGGGGGCGAGCCACATCGTGCGGGCGGCCCACGCGGTGAACCACGGCGAGGAGCCGGAGTCGGCCCCGGCCGGCAAGGGCGACTTCTACTTCATCGAGGCGAACGACCCGGCGGCGATCATCGACAAGATTCGCGTGATGGTGACGCAGCGCATCCCGGCCGCCTTCGGCCTCGACCCGTTCCGCGACGTGCAGGTGCTGACGCCGCAGGTGAAGACGGAACTCGGCGTCATCAACCTGAACAAGGAGTTGCAGGCGGCCCTGAACCCCGGCAAGCCGGGCGAGACCGAGGTGCGGAAGTTCGACACCGCCTTCCGGGCCGGCGACAAGGTGCTGCAAACCCGCAACAACTACCAGCGCGAAGTCTTCAACGGCGACATCGGCCGCGTGGTGAGGCTCGACACGGTCGATCAGGTGGCGACGGTGGCCTTCGACGGCCGCGAGGTGGAGTACGAGTTCAGCGACCTGGACGAATTACAACTCGCCTACGCAGTAAGTATTCACAAGTCTCAAGGAAGTGAGTATCCCGCCGTCGTGATCCCGCTCCACACGCAACACTATGTGATGTTGCAGCGGAACCTCTTATACACGGCCATCACCCGCGGGCGGAAGCTGGTGGCCGTGGTCGGCAGCCGCAAGGCCCTGTGGCGGGCGGTGACGAACGCCGAGACGGCCCACCGCTTCTCACTTCTCACGTGGCGGCTCAAGACGCTGGAAGTGACGGCCCCTCCGCGGAACGCCCTGCGGCACGTCGAGTTCACGGAGTGACGCGGCCCCGCCCGGCGTTGTCCGCCGCGCGGTCGTCACCCCCTCACTTTCGGGGGCATGGGGATGATCATCGACACCCGCTCTTGATAGCGCCGGTAGTTCTCCCCGTGGATGGCGAGCAACGTGCGATCCTCGATCCGGAGTGCGATCAGGATGTAGGCCGTGGTCACGGCCGCGAACAGCAGGTGGCCTTGTGTCATGTCGGGCGTCGCCCAGAACGCGACGATGAAGCCGAGCATGAGCGGGTGGCGGACCCACCGGTAGAGTATGGTCTCCTTGAACTCGACCGGGGTGGGTTCACGCCTCCGACAATACCGCCACACCTGGCGCAGTCCGAACAGGTCGAAATGATTGATAAGGAACGTGGCGTACAGGACGACGCCCCAGCCGGCCGCCGCGAGGGCGTACACGAGGGTTCGCCCGGCGGGGCCGGTCACCCGCCAGACGGGCTCGGGGAGCGGCTTCCACTGCCAGTTCATCAGGAGCAGGAGCAGGCTGGCCAGGAGCACGAACACGCTCCGCTCGACCGGTTCCGGTATGACGGTCGTCCACCAGCGTTTGAACGCCTGCCGGGCCATGACGGTGTGCTGGACCGCGAACAGCCCCAACAGCACGACGTCGGTCACGATCGCCCGGGCGGGGGCCTCCACCGGCCCGTCGTCTACGGCCTTCGGGACGACCACGCCGGCCACGAAGCCGACCTGATAGAGAAAGGTCACAAGGAAGAGGGCGTAGCAAACGAGGCCGAACAGTAGTGCCAATGGCCGTGACAAATCTAAGCCCTCCCGGCGTGGACCGAGGGCGAGGCCGGGTCGCCGCGGATGCGAACGCGCCCCACCGCCCGGCCTTGGTGATCGGGCGCGAGTCGGTCCGACCCGAGACCATCCGACCGATTTAAACCCGCCCTGTCGGCAGAACGTAACCGCCCCGGCGGTCGGTGTCAAACGCCCACGCGGCCGCCGATGCGGAATCCCCGTCGTTTCTCGAACGCCCGTCCGGGTTGCGGTACAATCCCGGCACGCGGCCACGGACTCGCCGGGCGGGCGTGAGTTGCGGGCCGCGGGTGTCCGGACCCGCGGCCCGTTCGTCACGTCACCGGTGTGGAACTTCCAGGACCGGGACGACGTGCTCCAGGAGACGGCGGTGGCCGTGATGGAGTCGTTCGGCCGGTACGACCCGGCCACGGGGGTCATTCATCGGATGGTGTTCGTTGGGTTGCCGAAGGCCCGGGGCGGCCCCGACAGCGTGGCCGTCGAACTTCTGGAGCGGCGGGAACTGGGTGGCGACTTTGTCCGACACCAGGCGCACCACGCCGCCGACCGGCGGGCGATCGAGGAGGACTGACGTGGCGCGCCGATTGTGTTGGTGCTTCGCCCTGCTGTTGTCGCCCGCCGGCGCGACCCTCGCCCACGACGGCGACCACCCGCCGGACGTGCGGGTGTGGAGGGACGCGGACGGCCTGTTCGAGATCGAAGGCTCGTTCGTGCTGGCCCGCGACGGCCGGGTGCAAATCCTCAAGCACGGCGGGGCGGCGGTGTGGGTGCCGCTGGACAAGTTGAGCGAGGGCGACCGCGCCTGGGTTCGGGAGCGCGTCGGGGCGATCCGCGGGATCAACGGGGCCGCGGCGGCCCCCCGGCCCGGGCCGCCGTCCGACTCGACGGCCGGGGGGGCCGGCGAACCCGCCGACCCGACCCGGGCGGCCGTCGCCGTCTTCGGCCTCGTGTTCGCCGCGGCGGCGGGGCAGAAGGCGGCGGGGGGCAGGCCGGGCGGGGCGGTCGCCGCCGCGCTCCTCATCACCGGCGCGGCGGGGGTTCTCGCCGTCGCCCGGGACGGCGAGCCGGAGCCGGCGATCCGGACGCACTTCGAGCCGTTCAAGGACAAGCTCAAGTTCCGCACCGACGACGAGTTCTTCTACGTCGAGTCGAACGCGATGCCCGACCACCCGATGATGGTCGGCATCACGGCGTGGCAGCAGCAGGTGCCGCTCCCGCAGCCCTACACCGGGGCGAACGCGTGGCGCGTCCCGCTCAGGCCGCGGCTCGCCGACCAGCCGATCTCGGCCAAGAAGGCGTTGTTTAGCGGCGCGATCGCCGTCGCGGTGAACGGGGTGCCGATCTTCAACGCGCTCAACAACCGCGGCGTCGACGCCTTCCTCGCCGGCGAACTGGACGAGTACGGCGGGCACTGCGGCCGCGGCGACGACTACCACTACCACACCGCCCCGATCCACCTGGAAAAGGCCGTGGGGAAGGGGAACCCGATCGGCTACGCGCTCGACGGCTTCCCGCTCTACGGGGCGACGGACGCCGACGGCAAGGAGCCGAAGGGCCTCGACGAGTTCAACGGGCGGACGGAGAAGGACGGCTACCGCTACTACTCGACGAAGACCTACCCGTACGTCAACGGCGGGATGCGGGGCGTGGTGGCGGTCCGGAACGACCGGATCGAACCGCAGCCGCGCGACGCCCCGGTCCGCCCCGCCGGACTGCCGCTCCGCGGGGCCAAGATCACCGGCTTCACACGCGACGACGAGAAGAAGACGTACGCCGTCAAGTACGAGGTCCGGGGGCAAACCCTGGGGGTGAAGTACACGATCAACGACGACCGCACGTACACCTTCGTCTACACGAACGCGGGCGGCAAGGAGACGACCGAGACGTACCGCCGCCGCGAAGGCAAGGACGGCCCGCCGCCCAAGAAAGATGGGCCGGCGAAGAAGGATGGCCCGGCGAAAGCGGCTGATCGCCCGCCGCCGAAGAAGGACGGCCCGCCGCGGCCGGCTGAATAAGCCCCTATGTCGGGGCGTTCACGCTGACCCGCCCGGCGTTCGACCACACCGGGACGATGCCCGTGGAGTTCACCGGCGAGGGGGGGAGGACATCACCCTCGCCGAGGCGCCACTCATTTACACCCACGAGCGGAAGGCGAAGCAGGGTGGGCGGCACGATCCGACCCCGCGCGACCACGATTCCGTTGCCGAGGTCACGACGATGGACCCGCACGCCGACCGCAGAACCTTCCTCGGAACCCTCGGGGCCGTCGCCGGCGGACTCGCGCTGTCCCCGGACGTCGCCGCCGCCCAACGGAAGGGGCCGGCCGCCGGCGGCTACGCCCTGCCCGCCGAACTGTCGTCGCACACTGCCCTATCGATAGTAGGGCCACGACCACCTCTACGCCCGCCAGGAGCGGGACGGGGTGGTCTATCAGGAGGTGCCGCTCCCCGCGGATCACTTCTACGCCACCCACAACGAGGACGCCTACACGTCCGGCACGAAGGGGGCGAACTCGGGCTACCTGCGGGTGACCGTTTCGCCGGACGGGGCGAAGGTCGAGTACGTCCGCTGCTGACTGCCGAAGGACGAAACCGCCACGCGGAAAACGGGCGACGTCGCCCACGGCTACGCCGTCAGGGCCGGGTCGTGACTGCCACCCCTCCCGTGAGCGGATTGCGAACCTGATCGTTGTGGTTCCCGGCGGCGGTCGCGGCAGTCGATGCCGAGAGTACCTCCCGCAGCCCGGGACGGCCGCCCGTAAGAACGGGCGGGTCGCTCACGCCTTCGCCCTCAAGCCTTGAACGATTTGCCCCGGCCTCCCAGCTCCGTGGGCAACGCGGCCTCGAACGTCCGCGTCTGCCGTCCCTACTCGTTTACGGCCTGCCGCGTGACGATGGGCACGTAGCCGACCTCCAGGCCCTTCGGCGGGCTCACGAGGACCGCGGGGTCGAGGTCCGCGAGCTTGCCGACGGCGGGCGGCGGGAGGTACTCGCGGTCCTTCGTCCAACCCTTGTGCAGCATCTCCACCCGCTTCTGAAGGGTTTCCCGCTCGGCGGCGGTCAGGTCGGCGTTCGCCAATGCGGGCTGGTCGGCGAAGCGGTACCAGTAGTAGGTCGCCACGCTGCCGTCGCCGAGTTTCGCCTCGAACGGCCCGGCCGCCGGCCCCGGCTTCTTCCAGCTCCCGTCGGCCTCGTCCGGGGTGGTGTAGGGCCTCCGGTCGGGGCCCCGCCGCTTCGGGAACTCCGCCTTGCCCAGCCCGGTCTCGGCCGGCACGGCCGCGGGGGCCACCGCGACCCACCGCTCCTTGCCCTTCGCGTCCTTCTCCAGGCGGTAGTACTCGGGGAGGGTGACGAGTGCCCCGCCCTTCTCGCCGGCCGGCGTCACCGCGTCCTTCGCCCACTTGTAGCCGTAGGTGGTGTCGTCGAGTGCGGCGGGGGTGGCGAACGAGTTCCAGGCGACGGGCACCTTCTTGTCCCGCGGGGTGTTCGGGGGGTAGATCTGCCAGGTGGCCCCGCCCTTCCCGTCGAAGGCGTGGACGGCCGCGGCCTTCGGGTCGATCGCCCCGGGGACGGCCGGCCCGCCGTTGAACCACGCCCCCACCCCGTCCCACAACGCGGCCCTGGTGTACGCGGTGATGCGGTGGATCAGCGGGGCCTCGCCCTCGTGCCCCCCCGGGAACCGCGTCGGCGCGACCCGGGCGTAGGTGTCGCCCTTCGCGTCCTTGGCGACGTACGCGGGGACGTGCTGGGTCTCCATCTGCACCGCCTTGTTCGGCTCAGACGGCCGGGCGTCGAGGAACAGGCCGGCCAGGTCCCGCCTCTCGGCCGTCGGCTTGGACCAGAAGCCCGGCAGGAAGAACGCGACCGGCCCCTTGAAGTTGCCGGCGTTGAGGAACAGGGTCCAGCACTGATTCCCGGTCGGCACGTCCTTCCCGGCGGTCGTCGCCTTGGGGGCGGTGAGCGGCAGCGGCAGGTACCCGTACCCGAACAGCTCGCCGGACGTGCCCTGTTTCAGGTTCAGCCCGTCCGGCGGCCAGAGGACCCACGGGCTGAGCTGGGCGACGGCGTAGTGCCCCTTGGGGTTCTTCCAGTCGCGGCCCTTGCCGGCCCCGGGGCCGTTCGCCCACTCGCCGAAGTTCAGGGCCACCCCGCCCATGATGAACTTCGGGGTCTCGGTGGCGAACCGGGTGTCCCGCCACCACCCGAGCCCGCCCTCGATGTCCGAGTACGCCTTCTCCGGCTTCGGGCCGTCGTACTGGGAGAACATCCAGGTGCCGAACAGCCCGGTCTGGAACTCCTGCCCCGGGTAGTCCTTCAAGAGCGGCCAGGCGGCCACGTACACCGAGAACCCGGCGTTGTACTTCCGGTCCACCTTGCCGTGCGGCACCAGCAGGTAGCCGGCCATCTCCGCCTTCTGGGGCGTGGGGTCGGCCGCGGCGGCGGGGGGCGGGTACGCGAGCCACGGGAGGGCCAGGCAGGCCGCGAACCAGGGGCGGCGGGGAATGTTCGGCATCGGACGGCCTCTCGTGCGGCGGCGGTTCGCGGACGACGGGTTGGGACTCACTTCGCCGACGGCTTCGGCCGGCACAGCTTCGTCATGGCGTGGCCCATCGCCTCGCCGATCAGGTAGTAGGTCTCGGCGTTGGTGTTCCAGTGGTAGCCCTGGCCGGACGGGGACGCGGACGGGTCCCGCCAGAACGCCCTCGTGCCGACGAACGCGACCGTGCCCCGGAACTCCTCGTACCCGGCCACCGCCGCCTGGGACTTCATCAGCGAGAGGGCCCGCGGGTGCTTCTCCTCCGGCCCGGTCATCCCGGTCTCCGCGATCACGAACGGCAGGTCCTTCACCCCGAGGTCCGAGCGGACGTCGCGGACGAAGTGGGCCAGGTTCTTCTCGTACTCGTCGTTGAACGCCGCGTTGACGCGGTCGTTCCACCCCTGGTGCCAGCCGAACCCGGCCAGCTCGTACCCGCGGTCGCCGAACTCCGGGAAAGTCGTCTTCAGGTCTTTCAGCACCGCCCTCGTGCGATCGACGACCTCCTTGTAGTACGGCCCCACCGTGCCGCCCGCACTCGGCGGGCGGAAGTCCTTCGCCAGACTCTTGCCGCCCCAGGCGAGCTTGACGAGCAGCACCGGCTCCTCGAAGGCGTCGCCGACCACCCACCCGAACCCGAGTTCGGGGCCGATGCGATCCTCCTTCACCCCGAACCCGGCGGTGAGCTTGCCCTTGCGGTCCAGGTAGTGAACCCACACGTCGTCCCGCACCGCCCACTTGCCGTCCTTGCCGAGCAGGTGCTTGAACTTGTCGGCCGCGGCCCCGTCCTTGGCGACGTACTCCAGGCTGCCCTTGCCCCCGTTCCGCTTCGGGTCGGCCGCGATGAACCCGTGCCCCTCCATGTTCGACTGGCCGGCCAGGATGAACACCTTCACGGGCCCGTCGGCGGCCGCGGCGGTGCCCGAACAGCACGCGAGCAGCAGCCAGGTCACGAGCGCGGGCGGGCGGAGCGGCGGGGGCGGCGGGACCATACGGGCACCTCTGGTGGGGCGAACCGGCCCCCGAGCCGGCAGGGGTTCGCGCGGGCGAGCGGTCGCCCCCGACGCGGGAAATCGTGGTGTTAGTTTGACCCGAGACGTTCTCGTTTCCGAGAAAAAATGCACCGAACCGGAGAAACGAGTGACGGGAGGCGTGTTGGCGACCGCCCACCGCGCGAAGACGTGGCCCGCTCCCGCCTCATCCGGTGGGAGAAATCGTTCCACCAAATTGATGCGCGAAACTACCCAAAAACCGACTCTCATCTTTTACCGGGGGTCGGCCGCCCGGGAGGTCGTGACGCGGCCCCGCGGTCAAGCGGGGCCGCGGGTTACAAACAGGATTCACGAATCCCATTGAATTCGCGGCGGGGGAATCCGGGGGCGGTTCTTCGCCCCCGGCCCGGCGACAGTGACGGCTTTCAGCCCTTGGCCATCTTCTCGATCAACACCTTCGCCGTCTCCGGCCGCATCACGCCGGGGTCGGGCAGCTCGCCCTTCGCCAGCTTCGCCCGCAGGTCGGTGCCGCTGATGCTCACCGGCTTCCACCCCTTCGGGGCGTGCTCCTCCACCAGCCCCACCCGGCCCAGCTCCGCGTAGTACGCCGCGAACCCGACCTTCACCGGGTTGATGAGCAGCTCGCCTTTAAGCTCGTCGAACTTGCGGTGGGCGGCCAGGCCGTCCCAGATCTCGCCCTTGTCGTCGAACGGGGCGTCGGCGTGCTTGCGGCCGATGATGATGTCGGTGAACCCGAAGTTCTGCCGGTAGATGGCGTGCATGACCGCCTCCTTCGGCCCGGCGTAGAACATCTTGATGTCCAGCCCCAAGAGCATCATGTGGTCGCTGAACGGGCGGCCGACCTTCTGCCACAGGGCCTCGTCCGTGTCGCCCTGGCCGAGCGCCTTGTTGTCGATCAGCGCCCGGTAGGTCTTCATGCGGGTGGCGGCGTCCACGTCGTCGCTCTTGGTCTCGCCGACGAGCGGGTTGAGGACGGCCCCGGTGAAGTGCCCCTCGCGGGTCAGCCGTTCGAGGCCCAGGACGAGGGCGTACTCGTGGGCCCGGTGGAGGGCGTTCCGCGTCTGGAAGGCGACGACCCGCTTGAACCCCTTCTTGGCGAAGAGCGCCCGCGTCTCCCGGGGGGAGAGGACCACGTCGCCGTACTCGGGGTGCTTGGGGGCCGGCAGCACCATCACCTCGCCGCCGACGAGGTACGTCCGCGGGTCGGACAGGGCGATGCGGGCGCCGGGGTGGTCGGTGCGCGGGGTGGCGTAAACGCTGGCGTTGTACTTCGCCTTGTCCCACGGGTAAACGTCCTGCACGAGCAGGGTGCCGACGACCTCGCCGGCCGGGTTCGTGAGCGGGTGGGTGCTGCCGGTGGTCAGTTGCTTGGCGAGCGCCTCGTCCACCGGGAAGGCGAGCGGGATCGTCCAGGCGTACTTCTTGCCGTTGTGGACGATCACTTCCTCTTCGAGGACGCGGTTGTAGGCGTCCTTCGTCATCGGCCCGATGAGCGGCGAGAGGCCGCCGTCGGCGAGGCGGTAGAGGGTGGACAGGTCGGCGTCGGACACCGGGATGGGGGCCGGGCCGGACAGGCCCTTGATGTCGGCGGCCCCGGCGGCGGAGGCGGTGCGGTTGATCGGCTCGGCGACGCCGCCGTGCGGCGGGATGAGGTCGGGCATGGGGAGGCTCCGGGGAGGCTGTGGGCGGGTGAAAGGAAAGGATAAGGCTGCCGGCGGGAACGGGTAGGTGCGGGGGCGGCCGCGAGTCCGCGCGCCAACCTTCGGCAACGGGTGTTGCGGAGCGCCAGCTTAACGTCGGGAAGCCGGACAGAGGATCGAAGGGAACAGCCCCGCGGCCACGCCGTTCGGCCACTTCCCGGGGCTATAGTTTTGTCACCCCGTCGCCGCACGGCGGGTCCATCCTCGGCCGACAAGCACCACTCGAATACCCCCGGAGGCCCCATGTTCCGGCCCACGGCCTGGCTGCGCGCCCTGTTCGCCGCGCCGCCCCGCGGCCCCCGCACCCGCCTCGCCGTCACGCCGTTGGAGGACCGCTCGGTCCCGTCGGCGGCCGCGTACTCCACCGTCAACGCGTGGGCCGGCGGCCAGCAGGGGGAGGTGGCGATCACCAACCCGACAGGTCCCGCCGTCGCCGGCTGGCGGCTCGGGTTCGACTACACGGGCACCATCACGCAGGCATGGAACGCCACACTCGTGGCCCACACCGGCACCCGCTACGAGTTCACCGACGTGGGCTGGAACGCGGCCATCCCGGTCGGCGGCAAGGTGTCGTTCGGGTTCACCAGCTCCGCGTCGGCGGCCGCCACCCACTTCACCCTCAACGGGGTGGCCCTCGACGGCGCGCCGGCCGTGCCGCCGGTGGTGGTGCCCCCGACCGTATCCGTGACCGGGGGGTCGGCCGCCGAGGGGAACCCGGGCGCGTCCCCGTCGGGGGCCGGGTTCCTCCGCACGGTCGGCAACCAGATCGTCGACCAGTCCGGGCGGGCGGTCAAGCTCGCCGGCGTGAACTGGTTCGGGGCCGAGTCGACCGCGTTCGCCCCGGCCGGGCTGTGGGCCCGCAACTACAAGGACATGCTCGACCAGATGAAGCGGCTCGGGTTCAACCTGGTCCGCCTGCCGATCTCGTCGCAGACGCTCGAAGCCGGGCGGGCCACGAGCGGCATCGACTTCGGCAAGAACCCCGACCTGCGGGGGCTCTCGCCGCTCCAGGTGGTGGACAAGGTGATCGAGTACGCCGGGCAAATCGGCCTGCGGGTGATGCTCGACCACCACCGCACGCTGGCCGGGGACGGGGCCGATTCGGGGCTGTGGTACGAGCCCGGCACGGCGTACACCGACGCCCGGTTCGCGGCCGACTGGGCCACCCTGGCGGCCCGGTACGCGGGCAACCCGGCGGTGATCGGGGCCGACCTCCACAACGAGCCGCACGGGGCGGCGACGTGGGGGAGCGGGAACGCGGCGACCGACTGGCGGCTGGCGGCCGAGCGGGCCGGGAACGCCATCCTGGCCGCCAACCCGAACTGGCTGATCGTGGTGGAGGGGATCGACAACGGGCCGAGCGGGGGCTACTGGTGGGGCGGCAACCTGTCGGCCGCCGAACAATTCCCGGTGCGGCTGAACGTCGCCGGCCGGCTCGTCTACTCGCCCCACGACTACCCGGCGTCGGTCTACAATCAGCCGTGGTTCAGCGACCCCAATTACCCCGCCAACCTGCCGGCCAAGTGGGACGCGAACTGGGGCTACCTGTTCCGCTCCGGCACCGCCCCGGTCCTGCTCGGCGAGTTCGGCACCAAGCTCGAAACCGCGTCCGACCGGGCGTGGCTCGCGGCCCTCACGAGGTACCTGGGCGGCGACTTCGACGGGAACGGCACGAGCGACCTCGCGGCCGGGCAGCAGGGGGTGAGCTGGACCTACTGGGGCTGGAACCCGAACAGCGGCGACACCGGCGGCGTGCTGAACGACGACTGGACGACGGTGCGGGCCGACAAGCTCGCGTACCTGACGCCGATCCAGTTCCCCACGCTCGACAGCGGGGGCGGGTCGGCCGCGGCGGCAAATGCGGTCACGTTCACCGTCCGCCTGTCGGCCGCGAGCGCGTCGCCGGTCACGGTCGGGTACGCCACGCAGTCCGGCACGGCGACCGCCGGCAGCGACTTCACGCCCGTCACGGGTACGCTCACGTTCGCCCCCGGCGAGACGGTGAAGACCGTGACCGTGACCGTGATCCCCGACACGCTCGCGGAGGGGAACGAGACGTTCACCCTGGCCCTGAGCGGCCCGGCGGGAGCCACCCTGGGCACGGCGACCGCCACAGGCACCATCGTGAACGACGACGCCACCAGCCCGCCGGTGCCGCCCCCTCCTCCGCCTCCGCCTCCGCCACCGCCTCCCCCGCTGCCCACGGTCGCGGTCGGCAACGTGCGGGCGAACGAGGGGAACGCCGCGGGGTCGCTCGCCTTCACGGTCAGCCTGTCGGCCGCGAGCGCGACGGCGGTCACGGTGCGGTACGCCACGGCCAACGGGACGGCGACGGCCGGGAGCGACTACGCCGCGGCGGCCGGCACTCTCACCTTCGCCCCCGGCGAGACGACGAAAAGGGTGGTCGTCTCCGTCCTCGGCGACGCCGCCGTGGAGCCGGACGAGACGTTCACGCTCACGCTCTCGACGCCCGCCGGGGCGACGCTCGGCGCGGCCGTGGGCACCGCCACCCTCGTGAACGACGACGTTCCCCTACCGCCGCCGCCACCGCCACCGCCGCCCCCTCCCCCGCCGCCGGTGACGGGGACGGGGGCCGGCGTGACGCCGGTGGTGCGGTCGAACTGGGGGTCGGGGTTCGTGGCGGACGTGGCGGTGGCGAACACGACGGGGGCGGCCTGGACCGGCTGGACGCTGACGTTCGACGCCGGGTTCGAGATCACGAACCTCTGGGGGGCCGAGGTCGTGAGCCGCGTCGGCACCCGCTACGTCCTCCGGGCGGCCGCGTACAACCGGGCCGTCCCGGCCGGCGGGTCGGCGTCGTTCGGCTTCCAGGCGACGCTCCCGCCCGGCGGCTCCACGGCGATCCTCAACCCGGTGGTGACGCCCACGCGGTGAGCGCGGACGGGTGCGAAACGACGAAGCCCGCCCGCGGCCGCGGGCGGGCTTCCGTTCGTTCGCTTCTCGCCGCCGTCAAATCACGTACTGCAGCGCCTGGCTCTGCGAGTCGAGGTCGGCCAGCGTCGTCTTCTTGAGGATGTCCGTCTGGGTGCGGAGGATGTCGTCCCACA
>JANPKP010000467.1:0-13999 GCA_031426095.1 Gemmataceae bacterium
GGCCACGGCGGCGAGCGCGACGACCGCCCCGAACAGGCCGAGGGCGAACGCCACCCGGTAGCCGGGGCCGGTAGCCGTGTCGACGTTCGCCAGGTACGCGCAGAGGAAGCCCAGCCCGAGCAGCACCAGGGCCAGCCCCGGCCCGGCCAGGAAGCCCGGCTCGAACGCCCCGCCGGCCACGCACCCGGCGGTGAGCAGCGCCCCCACGGCGAGCAGCCCGACGCGGACGATTGTGCGGAGCGGCTCGTCCGTCTCGTGGCGGGCGTAGGCGGCCAGGAACAGGAGCGACAGGAGGCCGAAGCCGACGGCCCAGGCGAGGTTGGACCCGACCACCTTCTCGGTGGTGACGGACGCGGCGGCGAACACCGGCCCCGGCACCAGGGCGGCGGCCAGGGCCAGCACGAGGGCGACGACGCCGAGCCCGCCGTACATCCACCGGACGTCCGGGTCGCCGTCGCGGACGGCGTGGTAGAGCATGAGGGCGACGCCCCCGGCCGCGAGCAGGAACCCCCACCCCTCGCCGATCATCCGCGGCGTGCTGGACAGCCGCGACGCGAGGACGGCGGCCGACCCGAGGACGAGGGCGAACAGCCCCACGAACCCGACGAACCGGGCGAACGTCGGCTCGTCGGCCGCCGTGTACGACGGGGCGGTTTCGGGGGCGTTCGGGAGGGGGTCGGCTACGGTGCTCATGGGCGGGCGGGTTCCCGTCTCGGGTTGTTGGGGGGTTCGGTGGTGGGGTGGTTACGACACGGCCTGCTCGACGGGGGCGTGAGGGCTGGTTCCTCCGCCGGAACCGCCCGACACCCCGACCACCTCGCCACCCCCGGCGTCCGGCCGCAGCACCACGCGGGTGAACAGGTCTTCCAGGCTCTCCCGCCGGAGGTCGAGGCGGCGGACGCCCCAGTCCTTGGCGGCCAGCTTCTGGGCCAGCGCTTCCCGCGGGTCGGCCCGGTCGCGGGTGCGGAACTCGAAGGCCGTCACGCCGTCGCCGGCCGGCCTGGCCGTGACCGCCGCCACGCCCGGGAACTCTTCGAGGAAGCCCGTCACGGCCGCCGCCGGGCCGCGGACCTCGAGGACGAACGTCGGCTCCTGCTTGGCGATCTCGGCCAGGGTGCCGTCGTACCGGATCGTCCCCTTGTTGATGATGATGACCCGCTCGCACACCTTCTCCACCTCGCTGAGAATGTGGGTGGAGAGCAGCACCGTGTGCCGGCCGGCGAGTTCCTTGATGGCGGCCAGCGTCTCGCCGATCTGGACGGGGTCGAGGCCGCTCGTCGGCTCGTCGAGGATGAGGATGGGCGGGCGGGCGAGGAGGGCGTCGGCCAGCCCGACCCGCTGGCGGTAGCCCTTCGAGAGGGTGCCGACGAGCCGCCGGCGGACCTCTTTGATGCGGCACTTCTCCAGGCACTCGTCCACGCGGGCCGTCCGCCCGGCCCGGTCGACGCCCTTGAGGCGGGCGCGGTACGTCAGGAACTCCTCGACCCGCATCTCGGGGTAGATGGGCACGCTCTCGGGCAGGTAGCCGATGCGGCGGCGGACCTCCATCGACTGGTACATCACGTCGAACCCGGCGAGCCGGGCGTACCCGCTGGAGGCCGGGAGGAACGTGGTGAGGACCTTCATGCAGGTGGACTTGCCGGCCCCGTTGGGCCCGAGGAAGCCGACGAGCTGGCCCGGGGCGACCTCGAAGCTGACGCGGTCCACGGCCACGACCGGACCGTAGCTCTTCGAGAGGTTGTCGACCTGGATCGCGGGCGTCGTCATGCGTCACTCGCCGGGCGGGGGGGCGGTCCGGTGCGACGTTACGGTATGACGCCGCCGCCGCCCCGACAAGCGATACGACCGTCGCGGGCGGGCGGTTCGTCGGGTAGGATACCGGCACCGCACGGAGCCCCCGCGATGCCGCTTCAGGACCACTTCCGCCCGCCGCTGTTCCCGAAGCGACATTGGGAATCGTTCCACGTCGCCTGGGCCGGGAGCATCGCCGACGCCCTGAACGAGACCCTCCTGCCGGCCGGCTACTTCGCTGAAGAACATGCCCACGCCGGGGCACGGGTCGAAATCGACGTGGCGACCTTTCAGGACGATGCGGCGGTGCCGGTCCCGCCGCGGAACGGGGCGGTGGCGACCCGGGCTTACGCCCCGCCGGCCCCGGCGCTGGTGGTGCCGGCCGCCTTCCCGGACGAGTTCGGGGTGAAGGTGTACGAGGCCGAGGGGGGTGCCCGGCTGGTGGCGGCGGTCGAACTCGTGAGCCCGGCGAACAAGGACCGCGCCGCCCACCGCCGGGCGTTCGCCGCGAAGTGTGCCGGCTACCTCGCCCAGGGCGTGTCGCTCCTCGTGGTGGACGTGGTGACGACCCGGCGGGCGGCCCTACATGCGGACGTGCTGCGGCTCCTCGGCTGGCCCGACGCAGACGGCCTGCCGGCGGGCTCCGACCTGTACGCGGCGGCGTACCGGCCGTGGGTCGAGGAGGGGCGGGAGGAGGTTCACGTCTGGCCGGCCGCGCTCGCCGTGGGGGTCGAGTTGCCGACGCTGCCGCTGGCACTGAACGCCGAGGTGTGCCTGCCGATCGACCTGGAGGCGACGTACACGGCGGCGTGCCACCGGCGGCGGTTGGATTAGGGGACTCCTTTCTTGTGGCCGGGCTTCCAAGCCCTGGGTCTTGCACCACCTTGGGTTTGGAAGCCCGAGCCACAAGATTGCAGACCCGCCGGCAGCGGTTGCCACCCCGCCGCTCACACTCCGGGCTTGGCAGACATCTCGTGATGAGAACCCGCGGAAAACCGCCGGCCGCTCCCTTCCCGGCGTCCGGCCGGTGGGGTAACCTGCACTATCACGCCCGGCCCACCCGCGAGCCCGTCCATGACCCGCCTGCTCGGCCCGTCGCTCGGCCTGCTCCTGCTCGCCGCCCCCGCCGTTGCCCACGACGACGACCCGCCTTCCGCCCGCAAGCTGCCCGGGGGCGGGGCCACGCCCAAGCGGGCCCCGGACGGCATGACGGTCACGGGGCTCTCCCCGGCCAAGCCGGTCGAGAACCTGTGCGTCTTCTCGTACCGCGTCGGCACCGCGTCGCCGCCGTGCCAGCGATTCTGCACCCAGGGGTTCGGGTACTTCTACTCCTACGTCTGGATGGAAGCCGCCCGCAACTTCGAGACGGCACTCACCCACGACCCCGAGTGCGCGTACGCCTGGCTCATGCTGAGCCGGTCGCTACAGCGGTGGGGCAAGGGGGCGGCCGTGCCGCCGGCCAACCCGTTCGCGGGGGCCGTGGGCGGGGTGCTGTTCGCCGGCCCGGCGGACGCCCTCCCGAAGTCGCCGGTCGAGTTCGCGCTGGGGAAGGCCCGCACCCTGATGCCGAAGGCCACCCCCCGCGAACAGCTGCTCATCCAGGCCCGTCTCCAGGAGCTAGGCAAGTGGCCGGCCGCCGGGCCGACGGCCGGAGCGACCACCGGGCCAACGGCCGGGCCGGCCGCCGCGCCGGCCGCCGGGCCGACCGTCGCGCCGGTGCCGGACGAGCGGCGGAAGAAGGCCCAGGCCACGCTCGACGAGTTGCTCACGCTCCACGAGGACGACGAGGAGGGTTGGTACTGGCGGGCGCAGGTGGCCGAGGGGGCGAACGGGCCGATCCCCTTTTACAAGGCGCTGCTCCGGCTCAACCCGCTGCACCCGGGGGCGAACCACGAACTCGTCCACTTCTACGAGGGCGCCAAGCGGCCGGCCCTCGGGTGGCCTTACGCGGAAGCCTACATCCAGTCGTCGCCGGGGTTGGCCCACGCCTTCCACATGCAGGCCCACCTGGCGACCCGCATCGGCAAGTGGCAGAACACGGTCGACCGGTCGCTCCGGGCGATGGAGCTGGAGACGGCGTACCACGCGGCGGCGAACGTGAAGCCGGCCGAGGACCACCAGTTCAGCCACCACCTCGAAGTCCTCACGCGGGGGCTGGTCCACGACGGCCGGTTCGCCGAGGCCCGCCGCGTCAAGTCGCAGGCACTCGGGTACGGCTTCAACTTCCGCGCCGACTGGCTCCGCATGGCGATGGCCGAGGGCGACTGGCCGGAGGCGGCGAAGCTGGTCGAGCAACTGCGGCGGACCGACAAGGCGGGGGCGGCGTACTTCGCGGCGCTCGTGGCCCTGGAGAAGGGGGACACGACGCGGGCGGCCGCCGAGGTGGACACGCTCCGCCAGGCGGGGCAGGGCAAGCGGTCCGACAAGGGGGCCGAGCTGAAGCTGTGGGAGGCCCAGGGCCGGCTGCTCTGCCGCACGGGGCAGGGGGAGGCCGGGCTGAAGCTGCTCCAGCGGGCGGTCGAGAAGTCGGCCGGCAACTACGCCCACCACGCCTGGGGGAACGGGGCGGTGTTCATGGAGTCGTGGGGCCTGGCCGCCCTCGACGCCGGGAACGCGGCCGACGCCCGGGAGGCCTTTCAGGAAGCGCTGGCCCACGACACGGGGAGCGTCCGCGGGGCGCTCGGCATGTGGGCCGTGTGCGACCGCTTGGGGGCCGCCGACGAGGCCGACCGCTTCCTGAAGGTGGCCCGCCGCTGCTGGGCGAAGGCCGACCCGAAGGACTTCGAGCGCCTGAAGGCCGACCTCGCCGGGCGGGCGTCGAAGCTCCCGCGGGCGACGGCCACGGCGGCGGTCGGCGGCGGGTGAACGCCCACCGATTCGCGGTCGTCTCCGCGTTTGCGGCCCCAACGGGGCCACCGTCAATAGCCAGGGGTGTGAACCCCTGGACCCACCGACGCGAGAAGGCGGGAACCCCGAAGGGGTGGCAGTCCGTTCGAGCAACGTGACTGCCACCCCTTCGGGGTTTCGCCGATCGGGGTGGCCTGCCGACCTGGGGTTCACACCCCAGGCTATTAACGGACACCCCGTTGGGGTTCGACGACGATCCTACCCACGAGCCACCCCATGCCCCGCACCGCCCTCGCACTCCTCCTCTCCGTGTCGCCCTTGCTCCTCGCCTCCCCCTCCGAGGCCGCCCCGCCGGTGGGGAAGAAGGCCGGGCCGTACAGCTTCCTCGTGGCCACCGGGCCGCAGCGGGGGCAGCCGACGTGCTACGTCTGCGAGCAGGGCGACAAGCCCACGGCCGTCGTGTTCGCCCGCACCACGTCCGCCCCGCTCGGCACCCTCATGGCCAGGCTCGACGCCGCCGCGGCCGCCCGCAAGGCCGACGGGTTCAAGGCGTGGCTCACCGTGCTGACGCCGACGGCCGACCTCGACGCGCTGGCGAAGTGGGCCCAGACGCACGCCCTCAAGGAGACGCCGGTGGGGGCGTTCGAGGACGCCGACGGCCCCCCGGCGTACACCCTCGCGGCCGACGCCGACGTGACCGTGGTGCTGTTCGTGAAGCGGGCCGTGGTCGGCACCTTCGCCATCAAGGCCGGCGAGCTGACCGACGCGAAAATGGCCGAGATCGTGAAGGCTTTGCCGGCCGCCGCGAAGCCGTAACCGCGGCCGCGCTTACAATCCCCCCATGAACCTTCCCCGCCTCGTGCTCCGCGCCGCCCTCGGCAAGCGCCTCCCGGTCACCGCCGGCGACGTGCGGGTGCCCGGCCTCGGCGCCCCGGTCACCGTCCGCCGCGACAAGTGGGGCGTCCCGAGCATCGACGCCGCGAGCGACGCCGACGCCGCTTTCGGGCTCGGCTTCTGCCAGGCCCAGGACCGCGGCGGGCAGCTCGAAGTCCTCCTCCGGGCGGGCCGCGGCACCCTCGCCGAGTGGGTCGGCCCCGCCGGCCTGCCGACCGACCGGATGAGCCGCCGCATCGGCTTCCGCCGCTCGGCCGACGCCCAACTGCCGGCCATCGCCCCGCACGTCCGCACGGCCCTCGACGGGTTCGTGGCCGGGGTGAACGCCGGGTTCGCCCACGGCCTGTCCGCGAAGCCGCACGAGTTCGCCGTCCTCGGCGGCACGCCGTCGCCGTGGGACGCGGCCGACGTGCTGGCACTGCTCCAGCTCCAGAGCTTCACCCTGCCGTCGAATTGGGACGTGGAACTCGCCCGCCTCCGCCTCGTCCGCTCCGACGGGGCCGACGCCATGCGGGAGCTGGACCCGCTCTACCCCGCCGGCCACCCGGTCACGCTCGGAGCGGCGGACGCGGCGGGCCGGCCGTCCGCCCTCCTCGACCGCCTCGCCGCCGACCTCGCCGCCATGTTAACCTTCACGCCCCCCGGCGGCGGGTCGAACAACTGGGTCATCGCCGGCAGCCGCACGGCGTCCGGCAAGCCGCTCCTGGCGAGCGACCCGCACCTCGGGCCGACCGCCCCGCCGCCGTGGTACGTGGCCCACGTCCGCACGCCGGGGTGGGCCGCGTCCGGGGCGCTGCTGCCCGGCACGCCCGCCGTGAGCATCGGGCACAACGGCTTCTGCGCCTGGGGCGTGACCGCCGGGCTGACCGACAACACCGACCTCTTCCTCGAAACCCTCGGCCCGGACGGCACCAGCGTCCGCGGGGCCGACGGCACCTTCACCCCGTGCCGCACCGTCCGCGAAACGATCCGCGTGAAGGGAAAGCCGGACGCGGTGGAAGACGTGCTGCTCACCCCCCGCGGCCCGATCGTGACGCCGCTACTGCCCGGCGTCCGCGAGGCCGTGTCGCTGCGGGCCGTGTGGCTCGACCCGCTCCCGTTCGACGGCCTCCTCTCGGCCCCGAAGGCGACCTCGTTCGAGACGTTCCGACGGCCGTTCGCCGAGTGGCCGTGCCTGCCGCTCAACGTCCTTTACGCCGACACCACGGGCACCACCGGCTGGCAACTCGTCGGCCAGCTCCCCCGGCGGAAGAGCGGCAACGGCACCCTCCCGACGCCGGCCGACGCCCCGAACGCCGGCTGGCACGCCGACCACCTGCCGTTCGACGCGATGCCGCACTTCACCGACCCGCCCCGGGGGTACGCGGCGACGGCGAACAACATGCCTACGCAACAGTCGGCAGTCGGCAGTCGGCAGTCGGCAGGCGTCGGAACGGAAGATTCTTCACTGCCGCCTGCCGCCTGCCTACTGCCGCTGTTCCTCGGTCTCGACTTCTGCGACGGCTACCGCGTCGCCGTCATCACCGACGAACTCGGGAAGCGGACCGACTGGGACGTGCCCGGCTGCCTCGCCCTCCAGCGGAACGTGCGGAGCAAGCCGTGGGAGGAGGTGCGGGCCGTGGTGCTGTCGGTGGTCACGGACACGCCCGCCGCGAACGACGCCCTGGCCCTGCTGCGGGGGTGGGACGGGAACGTGGACGCCGACTCGCCGGCGGCCGCCGTGTTCGAGCTGTTCGTGGCGGAAATGTGCGTGCGGACGGCGAAGGCGAAGGCCCCGAACGGGTGGCGGGTGGCCCTCGGCGAGAGCCCGTTCGGCCCCATCGGCCACAGCATGTTTACCGACCGCCGGGTCGGCCACCTCGTGCGGCTGCTCCTCGACCAGCCGGCCGGGTGGTTCCCCCGCCCGTGGCCCGACGAGATCGCCGACGCCCTCGCCGCGACGGCGCATCGGCTCCGCCGGGAGGCCGGCCCGGGGCCGAAGTTCTGGGGCTGGGGCCACCTCCGCCGGCTGCGGCTCGACCACCCGCTCTTCGCCAAGTCGAGGCTCCTCGGCCCGGCGTTCAACCTCGGCCCCGTCCCCGTCGCCGGCGACCCGAACACGGTGAGCCAGGCCGGCTGCAACCCGAACGACCCGACGGCGTTCACCCACAACATGGCGAACCTGCGGACGGTCTTTGACCTGTCGGACCTGGCCGCGAGCCGCTTCGTCCTGTGCGGCGGCCAGTCGGGCAACCCCTGTTCCCCGCACCACGCCGACCTGTTCCCCCTCTGGCAAACCGGCGACTCCGTCCCCCTCCCGTGGGACCGCGACAAGTCGATCCGCGACGCGGTGGCGACGCTCCGGCTGCTGCCGGGGTGAGCAACCAAGTGGCACGGGCGGCACGCCCGTGCCACCCCGAGCGGAGCAGCGGTCTTCCGATACACCTTCAGACGGCCGCAACCTTCGCCGTCTCGCAAGCCGGCGGCCGACCGCGACGGCGTAGTGGGCGAGCGTCATGCGGTCGGGTTGGTCCCCGCCCCGGTTTCGAGGCGGGACGGCGTCCCGGCCGCTTGCACGGCGGGCGGCCGGCGGTTACAGTCGGGCCGGGTCGGCACCCGCGACACCCCGGAGGAGACGCCCGTGTTCACGCTCTCGAAGTCGCCCATGAAGCCCATCTGGCGGTCCGTGTACGTGGACGTCAGCTACCCGTTCCCGGCTTCGGGGGCCAAGCCCAACGACCCGCCCACTCTGACCGACGAGATGGCCGTTCAGATCGTGGCCCGGGCCAAGCGGCGGTTCGACATGACGATGAAACCGGGCACCAAACCCTCGGCCGACTCCCAGGCCACCTACATGAATCTGGTGCGGGACGCCACCCACGACCTCAAGGGGTTTTGCTTCGTCGCGGCCGACGAGTTCGAGTCGTATTTCGCCCAGCACGGGCTGAAGGCCAAGTGCGTGCGGGTCGCCCCGGAGGAGGGCGGGGGCGACCACTACTTCACCGTCGTCAACCTCGGGTCGAAGTCCAACTCGCTGATCGTCGACGGCACGTGGCGGCAGTTCTACTCGTCGGGCGACCTGAACCGCTTCCGCCTGGTCGGTACGCTGATCCAGCTGAGGAGCGCCCTCCAAGACAAGACGAAACTGACGATCGACCTCATCGGCGCTTACGAGGCCGGCCTCCGGGTCGTCGATACGTGGAAGAAGTACCAGGCGTTCGCCTGAGCCGCGTCTCTTCGGCTCCCCGTCACGGGCGGGCGAGCCGCCCGGGCCACCCGACCCGCACGCCCCAGGACCTCGGACGCTCCCCGGCGGATTGGGCTGGTTGCGGGCGGGCGAATCGCGTACACCGGGCCACCCACGCCACTTCCCAGGCGGCCCACGGACGGGCCGGCGACGGAAAGGATTCCCCCATGACCCGCCCCGCCACGGCCGACGTTCACCCCCTCGCCGTCGTTTCCGAGGCGGCGTCGCTCGCCCCCGGCGTCAGCGTCGGGCCGTTCGCCGTCATTGAAGGCGGCGTCACGCTCGGGCCGGGGTGCGTGGTCCGGCCGCACGCCCACCTGATCGGGCCGCTCACACTCGGGGTCGGGAACCAGATTTGGACCGGCTGCGTCCTCGGCGGCGACCCCCAACACTTCGGCTACAAGGGCGAGCCGACGGGGCTGGAGATCGGCGACGGGAACAGCTTCCGCGAGGGCGTGACCGTTCACCGCGGAATGCCGCTGGGGTCGGGCAAGGGCCTGACCCGCATCGGCAGCCGCAACCTGTTCATGGCCGGCAGCCACGTCGCCCACGACTGCACGGTGGGCGACGACAACATCTTCGCCAACGCGGCCGTCATCGGCGGGCACGTCGACATCGCCGACCGGGTGCTGCTCTCGGGCAACTCGGCCGTGCACCAGAACTGCCGCGTCGGCCGGCTCGCACTCCTGAGCGGCACGTCGGCCACCACGAAGGACATCCCGCCGTTCTGGATCATGCAGGAGATCGACCGCGTGTGCGGGGTGAACGTGATCGGCATGCGGCGGGCGGGCGTTCCCGCGAACGAGATCATGGCCGTGCGGGCGGCCTTCCGGCGGATTTACGTCGAACGCCTGCCGATCCCCCTGGCCCTCGCCCGGACCGAAGCCGAGGCCGGCGACCTGCCGGCGGTGCGGGAACTGGTGGCGTTCATCCGGGCGTCGAAGCGGGGCATCTGCGGGATGTACCGGGCGGACGAGCGGGCCGAGCACAACCGCGCGGCGGCCGCCGCGTAAAAGTCCACACCACACAGCGGGAAGTCAAGCGATTCGGGCCGGAAAGCGGCGACGCTCCCGCGTTACCGGGGGTGCCGGGAGCGGGAGCCACAAGTTTCACGCGGGCCGGCGGTTCGGCCAACCCCACCCCCTCCGATGCGGTAAAATGCGGTAACGCTTCCGAAAACTCTCCCGCCTTCCTCCATGCTCCCAACCCCATTCCCTCACGTCCGCCGCCTCCACCCGCTGCAACGGCTGGCGGTCGGCCTGTGGCTGTTGCTCGTCGCCGGCGTGGTCGGCCGGGTGGCGGTGGCGCGGGCCGATTCGGGCACGGTGGTGCCGGTCTACCGGGCGGCGGCCGACCGCTGGCTCGCCGGGGAAAGCCTGTACGCCCCGCAACCCGGGCTCGACGTTTACCGCAACCCGCCGGGCGTCGCCCCGCTGTTCGTGCCGCTCACGTGGGTGCCGCCGAAGGTGGGCGCGATTGCGTGGCGGCTGGCGGGGGCGGGCCTGTTCCTGGCCGGCTTCGCGGCGTGGCTGCGGCACGGGCTGCCGCTGCGGCTCGACGCGGGGCAAACGGGGGCGGCGTTCGCCCTGGCGGTGCCGCTGGCGCTGCCGAGCCTGAACAACGGGCAGATCAACCTCCACCTCGCCGGCCTGTTGCTGCTGGGGACGACGGCCGTGGCCCGCGGCCGGTTCCGCGCCGGCGGCCTACTGCTGGCGGCCGCGGCGGGGCTGAAGGTCTACCCGCTGGCCGTCGGCCTGCTCCTGGCGGCGGCGTTCCCCCGGCGGTTGCTGCCGTGGCTCCTGGCGGGCGTCGCGGCCTGCGTGGCGTTCCCGTTCGCGTGCCAAAGTCACGAGTATGTGGCGGCCACCTACCGCGACTTCGCCGGCTATTTGGGAAGCGACGACCGCAGCCACGCGGAGCTGATCCGGGCCCCACGCGACCTGTTCCTGCTGCTCCGCGTGTGGGCCGCCGCGCCGCCGGCCGACACTTACCTCGCGTTCCAACTCGCGGCCGCCGCCGGGATGGCGGGGTGGGTGGCCGTCGCCGCCCGACGCGCGGCGTCGGCCCCGGCGGTCACGGCCCTGGCGTTCGACCTGGGGTGCGTGTGGATGACCGTCCTCGGCCCGGCGACGGAGGTCCACACCTACACGCTGCTGGCCCCGACGGCGGCCGTCGCCGTCGTTTTGGCTTACCCCCGCGGGTCGGCCCGATTCGCCCTGGCGCTCCTGGCCTGGGGCCTGCTGACGGCCCCGATCGTTCGCGACGCCTTCCCGGCCGGGTGGCGGTTCCAGGCGTGGGGGCCGCTGCCGGCGGGTGGGTGCGTGTTGCTGGCGGTCGTTCTTGCCCGGCGGACACGGGACACGAGGCACGAGACACGGGAGAAGGGCCGAACACCGGCCGTCTTGTCCCGTGTCTCGCGTCCCGTGTCCCGTGTCCTTTCGCCCCCCGCCCCTTGCCGCCTCCGGGCCGGCCGCCCATAATCTCCCTTTACCTTCGCGGGACGGACACGGGGCAGCTCGCACGGCGGGCTGCTCTTCTTCGTTGAGTGCCTCCCACCGCGCGGGCCACAGGAAACGGGTGCGATCATGGCCGACATTGTGACGTTGCAGGCCCAGGCGCGGACCGGCAAGGGCGGCCGGGCGTCGGCCAAGCTCCGCAAGAAGGGGCTCATCCCCGGCGTCGTGTACGGCCACAAGGAGCCGAACGCCGAGGTCGCCGTTTCCGCCGAGGAACTCGACCGCATCATCCGCGTCCAGCACGTCCGCACGCTGAGCCTGTCGGTGGACGGGAAGGCCCAGACGGTCCTCATCAAGGAGGTCCAGTGGGACCACCTCGGGCGGGACATGATCCACGTCGACTTCCTCCGCAAGGACGCCTCCGAGCGGGTCAAGGTGACGGTCGCGGTCGAACTGCGGAACGCCCCCAAGCAGACCGGCGGCGGCGTCCTCGACCACCCGATCCACGTCCTCCACGTCGAGTGCGCCTTCTCGGACATCCCGAAGGACCCGATCCGGGTGGACGTCACCAACCTGACGGTCGGCCACCCGATCCACGTCCGCGAGCTGACGGTGCCGCCGGCCCTCACGGTACTGGACAACCCGGAAACCGTGGTCGTCCAGCTCCGCCTGCCGGGGGCCGAGGAGATCGCCGAGGCCGCCGAGATCGCGACCCCGGAAGTCATCAAGAAGGAAGGCAAGAAGGCGGGCGACGAGGAGGAGTCGAAGTAGCGGCCGCGGCCTGAGCTTCGACCACCGCCATGAAAGTCGTCGTCGGCCTCGGCAACCCCGGCCCGAAGTACGCGGGGACCCGGCACAACGTCGGGTTCGACGTGGTCGACTACCTGGCGGCCGCCCCCGGCACCGGGGCGTTCCGCGACAAGTTCCACGCCAAGGTGGCCGAGCTGCGGGACGGCGGCGAGGTGGTGCTGCTGGTGAAGCCCGAGACGTTCATGAACCTGAGCGGGCGGGCGGTCCGGGCGGCGGTCGACTTCTACAAGCTGCCGCTGGACTCGCTGCTGGTCGTGAGCGACGACTTCAACCTGCCGCTGGGCAAGCTGCGGGTGCGGGCGAAGGGGAGCCACGGCGGGCAGAACGGGCTGCGGGACATCCAGCAGCAGCTCGGCACCGACGCCTACGCCCGCCTGCGGATCGGCGTCGGCCAGCCGGACCCGGGGGAGGCGGTCGACTTCGTCCTCTCCCGCTTCAAACCGGGCGAGCGGACGGCCGCCCAGGACGCGGTCGCCAGCGCGGCCCAGGCCGTCCTCCTGTGGGCCCGCAGCGGGCTGGAAGCGTGCATGAACCGCTTCAACGGCGGGGACGAGGGCAAGGACAAGCCCAAGAAGGACAAGAAGGACCGCCCGGCGGACAAGGACAAGAAGCCGGGCGGCGACAAGCCGACCGGCGGCCCCGGGGCCTGAGCTCCGGGGGGGCGAGAACGTTGGTTGCCCCCCTCCCGGCGTGCGGGAGGGGTGCCGGGGAACCCCCGGACCACCCACGGTAACCCGCGGCGGCCGCGAACCCGGCCCCGCGACACTGATCCCGAGGACGAGATGCCGCTGAACACTTACGAGACGCTCTTCCTGGTCGACTCCACGAAGGTGTCGAACGACGCCGACGGGGTCCGGAACACCCTCCACGCCCTGCTCGAGAAGTTCGGCGGCACGGTCCTCGTGAGCCGCCCGTGGGACTACAACCACAAGCTCACGTACCCGATCCAGAAGAGCAAAAAGGGCTCCTTCCACATCGTCTACTACACCCTCGACAGCCTCAAGCAGGCCGACCTGGAGAAGGAACTGCGGATCAACCGCGAGCTGGTCCACCGGCACATGACGCTGCACGTCGACCCCAAGTGGGAGGAGAAGGTGCTGGGCGTGGCCCGGGAGGACGCCGGAACGGGGTTCGCCGTCCGCGGCATGCAGGAGGAGACCGAGGGCGGCATGGGCGGCAGCCCGACCGGCGAGACGGCCGGCCGCGGCGACCGGGCCGAGGGCGGCCCGCCGGACGGCGAGGGCGGCGGCTACCGCCGCGGCCGCCGGCCGGAGTTCGCGGAAAAGCCGGAGTAAGGGTGGTTGCGTGCGAGCCCGGTCCCGTCAGGGCCGGGCTCGGGTGCGGCTACTGGCCTTGCGAGGGCGTTCGCCGATCGGCTAGCCTCCATTCACACACCCGTCCCGTCCGCTTCCACCCGAAGCCTAACATTAACCAACCCCAGGGGACGGGGTGCCGCGGAGGTCGCACATGGCGACGCTGAACAAGGTGATGCTGATCGGCCGGCTGACGGACAACCCCGAGGAGCCCCGGACCCTGCCCAACAGCGGCAACCGGGTCATCAAGTTCCGGTTCGCGGTCGGCCGCGGGCGGAAGAACGAGAGCGGCGGCTGGGACCCCGACCCCAACCTCCTGTACATCGACTGCGAGGCGTTCAGCCGCCCGGACGCGAAGCGAGACCTGGTGAGCCTGATCGCCCAGTACGCCAAGAAGGGCGACTCGCTCTACGTCGAGGGCCGGCTGCAACTCGACCAGTGGACCGACAAGACGAGCGGCCAGCAACGGTCGAAGCACAAGGTGGTCGTCGACGGCATCGAGTTCGTCGGGGTCCGCAACAACGAAGAGGGCGGTGGGGCCGGGGCCGGCGGCGGTGGCTACAGCCGTAACGAGGGCGGGGGCGGCGGCGGCGGGTTCAACCGCGGCAACGACCGGCCGGCCTCGAACGGCGGCTACGGCGGCGGCGGCTCGACCGGCGTCG
>JANPKP010000468.1:0-12018 GCA_031426095.1 Gemmataceae bacterium
CTCACGCACGGGTCGGTGCTGATCGGCAACGGTACCGGCTCGGCCCCGCACCCGATCTACCGCGCGGTCTGGCTCCGCGAGGCGATCCTCGGCGAAGAGGTGCCGCCCCCGCCCGCCGACGTGCCCGCGCTCGTTGACACCGCCGGCGCGTCGGCCGAGAAGGCGGCCACCATCAAGGATCTCCTCGCCCGCCACCGACAGCAGGCGAGTTGTAACGCCTGTCACGCCCGCCTTGACCCGTGGGGCATCCCGTTCGAGCAGTACAACGCGATCGGGAAGTTTCAGCCGAAAGTCCCAAAAGAAGGGGCGCGCGTCGGCCCCTTCAAATTAGCCACCCACAAGGATCTCGACGGGTACACCGCGTATGTGAACTCGCTGAACACCGTCACCATCGGGGCTGACGCGCACGTGCCCGGCGGGCCGAACATCGACGGGATGAACGAACTCAAGGCGTACTTGCTCAAGGATCGCAAGGGCGACATCGCCCGGAACGTGCTGAGGCGCTTCTACGGGTACGGTCTGGGCCGTGAACTCACGTGGCGGGATCGCTTTGCCGTCGAGGACATGCTCGACGGCGTCGGGAAGAACGGATACGGGATGCGCGACATGATCGTGGCCGTCTGCCGGCACGAGTCGTTCTGTGGGCACACCGAACTGAGGAAACAACCATGACCGCGAAACCGTGGCATCTCGACCGGCGCGCGCTGCTCCGCGGGGGCGGCGTCGCGCTCGCGCTGCCGGTGCTCCAGGCGATGGGGCGCGCGGCGCCGGGCGCCGCCGCTCCGCCGAAGCGCATGGTGGTGAGCTACTTCGCTTACGGGGCGTACATGCCCGGAGCCAACAACGGCGTCCCGGACGGGCGCGAGAAGCCGCACGACGAATGGAGCTGGTGGCCTTGCAAGGACCCCGGCCCGCTCACCTTCAACAAGTCCAGTGAGCCGTTCGCCGCGATGAAGGAGCACGTCAGCTACCTGCGCGGGCTCGACCACGCGGGCGGTTGGACGATGGGCGGGCACAGCTCGGGCGACGTGTTCGCAACCGGTGCCGACATGACCAACAAGGAGAAGCAGAACAACGTTTCGATCGATCAGGTCGCGGCCAACAAGCACGGACACCTAACGCGATACTCCTCGCTGGTGCTGGGTACCGAGGGCGGCACCGGGTCGTACGGTATGTCGAAGACCCTCTCGCACCGCGGACCGGGCCGCCCGATCCCGGCTCTGTACAAGCCGAAGGAGGTCTTTAGCCGCCTCTTCACCCCATACGAGGGCGAATCGGTCGAGACCCTGCGGGCCCGCCTGAAGCGCGAGGCGAGCATCCTCGACCTCCTGGGGGAGAACAGCCGCGACTACCAAGCCCGGTTGGGCCGCGACGACCGCGCGACGCTGGACGAGTACCTCGAATCCGTCCGCGCGATCGAGAAGCGGGTGGAGCGCACAGACCAGTGGACCCAGAAGCCGCTACCGACGGTCGATTCGGCGAACCTGAACCTCGCGGCCCCCCAGACAGACCCGAAGGAATACATCCGCTGCTTGTACGACCTAATCTTTCTGGCATTCCGGACGGACTCGACTCGCTTCGCGACGCTCATGCTGGAGAGCGAGTACTCGTCCGACAGCCCGACGTGGAATTACGCGACCTACGCGCTAGGGTATAAGGGTGCGACCCACGACCTCGCTCACAAGCGGCCGATCGAGTCCGGCCACTGGGACCGCTGGCGCGCCGAGCAACACGCCTACTTCCTCCAGCGCCTGCGGGACGCACGCGAGGGCGACGGCACCATGCTCGACCGCACTCTCGTGCTATGGGGGTCTGCCCACCCGCACGCGTCCCACAGCGCGAAGAACTACCCGCTGCAACTCGCCGGTGGCGGCGCGTTAGGGTTTCGGCACGGCAAGCTGCACGCCTTCGAGGGTAACAAGAAGGTGCCGCTCGCGAACTTGTTCGTCGCGATGCTGAACGCTCTCGACGTGCCGGCTGAGAAGTTCGCCGACAGCACCGGTGCGATGACGGAACTGACCCGCTGAAAGCTGCTGTCGCCACCACCGGACCCGAGGTACACCGTGCGCTACCTGCTCTGCTCCGCCCTCGTCGCGTTGGTCGCCTGCGCCGCGCCCGCGGTCGCCCAAGACCCGAACGCGTTGCCGCGCCCCGACGGCAAGCCCGCGGACCACACCAAGAAGGTGAAGGTGTTCGTCCTGCTTGGCCAGTCCAACATGCTCGGCTTCGGGCGCGTCGGGCCGAAAGAGACCAAGGGCTCCCTCGAGTACATGATCAAGGAGAAAGGGAAGTACGCCTTCCTCATTGACGCCGACGGCAACTGGACGACCCGCAAGGACGTACGCAACGTACACGTGATGGACCAGCGTGGCGTCGATTACAAGGACATGGAGAAGTTCGGCGACCTGAAAAACGAGTGGCTCACGGTAAAGGGCAACTTCGGACCGGAGTTGGGCTTCGGGCACGTTCTGGGGAACGCACTCGGCGAGCCGGTGCTGGTGCTCAAGGCGTGCATCGGCAACCGCAGCCTCGGGTGGGATTTGTTGCCGCCGGGCAGCGAGCGGTACGAGTCCGAGGGCAAGGTGTACGCGGGGTACAAGGACCCCGCGCCTTCGTGGGTGAAGGGGATGGAGCCGAAGGCGGTGACGTGGTACGCGGGCCGGCAGTACGACGCCGACACCGCGCACGCCAAGGCGGTGCTCAAGAACCTGAAAAAATACTACCCGGACTACCAAGATCAGGGGTACGAGGTCGCCGGGTTCGTGTGGTGGCAGGGGCACAAAGACCAGAACGCCGCGCACGCGAGTAAGTACGAGGAGAACCTCGTGCGGCTCATCAAGTCGCTGCGGAAGGATTTCGACGCCCCGAACGCGAAGTTCGTCGTCGCCACCGGGTGCGGCAACCCGGGGCGAGAGGGGTTCGGGCTGACGCTCGCGGAGGCCCAACTCGCGGTCGGCGACGCGAAGAAGTACCCCGACTTCGAGGGCAACGTGAAGGCCGTGGACACGCGTGACCTGTGGCGAGAGGCGGCCGACTCGCCCGCCAACCAGGGGTACCACTACGACCACAACGCAGAGACCTACATGGAATCGGGCCTGCGCCTCGGCCGGGCGATGGCGGAGTTGTTGGAGAACAAGAAGTGATGAAGCGCATGACGATCGCCGCTCTTCTGCTGCTCGGACTGGGCCCGGCAGTCGGTGCCGCGCCGCAGCCCAACGTAGTCTTCATCCTGGCCGACGACCTCGGGTACTCCGACCTCGGGTGCTACGGGGGCGAGATCGCCACCCCGAACCTCGACTCTCTGGCGACGAACGGGCTCCGGTTCACGCAGTTCTACAACTCGGCCCGGTGCTGGCCCTCGCGGGCCGCCCTACTGAGCGGCTACTACCCGCAGCACATCCACCGCGACAAGTTGCCCGGGGTGGCCGGCGGCGGTATCGGGGGCACGCGGCAGCCGTGGGCGCGGCTGCTCCCGGACTACCTGAAGGCGGCCGGCTTCCGCAGTTACCACAGCGGCAAGTGGCACATCGACGGCAAGGTGCTCGCCGGCGGCTTCGACCGCTCGCTGAACGTCGTCAGCCCGGGCAACTTCTTCACCGCCCGGGGCACCTCGCTCGACGACGTGCCCGTGAAGCCGCCCGCGGACGAAAAGGGGTACTACCTCACCGTCGCGACCGCGGACCACGCGATCGAGTGCCTGAAGGACCACGCGGCGAACCACGCGAAGGCACCGTTCTTCCAGTACATCGCCTTCCACGCGCCCCACTTCCCGTTGCACGCGCTCCCGGAGGACATCGCCAAGTACCGGGACACGTACCTCGACGGCTGGGACACGACGCGTGTGGCCCGGTTCGAGCGGCAGAAGAAGTCGGGCATCACGAACACGACCCTCTCGGCCGTCGAGCGGGATCTGGGGCCACCCTACCGCTTCCCCGATGCGCTGAAGAAACTGGGCACCGGGGAGGTTGGCCGTGCGCCGCCGTGGGGTGATCTCACCCAGGAGCAGCGCCGCTTCCAGGCCACCAAGATGGCGATACACGCGGCGATGGTGGACCGCATGGACCGCGAGATCGGCCGGGTGGTCGCGCAGCTCAAGGCGACCGGCGCGTTCGACAACACCCTGATCCTGTTCGCCTCGGACAACGGCGCGAGCGCGGAGATCATGGTGCGCGACGACGGGCACGACCCGGCCGCGGAACCGGGCAGCGCGGCCTCATACCTGTGCCTAGGGCCGGGATTCGCGGGAGTGGGCAACACGCCCTTCCGGCGGCACAAGACGTGGGTACACGAAGGCGGGATCAGCACGCCGCTCATCGCCCACTGGCCCGCCGGGATCGCCGCCAAGGGCGAACTCCGCCACTCCCCCGCCCACTTCATCGACTTCGTCCCAACGGTGCTGGACGTCCTCGGCATCGTAAAACCTATGGACTGGAAGGGCGTGCCGATCCCGGCGGCGCCCGGCAAGAGCCTGACGCCGGCGTTGGCGAAAGACGTCACGATCCCGCGAGACTCCCTGTGGTGGCTGCACGACGACCATCGCGCGATCCGGGTCGGGGACTTGAAGCTCGTCGCCGCTACAAAAGATCCGTGGGAGCTTTACGACCTGAAAGCCGACCGCGCCGAACAAAAGAACCTTTTCGCGATAATGCCCGAGAAGGTCAAGGAGTTGAGCGCCCTCTGGCAGACGCAGACGGATGCGTTCATCGCGTCCGTCAAGAGGCCGCTAACGAAGGGCAAAGACGAATAGAACACGCGGCAACGTTCGCGACCGGACTTCGCCGGTTGGCCCCCGGCTTCCCCAGCTACTCCGTCAATCTCCCACGGGCACCGGCATGCTCAGTTCGCTCGTCCTCTTCGCCGTTGTCGTACCGCCACTCGGGCGGGCCGCGCGGGTACGAGTTGCCCCCGGTTCGTTTCCTGTACACCTTTCTGCTCGCGCCGGTGTCGGTGGCCACCCCGCTGTGGGCCGCGGGGTCGCCGAAGCCAATCGTCGTCTACATCTTGGCGGACGACTTCGGGGACAGCGACGTGTGTCTACATCCCGGCGATAAAGGTTCCAACGCTGACTCGCCGCGTCGTTCATAGGTGGACGCCGGTCGCTCGGCGAGAAGCGGAATGCCCCGCTCTGAGAAGCGACAGTGTAGCCCAGCGGTCAGGACAGGTTCGCGTTCCGCCGCGGGGACTGGGGGGTGTTGATACTCGTCGCCACCGGCGACGACATTAGCAAGTGGGGCGAGCCACCGCGGTTCGGAAAGTACCACGGGTACGTGACGCCCGCCGACGCCGGTGAACCGGACAACCTCGCTGCCGACCCGACTCGGAAGAAATACCCGGACGCGACCGTGACCGTCAAGAAGCATGCGTACCTGATGGATGGCGATGTGGCGGAAAGCAGGGGCGGACCGGGGCCGAAGCAGATAATCGATGTGGGCCTGATCAGGGACAATCGCGGCACATAATTTCTCGATTCACCGCACTTACTGAGGTGACCGAATGCCACACGCGGTTCTGCTCTCGCTGGCTCTCGCCGCGCCCCAGACCGACTTCAAACCCGACCAGAATACGCTCCCGGTTCCGGCACCGAAGGGCGCGACCGTACTCCTCGACGACAAGGGGAGGCACACGTTCCTGAGCATGGCGGGCGACAAGATCGACTGGCCGGTCGAGGGCGGTGTGCTGACTTCGACGTCCAATAAAAAGAATCAAAACCACATCGTCTCGAAGCTGCACTTCCGGGACGCGGACATCCACGTCGAGTTCATACTGCCGGAGCGTGGCCCGGCGAACAGCGGCGTCTACATCCACGGGAACTACGAGGTCTAGATACTAAACTCGTTCGGCAAGGAACGTGTAACGCAGAACGACGCCGGCTCGGTGTACGGGTTCTCGGCCCCGCTCGAAAATGCCTGCCGGAAGCCGGGCGAGTGGCAGGTGTTCGACATCCGCTATCGCGCCCCGCGGCGCGACGACACCGGCATGATCGCCGAGAAGGGGACCGTCACGGTGTGGTTCAATGGGAAGAAGGTGCAGGATAACACCGAGTTCGGCGAGCCCAAATCGACGTTCCACCCGTTCCGGTTCGGGAACACCCCGTACCTGGACAAGATCCGGGACCATCAGAAGCAGACTGCGATCGGCCCGGTGTTCCTTCAGGACCACGGCAACCCAGTGAAGTTCCGCAACGTGTGGGTGTTCCCCGCGGACGACCGCGCCTTCGTTTACGAACCGGACGAGAAATGAGCATCCCCTCCCTCCGACAGCAACCTACTGTACTGTTGACAAGGCCCTCGGTGGTAGAGGCGACGAACACGCGAATAAGGTGGTTCAAGACGAAGGTGACGAGGGTGCGGGCGGGGATCAAGACTAATTCCCCGGCCGACAAGTCTACCATGTGCGGCGACCGACAGCGGTAGTAACCCCTCGGCCCACCCCGCGCCGGGCTGGAAGAGCTGCCGGGCAAGGCCGCGAGCGAAACTAACGCGGGCGGGTTTCCTGACGTCGCGTACGAATACGTAGCGAAGGCCGAGTGAAATAAGCAACCGTTCCATTCTCACCACACGCCCCGAGGTGCTCCCGTGCTCCGATACCTCACCGGACTCGCTGTGCTGTTTGGCGCTTCCCTCTGCGGGGCGACCGCCACAGACCCGGTCGCGGGTAAGAAGCCGAATATCGTTTTCGTGCTGACCGACGACCAGGGTTACGGCGACATCTCGGCCCACGGCAACCCGATCCTCAAGACGCCGAACCTCGACCGGCTCCACGCGGAGGGGGTCCGGTTCACAGACTTCCACGTCAGCCCGACGTGTTCGCCGACCCGGGCCGCGCTCCTGACCGGGCGGCACGAGTTCAAGAACGGGGTCACGCACACGATCCTCGAGCGCGAGCGACTCGACCCCAAGGCGACCACCCTTGCACAGGTGCTGAAGGCCGCCGGGTACACGACCGGCATCTTCGGCAAGTGGCACCTCGGCGACGAACCCGACCACTGGCCGGACAAACGGGGCTTCGACGAGATGGTCATTCACGGGTGCGGCGGCATCGGGCAGTCTCATGCGGGTAGTTGCGGCGACGTCCCCGGCAACTCTTACTTCGACCCGACCGTCCTCCACAACGGTAGGTTCGAGAAGACCAAGGGGTACTGCACCGACGTGTTCTTCGGGCATGCGACGAAGTGGATCGAGGCCGTGAAGGCCAAGGGCAAGCCGTTCTACTGCTCCATTACCACCAACGCCCCGCACTCCCCACTGAACGTCCGCGCGGAGGACGAGGCCCGCTACAAGGACTTGGTGATACAGCCGAACGTCGCCAAGTTCTTCGGCATGATCGCCAACATCGACGACAACGTCGGGCGGCTCCTCGACAAACTCAAGGAGTGGGGGCTGGAGAAGGACACGCTGGTCATCTTCATGAACGATAACGGTGGCACCGCCGGCTGGCGGGTTTTCAACGCGGGGATGCGAGGGCAGAAGAACAGCCCGTGGCTCGGAGGCACGCGGGCGGCGTCGTTCTGGCGGTGGCCGGGCACCATCACGCCGGCCGACTGCGACCGCCTCACCGCCCACATCGACTTCCTGCCGACGATTGCGGAGATCGCCGGCGCGAAACTGACCGCCGAGGCACAGAAGCAGGTCGAAGGCCACACCCTGGTGCCGCTGCTCCAGAGCCCGAAGGCCGAGTGGGCCGAGCGGACTCTGTTCACACACATCGGACGGTGGCCGAAGGGGGCGAAGGTGGACGACCACAAGTACGCCGGTTGCAGCGTCCGCGTGCCGCGCTGGCACCTGGTCTCAGTCGGCAAGGCAAAAGGGAAGTGGGAACTCTTCGACCTGACTGCCGACCCGGGCGAGAAGACCGACGTGGCGGAGACGCACCCGGCCGTAGTGAAGAAACTCGATGCCGCGTACGACGCCTGGTGGGCGGCGCTGCCACCCTATCTGGTGAACGAGGACGCGGTACCCGCCCAGGAGAACCCGTTCAAGGAACTCTACTGGAAGCAGTTCGGTAAGCCCAAAAAGGACTGACACGGAAAACGCCGTGATCTTCCTTCGCTCGACTCTCGGCCTCGCGGCCGCACTGGCACTAGTCGCCCCGGCCAGCGGGGTCGACCGCCCCAACGCGGTGGTATTCCTGATCGACAACCTCGAGTGGACCGACCCCGGTTGATCTTGCCTCCAACATAGGCGACGTACTCCATCATGCGGCGTGATACGCCCATCGCCACCAAGAAGCAGGGGTCGGCCCTCGACGCGTTCAAGGACGCCCGCCCGGCCGAACTCGATCAGAAGTTCCGTGAGTCCGTCAAGAAGAAGAACTGACCCACGGGTCTCCCACATGGTCCGCACACTCGCACTCGGGTTGGTACTGTTCGCCCCACTGTTCGCCCCGTCGCCGGCCCGTGCCGCCGACGCGAAGGGGCCGAACGTCCTGTTCCTGTTCGCCGACGACCAACGGGCGGACACGATCGCCGCGCTCGGGAACAAGCACATCAAGACACCCAACCTCGATCGCCTCGTGAAGCGCGGACTGTCCTTCGACCGCGCGTACATGCAGGGCGGGTTCCAGGGTGCGACGTGCGTGCCATCGCGTGCCATGCTACTCTCGGGGCAGAGCCTGTTCCGGATCGACGAGAAGTTGCTCCGCGACGAGACGTGGCCGGAGGCGTTCGGGAAGGCAGGCTACACCACATTCATCTCGGGGAAGTGGCACAACGGGGAGAAATCGCTCCTCCGCTCGTTCATGGAGGCCCGCGGCATCTTCTCGGGCGGCATGACCAACCCGCTGAAGGCAAACCTCGCCGACCTGGCCGCAGGCAAGCTCGGCACGCCGAAGCTCGCCCCCAAGCACGCCTGCGCCGTGTTCGCCGACGAGGCGATAGGCTTCCTGAACCGGAAGCACGACCGGCCGTTCTTCTGCTACGTCCCGTTCGACGCCCCGCACGACCCGCACGTCGTGCCGGACGATTTCCCCGTGAGGTACGACCCCGCCAAGCTCCCGCTGCCGGCGAACGTCCTGCCGCAGCACCCGTTCGACAACGGCGAGATGACCATCCGCGACGAGGCCCTCCTCGGGTGGCCCCGCGACCCCAGGCAGTTACGCCAGATGCTCGCCGGGTACTACCGGTACGTCTCGTACCTCGACGCCGAGGTCGGCCGCGTCCTCGACGCGCTCGAGAAGTCGCCGCACGCGAACAACACGGTCGTCGTGTTCGCCGCGGACTCCGGCGTCGCCCGCGGCAGCCACGGGCTCATCGGCAAGCAGAACCTGTACGAGCACTCGGTCCGGGTGCCGCTGGTGATGGCCGGCCCGTGCGTGTCGCAGGGCCGGCGGACGGCCGCGATGTGCTACCTCTTCGACGTCGTGCCGACCCTGGGCAAGCTGTGCGGGGTGCCCCCGCCGGCCGCGAGCGAGGGGAACGAGCTCACCGCGACGCTATCGGACCCCGACCGCGCCGCCCGGACGAATCTGGTGTTCGCCTACCGGAAGGTCCAGCGGGCCGTCCGCGACGACCGGTGGAAACTGATCCGCTACCCGCAGGTCGACAGGACCCAACTCTTCGACCTGAAGGCCGACCCGGACGAGGCGACCGACCTCGCCGGCAAGCCGGATCACGCCGCGAAAGTCAAGGAACTTCTCACGCTGCTGGAAGCCGAACAGAAGCAATCCGGCGACAAGACTCCGCTGACGGTCGAGAAGCCACTGCCGGCGGAGTGGGCACCGCCCAAGAAGGGCAAGAAGTAACTCCCGGAGGTACGAACAATGGGGCGGTTCTACACGTCCGTGGCTTTCTGGGCTGCGATCGCAGGCGCGGCTTCCGCGGCCGACGACCGAGCGGGCCGTGACAAGGTTTTGGCCAATGCCGAGTCGCGGCTGAAAGCCATATACGAGAAACGGGATTTCGCGCCGGTTCCATTTTCGGGCAAGTGGCTTGCGGACAGTTCCGGCTACCTGATGCCGGAGCCCTCCAAGCCGGGTGCAGAGTCGGAAGTTGTCACGTACGACGTCAAGAGCGGGAAGCGATCTGTACTCGTCGGTGCGGATCAACTCGTCGTGCCCGGCTCGAATCAGAAGCTCTTCGTTCAAAGGTGCTTCCAAACGCCCGTCGAACACAAGTCCTGTCTGGAAACGCAAGCCGGTATCTGGCTGTTCGACGCGAAATCGACTGAGATCCACAAGCTACCCGCCGAGGTGCCGCCCGGCCTGTCCGCCGGATCGTTTTCTCCTCGAGTTGATCGGGTCGTCGTCCGGCGGGGCCGGAATCTCGCCGTGGTCGATATCGCGACGGGGCGCGTCACGCCGCTGACCGGCGATGACGACCGGGGCCAACTGGACAATTACGCCCCGACTTGGAGCCCCGACGGCCGCCGGGTCGCGTACGTCCAGTCGGACTCGACGAAGGTTCGAAGCCGACCGGTTCTCCGGCCGACGGACCCGACGTACCCCGAAGTGGCACACGTCCCGTTCGCCCGCGTCGGCACACCCATTCCGACGCTTCGCGTGGGCGTCGTGGATCGCGAGGGCGGGGCCACGCGGTGGGTGAAACTTCCGGCCGAGCCGGGGGCGTGTTACATCAACAACATAAGCTGGTCTGGGAACTCGAACGAGCTCATCGTCGAAATGCTGAGTCGCTCCCGCGAGAGCCGCACGTTCCTGCTCGCCACGGTCGGGACCGGAGAGGTCGCCACCGCCTACGAGGAAACCGATCCCGCGTGGGTGGACGCGAGCTCTTCCGCCAACGCGGGGGTCGAGTGGGTTCGCGGCGGCAAGGAGTTCATCCTGCTCAGCGAGCGCGACGGCTGGCGGCAAGCGTACGTGATGTCGCGGGACGGGAAACAGCGGACGCTTCTGACGAAGGACACGTCCGACGTCATCGCCCGCGGCCCGGTCGATGAGCAAGGCGGCTGGTTCTACTACCTCGCGTCCCCGAAGAACGCAACCCAGCGCTACCTGTACCGCATCCGACTCGACGGGAAGGGCGACCCCGAGCGGGTGACGCCGGCGGACCAGCCCGGAACACACGGCTACGACTTCTCGCCGGATCGGAAGTGGGCGTTCCACACCTATTCCACGTTCGACAAGCCGCCGGTCGTCGACCTGGTCCGACTCTCCGACCACCACTCGCAGCGAGTCCTGGAAGCGAACGAAGAGGTTCGAAAGCGGTCGGCCCCGCTGATCACCCGGCCGACCGAGTTCTTGAAACTGGACATCGGGAACGGCGTGGTGATGGACGCGTGGATGATCAAGCCGCGGGACTTCGACGAGAAGAAGAAGTACCCGGTCTTCGTCTTCGTTTACGGCGAGCCGCACGGCCAGACGGTCCTCGACGACTGGGCCGGCGGCCAGAATCACACGATGTTCCACCGCACGATCGCGGACCTCGGGTACCTCGTCGTCTCGATGGATGGTCGCGGCACGCCGGCGCCGAAGGGGGCCGCCTGGCGCCGGGCCGTGTACGGCAGCCTCGGCCCGCTCTCCACCGAGGAACAGGCGGCCGGGGTAAAGGAGTTGGGCCGCACGCGACCGTACGTCGACCTGTCGCGCGTGGGCATCTGGGGCTGGAGCGGCGGCGGCTCGAACACCTTAAACGCGATGTTCCGCAAGCCGGACGTGTACCACGTCGGCATCGCGGTGGCGCCCAAGCCGCGCCCGGAGTTATACAACGCCTGGTTCCAGGAGATCTTCATGCGGACCCCCGACGTGAACCCGGACGGCTACCGCAAGGCCGCGGCCATCAACTTCGCCGAGGGGCTGAAGGGAGACCTGCTGATCGTGCACGGCACCGGCGAAACCAACACCCACCTCCAAATCACCGAAAGCCTCGTGGACCGTCTGATCGAGTTGGGCAAGCGCTTCGACTACATGGCCTACCCCAACCGCGACCACGGCTTGCGCGAGGGGAAGGGCACCGCGGTCCACCTCCGGATGCTGATGACGCGATACTTGATCGACCACCTTCCCCCCGGCCCGCGGTGACGGAGTGCCGCTGACGAACGTAGCGAAAGTGGACGGATGCCGCTGCTT
>JANPKP010000469.1:0-8554 GCA_031426095.1 Gemmataceae bacterium
CGGTCGCTCCGCCGGCTTTGTCCCCCCTTCCTCTCACTCACTCCCCCCCTCTCTGGTTTTTTTTGCTCGCGGCCGCGCGCGGGGGGGCCCCCCCCCCCCCCCCCCCCCCCCCCCGCTAAACGGGGCCTTACACACTCGTCCGGAAGTGCTCCCGCCCCTCGACGGTGAACAGCAGGAGCATGGCCCAGAGGCCGAACACGGCCCCCGGGAGGCAGCAGAAGCCCGGCAGGTTGACGGCCGCCAGCCCGCAGCCGACCAGGGCGAGCGTGCGGTTCCACCGCAGGACGATGGAGAGCCCGCCGAGGAAGGCCCCCGCGCTGACCGCCGTGAACACCCCCAAGATGGCCCGCAGCCCCGGGAGGGCGTCGGCCGCCCGGTCGGCGTCGAGCTTGTCGCGGACGGCGTCGCCCGGCGGGTCGTCGGCGAACAGGCCGAACTTCCGCAGTTGGGCCATCTGGTCCACCAGGCCGGCGACGGCCGCGTCCTTATCGAGCGAGAAGCGGGCGAACTGGTAGCCGTCCACTAGCACCCCGACCACGCCGGTGAGCAGGAGGCCGAACGCCGGGAGCATCAGCATCATATCCGGCCGGGTGCGCGCCCGGGTGGGGCCGGGGGTCGCGGCCGCGTCGGGGAGCAGTTCGGCCCCGGCCAGTTCGCCGTCGGGGCCGCGGGTGGGGGCGCGGAACTTCACCCGGCACTCGGGGCACTGGACGGGGGTGCCGAGCCAGTCGGGCGGGACGCGGAGGAGGTGGCGGCAGGCCGGGCAGGAGATCACGTCGTCGGCGGGCATCGGGCGGCGTCCGGGGGTGCGGGGGGTTCCGGCCCGGCGCGCGAGCGGGGGCCGGTAGGTAGAATACGGGCCGGCGGCCGATTCCCCCGGCTCGGGGCGGGTGCTAAGATCGGGTGTGCGAAACGGAACGGGGGCGGGGCATGGTGGTGATCCGGTGTCCGGCGTGCGGCGAGCGGTCCCGGGTGGGGCCGGGGGCGGTCGGCCAGCTCGTCCTCTGCCCGCGTTGCGAAGGGCCGTTCGTGGCCGCCGCGGAGGCGGACGCGCGACCCGAGCCCCCGCCGGAGCCGGCCGCCAGCCCCCGGCACGCCCGCCCGGTCCGCCCGCCGGCCCCGCCGCCGGCCGAGCCGGTTCCGCCGCCCGAGCCGCCGGCGGTGCTGGCCCCGTCCGTCCTCGTCGGGCTCGCCCTGCTGCCGTTCGTGGTCCCGCTCGTGTGGCTCGTCGGCCCCGCCCTCGCCGGCCGCCCGTCGCTCCTGTCGATGGCCGCCCCCATCGCCCTGGCCGTCACCGCCGCCACCCTGTCGCTGGCCGTCGTTTACACGATCGACTGGACCCCCGAGACGCGGGTGAAGGGCGTCCTGGCGATCGTCGGGCTGGCCTACTTCGCCGGCCTGAGCCTCTACTTCGTGCGGAAGGACTCGGTGGCGTGGGCGGCCCGCCAGTTCGGCCCGGACGTGGAGTGGCAGGAGGTCCGCCCGCCGGGCGGGAAGTGCTCGGTGCGGACGCCGGGCGGGCGGATGGACAAGGCCGACGACCAGCCGCTCCGCGGGTGGCCGCTCAAGTGCTACCGCACGCCCCCCGACCCGGACGGCGGCCCGTCGTACACAATCGCCTGGCGGCCCGACCTCCCCCGCGTCTTCGCCCCCCGGCTGGACGACGACGACTGGTTCGCGGCCGTCAAGAAGTCGCTGGCCGCCGCCCCGGGCGTGCGGGCCGTCGAGGACGAGACGGCGGTGGAGGACGGCCAGAACACCCCCGGCCGCCAGTGGGTTGTGCGGACGGCCGACGGGGCGACGGTGCGGGTGGTGCGGGTGTACCGCACGGAGAACCGGCTCTACTACCTGGCCGCCGAGGGCCCGGACCTCGCCGCCGACGACCGGGACGCCCAGCACTTCCTCCGGTCGTTCTCGCTCGGGCCGGCCAGGGAGTGAGGGGCGGGGGTCGCGCGACCCTCACCCCCCGCCGCGTCACTCCTGCGGGTAGAGCGCCGTCGAGAGGTAGCGTTCGCCCAGGTCGGGCAGCACGACCACGATCACCTTGCCGGCGTTCTCCGGGCGGTGGGCGATCTTCACGGCGGCGGCGGCGGCGGCCCCGCAGCTGATGCCGCAGAGCATTCCCTCTTCCTTGGCCAGCCGGCGGGCCATCTCGAACGACTCATCGTCCGTCACCTGCACCACCTCGTCCACCACCTTCACGTTCAGCACGTCGGGCACGAACCCGGCCCCGATCCCCTGGATCTTGTGGGCTCCCGGCTTCACCTGGTCCTTCGGCACCCCCTGGACGATGTGCTGGGTCAGCACCGGGGACGCGGCCGGCTCCACCGCCACGCACCGGACCGACGGCTTGCGGCTCTTGAGGACCTCGCCGCACCCGGTGATGGTGCCGCCGGTGCCGACGCCCGAGACGAGGATGTCGATCTGCCCGTTGGTCGCGGTCCAGATTTCCTCGGCCGTGGTCTTGCGGTGGATCTCCGGGTTGGCCGGGTTCTTGAACTGCTGGGGGATGAACGCCTTCCCCTCGCCGCCGTGCTCGTGGAACAGCTCGGTGGCCCGGTTGATGGCCCCCCGCATCCCGTGCTCGCGGGGCGTCAAGTGCAGCTCGGCCCCGAACGCCTTGAGCAGCCGGCGGCGCTCCAGCGACATGCTCTCGGGCATGGTGATGACCAGCCGGTACCCGCGGGCGGCGCAGGCGAAGGCCAGCCCGATGCCGGTGTTCCCGCTCGTCGGCTCGATGACGACCGTGTCCTTTTTGATCTTGCCGTCCCGCTCGGCCGCCTCGATCATGGCCACCGCGATCCGGTCCTTGACCGACCAGAGCGGGTTGAAGTTTTCCAGCTTGGCGATCACCGTCGCCCTGGCGTCGCCGACCACCCGCCGGAGCTTGATGAGCGGGGTGACGCCGATGGTCTGGGTGATGTCGTCGTAAACGACGCCGCGGAAGGGGGTGTCGGACGCCATCGGGAACCTCCTGTCGGGGAGAGCGGGCGGGCATTGCCGGGTATGTTGATTCAGCTTATCGACGGGCCGGCCCCGTGTCGAACCCGGGAGCGGGGCAACGGCCGCGGTGTTGCACAAGTTTCGCCCGCCCCCGATGGGCCGCGTGGGCGGGCGCGGGGGGTCGGAGCGGGGCACGGGCCGGAACGTTGCACATAATTGGACCGGCGGTTGTGGCCCGGTCGAAAGGGGGCTGTCGATACATCCGACACTGCCGGCAGAATGACACCCGAAAGTCGCGGCCCGCCGTCCACGTTCCGAAACGTGAACTACGCTCTCCATTGATCCGCGGATCGTCCGTTCCACTGGCCCCACCCGGGGGTTGACGCCATGACGCCGTCTCGGTCCCGCCCGCCGGTCCGCCGCGGGTCCATCATCCCGATGCTGGCCATCTTCCTGTTCTCCCTCTTCGCGTTCGTCGCGCTGGCGGTCGACATCGGGATGATCGCCGTCGCCCGGACCGACTGCCAGAACGCGGCCGACGCGGCCGCCCTGACGGGCGCGCGGACGCTCAACAACAAGCCCGGGGTCCCCACCCCGAGCAACGTCGGGGCGGCCGGCACGGCGGCCCAGACGGTGGCCACCACCAACATCCTGCTGAACACGGCGTTCACCACCACCGACCTCACCGGCCTGGAGGCCGGGGTCTACAACTACGACCCGACGAGCGGGCTGTTCACCGTCCCGGCCACCGGGTCCGGGTCGTGGACGAACATCAAGCCGCCGGCCGCCCCGAGCCCGCCGAACGGGCAGTCGTGGACGGCCGTCCGGACCACCATCAACATCAACCAGCCGACGTACTTCGCCCGGGTGCTGGGGTACAACAGCATGCCCACGGGGGCCCGGGCGGTCGCCGTCCACCGCCCCCGGGACGTGGCCTTCGTCCTCGACATGACCGGGTCGATGTCGTTCGCCAGCCAGTTCAACTACAGCAACGTCTGCATGAACCCGGACGACCTGATCCCCAGGTTCGGGCACTACGCCAACGTCCAGGGGAACATCCGCCAGTCGGCCAACCAGACGAACGGCAGCAACGAGGCCATCAGCCGCAACAACTTCACCATCACCACCCCGTCCGGCCCGCCGATGGTCCGGGGGTATTTCTTCGACCCGGTCAACCTGGCCAACCCGACGGTCGCCGCCCACCCGGTGACGCTCGTCCAGGACCCGGCGTACCCGACCGACCCGACCAAGCTGCGGCCGGAGTCGTCGGCCTTCCACCGCTCGAACGTCACCGAGTCGGGCGGCGACTCGACGACGTACACCCCGCCGGTGTACGACTTCACCAACTACGACCCGTTCGCCAACACCAAGACGGAGGGGGCGACCCCGGCCCCGGACTGGTACGGCGACCAGACCGACAACGGCAGCAAGGTCTACCCCGGGGACCGCACCCGGCGGGTCGACGGGGCCATCTACAAGGCGTCCACGAGCTGGACCGCCGGGGCCACCCGGGCGGCCGGGACGGCCCGCGAACTGCTCGGGTACGGGGCCAACCCGCCGACCGGGAGCTACTTCACCACCGCCCTCCAGACCGACTGGTCGGACTTCCGGGACCAGGTGTGGGAGAAGCACGGGTACGACCTGGACATCCCCAAGTACCGGGCCTGGAAGGCGACGGCGGCGAACGCCGCCGGGGCCAACAACCCGGGCGACCCGGCCGACTACGAGGCCGACATGGGGGGCGTGAACAACGTCCTCCTGCCGGCCGCCGACCGCTTCAAGGGGTACTCGATGGGGCCGGGTTACTGGGGCAAGACGTTCTTCATGTGGCCGCCCGACCCGCGGGCGGACAGGGACTGGCGGCTGAAATTCTTCCAGCGGACGAACGGCTCGGCGTTCGACCCGCAGGGGGACTCCAGGGCGAGCACCACCGGGGCGGGCAACATCGAGGGCGTCAACGAGGTCCTGTTCCGCAACGGCAGCGGCATCACGATGTCCGACATCGGCTCGACCACGACCCCGACCTGGCGGGTCAACTACCCGGCGGTGCTGGCCTGGCTCAAACAGGCCGGCACCCCCCAGGTGCTCCCGCCCAACCTCCGGGCCGGGCGGGTGGTGTACTACACCTCCATTCCGGACACGGTGGTGGCCGGCGGCGGGGACGCCCGGCAGGAACTCGACAAGGTCTTCTGGAAGAACTACATCGACTACGTCCTCGGGTGGAACTACAACTCGACCGGCAACCTGTACGGGGCCGGGGACAGCTGGTCGGCCGCCGCCCGCAGCCTGTACCAGAGCGACATCAGGACGTACCAGTATCAGTGGGAGCAGGCGGCCGGCATCCCCGCGTCCAAGCCGTACATGAACTACAGGGACAGCCCGATGCGGCCGCGGCTGCACTTCTGGTTCGGCCCGCTGAGCATGATGGACTTCGTCTGCCTCGGGGGCGGGACGAACTGGACGGCCGGGACGATCTACGAGGCCCAGTCGTGGCAGCTCAAGGCGGCCATGAACTCGGTGCTGGACGACGTCCGGAACAACCACCCGAACGACTCGGTCGGCATGGCCATGTTCGCCGCCAGCCAGCACATCGACCCGCGGGTGCCGATGGGCCAGAGCCTGACCAACTTCACCGCCCTCAAGAACGCCCTGTTCTACCCCAGGTCGCTGCTCACGGCCATCAACGGCGGCGACACGACGACCGAGTTGCGCCCGTACAACGCCGGCTTCGGCGGGTACAGCGACGTGGAGATCCCGAACGCCGTCGGGAGCACCGACCCGAACACCGGGCTGGCCCTGGCGTTCAACCTGCTCTCCCCGTCGACCAGCCTGCCGGCAGCCAAGTACGGCACCGTCAAGGGCCGGCGGGGGGCCTCGAAGATCGTCATCTTCGAGACCGACGGGGTGCCGAACACCTACCGGACCATGACGTTCAACCAGGCCGGGTACAACTCGTACTACACCATCGGCGGGTCGAGCGGGAACATCGGCAACGGGAACGCCACGGTCATGACCGAGGCCAAGAACATCGTCACCCAGATGGTCAGGCCGATGGCCACGACCACGTCGGGCAACAGCGGCCTGGGCCTGCCGAACACCCCGTGCCGGGTCTACCCGATCGCCTTCGGCGACCTGTTCGACACCAACCTGGCCCCGACCGCCACGTTCCGGGGGACGGCCCTCCAGTTCATGGTCGACTGTGCCGCCATCGGGGGCACCGGGCCGGCCGCCGGCCCCCTCCCGCCCGACCAGATCATCACCGGCCAGTACCAGGACCGGATCAACAACATGAAGGCGTGCATGGAGCGCATCTTCTCCAGCGGGGTGTCCGTGACGCTCATCGAGTAGGCCGCACTTGGAGAAACGCGGGAAGCCCGGGGATGGCCACCCCTGGGCTTTTTGCTTCCCCCCCTCCCCCGCCCCGTGGCGGATCGGCCATACACTATGCGACGGGTGTAAACTTTCGGCAACGCGGGGGCGGGCTCTTGGTCGCGGCGGCGGTGTTCGACAACGTGGGCAAGACCTACCCGACCGGCCCGTTCGGCCGGGGCGGGGTGGCGGCCGTGCGGGGCGTGAGCCTCACGGTGCCGGCCGGGACCGCGTTCGGCCTCCTCGGCCCGAACCGGGCCGGGAAGACGACCCTCGTCAAGCTCCTCCTGTCCCTCTGCAAGCCGACGAGCGGCACCATCACCCGGCTCGGCGGCCCGACCTCGGACCGCCGCACGCTCGCCCGCGTCGGCTACATGCACGAGAACCACGCCTTCCCGCGATACCTCTCGGCGGCCGAACTGCTCACCTTCTACGGCGGCCTCACCGGCGTGAAGACGGCCGACCTCCGCCCGCGGGTCGACAAACTGCTGGAGCGCGTCGGGCTGGCCGACCGCCGGCGCGAACCCATCGCCCGCTTCAGCAAGGGCATGGTCCAGCGGCTCGGCTTGGCCCAGGCGCTGCTCAACGAGCCCGAGTTGCTCATCCTCGACGAGCCGACGGAGGGCCTCGACCTGTCCGGCCGGCAACTCCTGCGGGACGTGGTGGCCGAGTTCCGGGCGGCCGGCAAGACGGTCCTGCTCGTGTCGCACGTCCTGCCCGAAGTCGAGGCCCTGTGCGACCGGCTGGCCGTGCTGGTGGCCGGGAAGGTGGCCCACGAGGGGGCCGTCGCCGACCTGCTCCCGAAGGCCGGCGGGCCGCCCACGCTCGAAGCCGCCCTCAAGCCCATTTACGACCGGGGGGCCGCCGGATGACGACCGTGCCGTCCGCCGTCCGCACCGTCCGCTGGATGGTCCGCGACACCTTCCGCCAGTCGCTCGCCACCAAGCTCTTCTGGGTCATGCTCGGCATCACCCTGCTGGCCACCACGTTCTGCGCCGGCGTCCGCGTGAGCGGCACCCCGCTCACGTCGCACCCGGCGGAAATCCCGATGCGGCTGCCGGCGAACGACCCGGAGCGGAAGAAGGCGGACGCCGCGTACATCCCCACCGGCGGCGGGGAAATGACGCTCGGGTTCGGCCTCTTCAGGCTCAAAACGCCCAACAGCCGGGACGACGGCGTCCGCTTCGTGCAGCTCTGGTTCGCGGGGGTGCTGGCCGACACCGGCGGGGTGCTGCTCGCGCTCCTGTGGACGGCCGGCTTCCTGCCCGCGTTCCTCGAACCGCAGGCCGTCACGGTGCTGCTGGCGAAGCCGGCCCCGCGGTGGACGCTGGTCGTCGGCAAGTACCTGGGCGTGGTGCTGTTCGTGGCCCTGCAGGCCGTCCTGTTCGTGGGCGGGACGTGGCTCGCGCTCGGGCTGGCGACGGGCGTCTGGCACGCCGCGTACTGGGTGGCGGTGCCGCTGCTGGTGGTCCACTTCGGCGTCTTCTACGCCGTCAGCGCGTTCCTGGCGGTCGCCACCCGCAGCACGGTCGTGGCGGCGTTCGGTACGCTCCTCTTCTGGGTGGTGTGCTGGGCCGTGAACCTCACCCACCACTCCCTCGCGGCCCACCCGCCGGAGAACCTGAGCGGGGCGGCGAGTTCGCTCCTCGCGGCCGGGTATTGGATTCTCCCGAAGCCGGTCGACCTCAGCGGCATCTTCTTCGACGCGCTCGGGGCGGCCGACTTCTCGGCGAAGGTGCCGGAGCTGGACGCCTTCCAGGTGGTGGGCGAGTGGCAGCCGGGGCTGTCGGTGCTGGCGTCGGTCCTGTTCGCGGCCGGCATGCTGGCCATCGCCGTCTACGAGTTCAAGGACATGGACTACTGACGCGGCCGGGTTGCGCCGCCGCGCGGCCCACATCCGCGGCCGGGGGGCGGCCCTTTATTTCACCCCAAAGCACGTTATGCGCCGAATTGATGCACGGGGGGCTCCCGCCCCGGGGTACAATGCCCCTTTGCCACCGCGAGGAGACCGAAGATGCGCGTCAAGGAAACGGGGCCGTGGGTGGTGTACCAGATGACCGTCCACGGCAAGCACTCGGGGACGAACGCCGTCTGCGAGCAGGCCGAGTGGAACGCGATGGAGGCCGAGCGGCCGGGGTACCACACCCTCGTCCGGGGCGGCATGCGGTCCGAGAACGAGGCCGAGCTGATGGCCCGCGGCACGTCCGGCGACGCCCTCAAGCGGGCCCCGGCCCGCAAAGGA
>JANPKP010000470.1:0-3216 GCA_031426095.1 Gemmataceae bacterium
CGGGCGGGCCGGACGCGCCGGCGGGCGGGGTGGCGGGGGGCGTCGGCCCGGAACGGGGGTCGCGGTCCCGGTCGGTCATCCGGGCATCCTGCGAGGCACTCGGCGCATCGGCTCGGCTCTCGTCGCGGCCCCGCGTGGCTCCGGGGCCGCCGGCTCCCTGCGAGTATAGACGGCGGATTCCCGCGACGCCATCGCACACGCGAAAAACGGGACACGGGACACGAGGGGCGGGACACGGGAAAGAATCGACACCCCTCACTCACCCGCGTGGCATCCGGCCTCGTGTCCCGTGTCCCGTGTCCGTCAGCGAACCACATCGAACGTCGGCTTCGCCATCAGCACCCGGAGCACGGGCAGGAGCGGGGCGAACGACTTCTCGTCGTGCCACGAGTGGTCGGTGATCTTCACGTGCCCGGGGCCGACGCCGCCCAGGCCGAGCGTCGCGTCGAGCGCCAACCACTGGCCGTCCACCAGCACCTCGAACCACATGTGGTAAGCCAGCACCGGCTTCCCGCCCGGGGCCGGCGGCACGTACACCAGGCCCAGCGCCGTCCGGCTCGGCACGCCCGCCGCCCGGCACATCGCGGCCGAGAGCATGGCGAACTCGGTGCAGTCGCCGGTGAGCGTGCGAGCCACGTTGTCGGCCGTGGCCATCGCCTGCTCGAACTCGACGCCCTTCATGTTCGCCTTCACCCACCGCTCCACCGCCCGGGCCTTGTCCCACGCCCCCGCCCCCGCCGGCAGCCCGGACACGGCCTTCTGGGCGTGGGTTCGCACCGTCGGGTCGTCCGAGTTGACGAAGTAGTTGCTCGCCGTGAACTCCGCCGGCGGGGCCGCCACCGGGGCCGCCGGCCGCGTCGGCGTGTGGACCGCCGTCACCACCAGCTCGAAGCTCTTCGCCTTCGCGTCGAGATTCTTCGCCACCTGCCGCACGGGGTCGGTGGCGACCGCCGTCGCCGGGTCGTCGTCCTTCGGCATCGTCACCTTGTAAGTGACGGCCGGGCGGCTGTGGATATTCGGCACTTCCCGGTCGAGGACGATGGACTGGACGTTGAACACGTCCGGCACGTCGCGGGGGTCGATGGGGGCGGTGGCCGCCTTCTCGGTGGTGCGGAGGAATGTGACGGTGCCGCCGAGGCCGGGGAAGTCGAACTCCACCCACTTCGGCTCGAAGGTGGCGGCGTCCACCCACTCGGTGCTGGCCGGCAGGCGGAAGTTCCCCACCGGCTCCATCCGCGACACCACCCGCAGGAGCCGCCGCGGCTTCGTGCCGGGGTAGAGGGTCACGTCCTCTTCCGCCTCGGCCGTGGTCGTCACCTTGATGACGCGGTTGAGCGACGCCACGTACGTGAGCGAGTCGAACGACTCGCCCGGCTTCGGCTTGTGGTCGCGGACGAGGAACGGCTCGCGGGCCACGCCGGTCACGCCGCCCGGCCACGGGGTGTCGCGGGCCGCCTTCGCCGCCCCGTCGCCGGTGATCTTCAGCACCTTGCCGTCCACCACGCCGGCGATGGCCAGCGCCTGGTCCTTGCCCAACCCCTGCTTCAAGGCCACCGCCAGCACCTCGCCGTCGGGCGTCTCGGCCGTCGACTCCTCGCCCCACTGGCTCACCACCTGGCCGAACCGCTTCACCGTCAGCTTCTGGTATTTCACCCCTTCGACGACGACGCGGCCGTCCTTGTTCACCTCGCGGGCCGACCAGTGCAGGTGGCCGATCCGCTTTCCGTCCACGGCGGCCACGAACCAGTAGTCGAACACCACCTTGCCGGCGGCGGGGGCGGCGGGGGCCGGAAGCCCGACGGCGGGAACGGGGGCCTCGGCGGGCGGGGGCGGTGGCGTGGCGGCACCGGGCGCCCGCGGCGTGAAGACGATCATCCCGTCCTTGGTCACCACGCGCGGCGGGGCGGGGTCGCCGGCCTTCGGAACGGGCTGGCCCGGCAGGCGCGGGCGGATGACGACCGGCGGCGGCTCCGCCGGGGCGGGTGGGGCTTGGGCGGTGAGCGTTGGGAGGGCCGCGGCCAGCGCGGCGAGCGACACGAACCAGGACCGCACGACGCACCCTCCTTGCATCCACGCGACCGCCGGACCGACCGCCGGCCGGTCCCCGGGTGAGGGGCACGTCATCAAATCGGCCCGCGGCCGCCCGCCCCTTCAACCTTTTCCCACCGATAGGAGCATACGCCGCCGCGTGGGCCGCGCCCACACGAAGGTTGCGGCACGCCCGGCGGTTGCGCCCCGACCCCGGGAGGTGGCCCGACCGCCCGGACCGGCACGGGCTCCGCTTACCGGACTCGTGGGTTGGGTAGAATGCGGGCGGCACGGACGCCGCGGCCGGTTTCGTGAGCTAGGGTTGGCTCGTATCGGGCATCCTGACGACACACCACGTTCGACACCACGACGCCCGCCCGACCACGAACCGGGAATCCCCCTCCCGCCGTCGCGAGGTGTTCCGTCCATGGACATGCTGTCCGCCCATCTCCGCGTCGCCAAGTACGGCGACTTCACCCTGACCGACGCCATCCGGCCGGCCCTCGGCGTGCCGGTGCGGCCCCGCGAGGGCTACCGGGTCGAGGTGTTCCGCGACCGGGCCGCCCGCGTCAAGCTGCCGATGCTCTCGGCCGCCGTCAGCGCCGACAAGGTGTTCGACACCTTCCTCGCCCTCATCGGGCAGGTCGGCGAGGTCGTCCACGTCGTGCTCGAAAGCAGCCACGACCAGGGGACCGACCAACACACCGACCTCCGGCGGGACGACATCGACCTCCCGGTGCTGGCCAGCCACTTCTGCGAGTTCGAAGACCTCCTCGTGAACGACGGCTGCACCGGCGTCGCCGTGATGGCCGACGGCCGGCCGATCGAGGTGCAGTTCGACGAGCACAAGCTGTTCCACGTCTACGCCCCGGACCTCCGGCCGTTCCGCCGGGTGCTGCGGGACGCGGGCGTCCGCCGGCGGAAGGTGCTCCCGCTGGTGAGCGAGGCCGAGCACCTCCACCACACGACGGCCGCCCACGCCGACGCCTTCCGCCAGATGGCCATGCGGCTGGGCGTCGGCGACTTCGACCGCGTGTTCAGCGACACCGACGGCGGGTGGTGAGCTGAGGTGTGGTTTGCGGCCCCAACGGGGCCACCGTCAATAGCCAGGGGTGTGAACCCCTGGTCCGAGCGGTGCGAGAAGGCAGAACCCCGAAGGGGTGGCAGTCGCCCACGCCGGGCCGACTG
>JANPKP010000471.1:0-4168 GCA_031426095.1 Gemmataceae bacterium
CCCGGGCAAGGACGCCCGGGCCACAAGACGGGTATTCTCCGTCAAGCCCCCGGCACGGGCGGGCGAGCCGCCCGTACCACCCCGATAGACCCGGGCCGCGAATCACTTCGCCCGCAACTCCGCCCGGAGGAAGTCGGCGACCGCGTCCACGACCCCCGGGTGCAGCGGGAGGGACGGGTCGAGGTACGTCTTGAGCTGGTCCAGGCGGGCGGTCGAGGGGCAGTCGCGGAGGACGTGGTTCATGCCGGCGAGCGTCACCCGCGAGGCGGCCGGGGCGAGCTCCGCCAGCCGGTCGCCGTCGGCCGGGGCGATCTGGATGTCGGTGCCGCCGTCCACGATCCGGGCCGGCACGCCGGCGGCCGCGAGGGCCGCCGCCGGGTCGAGCCGGAGCCACGAGATGAGGTACGGCTGGACGCTCGGCCGGTAGAGCGCCGCGAGCGCCGCCGGCACCTCCTTCACCTCCCGGCCGGCCTCCAACTCGGCGAGGACGGCGTCGCTCTCGGCCTTCAGCTTCGCGGGCAGCGACTTCGCCAACTGCTCCCGCAGCACGTCGCCCGCCGGCCGCCCGGCCCCGCACAGGGCCACCACCGCCTCGGCCCTCCCCGCCTTCGCGGCGAGCGTCACGATCAAGGCCCCCTCGCTGTGCCCGACCGCCCCGACGCGGGTGAACCGCCCGTCGGCCCGCAGCCAGAGGAGCCACGCGGCGGCGTCATCGACGTAGGTTTTGAAGCGGAGGTCGGCCTCTTTCGACGCCGCCTTCGCGCTGGCCGCGATCCCCCGCTTGTCGATGCGCAGAACGGCGACGCCCTTCGCCGCCAGCCCGCGGCCGAGGAGGGCGAGGGTGTCGCTCCGCAGGTTCGGCTGGTTGCCGTCGCGGTCGGTCGGCCCCGACCCCGGGTGGAGCAGCACGGCCGGCCACGGCCCGCGTCCCTGGGGCAAGTCGAGCGTGCCGAAGAGGGTGCCGGTGGGCGTGCGGAGTTCGACCCGCTCGCCGACGAGCCGCGGGGGCGGGGCTTCGGGGGGCGGCGTCTGGGAAAGGGTGAGCAAGAGCACCGGGAACACGGGTGGGTCTCGGGAGGGGCGAAAGCCCAGGGATGGCCATCCCCGGGCTTGCATCGCAACCCCCACATTCTAACGCCGCCGCCCGTACAATGCCCGCATGACCCCCACCGTCCGATTGCTCCCGTTCGCGGCCGCCGACGGCCCCGCGAACATGGCCGCCGACGAGGCCCTGCTCCTCACCGCCGCCGACGCCGGCACCGCCTCGTTCCGCTTCTACACGTGGAGCGAGCCGACCCTCTCGCTCGGCTACTTCCAGCCGGCCGCCGACCGCGAGGCGGGACCGCTCGCCGGCCTCCCGTGGGTCCGCCGGGCGACCGGCGGGGGGGCGATCGTCCACCACCACGAACTCACCTACGCCCTGGCCCTGCCGGCGGACCAGCCGTGGCAGCCGGCCGGCGAGTCGTGGGTGTGCCGGGTCCACCACATGGTGCAAGCCGTGCTGTCCGCCCGCGGCGTGACGGCCCGCGGCGTGGTGTGCGGCGAGGCCACGAAGCTCGGCCCCGTCCTCTGCTTCCTCCACCAGACGCCGGCCGACCTGACGATCAACGGCTCAAAAGTCGCCGGCAGCGCCCAGCGGAAGCTCCGCGGCGCACTGCTCCAGCACGGCAGCCTGCTGCTGACGCGCTCGCCGTTCGCCCCGCACCTCCCCGGCATCAACGACGCCGCCGGCCGCGACATCTTCACCCCGGAATCGCTGGCCGCAGCGCTGGCGGAACGCTTTACGAGTGACACCGGATGGTCACTGGAGCCGGGCGAGTGGACGCGGGAGGAGCGGGAGGCGGCGGCCCGCATCCGCGAGGAGAAGTACGCGGCGGCCGCGTGGAACGGGAAGCGTTAGGAACGCTGGTCATCGGCCCCGTTGGGGCGAAGGCCCGCGACCCCGCGTGATTCGATTACACTCCCCGCGCTCCGCTCCGAGGACTCCGCGTCGCGGCTACGCGGGGGTCGTCTCGATCCGCAATCCGCATTCCGCAATCCAGCTCATTCCCCCAACCTAAACAGCTTCTTCAGTGCCTCCAGCAGCGTGCCGCTGCTGCCCTCTTTCTGCGCCTCTTGCAGGGCCGCGATGGGGCCGTGGAGGATACGGTTCTGCATCAGCTTGAACGCGCCTTCGACGTACGCCTTGTCGGCGTCCGAGAGCTTGCCGTTGAGCTTCGCCATTAGCGGGCCTACGACCGCGGCGCGGACCTTGTCCACCTCCGCGTTCAGCAGGCCGATCACGGGTCCGCTCTGGCGGCGGGTCCAGTCGGCGGCGAACTTCCGCACCTCCTGCTCCACGATCGCCTCGGCCGGGGCGACGTGCCGCTTCCGCTTGGCTAACGTTTGTTCCCGCACCCGCGTCAGGTCGTCGATGTTGAACAGGCAGACGCGGTCGCCGTCGTGGATGCGGGGGTCGAAATCCCGCGGCACGGCGATGTCGAGGATCACCATCGGGCCGCCCGTGCGGCGGGCCAGCACCTTGTCCGTGAACCGCCGCCGCGGCATGATCGGCTCGCCCGCCCCCGTGGTGCTTAACACGATGTCCGACCGCACCAGGGCGTCGTCCAACTGGTCCCACGGTACGGGCGTGCCGCCGCACCCGGCGGCCACCTCGGCGGCCTTCTCGGGGCTGCGGTTCGTCACCAGGATGCGGCCGGGGTTGAGCCCCTGGAGGTGCTTGAGCGTCAGCCGGCCCATCTTGCCGGCCCCGATCACCAGCACCGTCTTGTCGGCGAAGGTGTCGAACACCTCCCGCACGTAGTCGACCGCCACGCTCGACACGGACACGTGGCCCGACGCGATGCCCGTCTCGGTGCGGACGCGCTTGGCGGCCCGCAGGGCGGTCGGGAAGAGGGCGTTGAGCAGCGGCCCGGTCGCTCCCGCGGTCCGCGCCGTCTCGAACGCGGCCTTCACCTGCCCGGCGATCTGGCCCTCGCCCACCACCAAACTGTCGAGGCTCGCGGCCACGCGGAACAGGTGTTTCACCGCCTCCGGGCCGGCGTGTTCGATCAGGTGCGGGCGGATCTCGTGGGCCGGGCGGGCGTGCATCTCGCCCAGGAACTCGGCCGCGAGGTAGGCGTCGAAGTGGTCGGCCTCGGGCCACGCCACGTAGAGTTCGACCCGGTTGCAGGTGCTGAGGATGGCGGCCTCGGCCCCGTACCGGGCGTTGAGCGCGGCGAGGGCCGTGAGGAGCTTGGGCGGGTCGAACGCCAGCGCCTCGCGGACGGCCACGGGGGCCGTCTGGTAGCTGCACCCGATCGAGCGGAGATTCACGGCCCGACCCCCGGGACGAACGGGTGGGCGGCCCCGAGGGCGACGAGCAGCAGCGCGAACGCCAGCACCGACAGCCCCGCGAGCCGGGTGCCGCGGACGTGGACGGCGTACCGCATGTAGAGCAGCACCAGGAACACGACCCACAGCCCGGCCGTGCTCACGACCTTGAGGGAGAGCCAGTTGTCGGCCGGGGCGTGGCCGTGCCGGAGGAGCATGGTGCCGAGCAGGACGCCGGCCGTCAGGAGCGGGAAGGCGGCGTTCAGGGCCCGGCGGTTCATCCCTTCGAGGCGTTCGAGGCTCAGCAGCTTCACCCCCCGCGACGGGCTCGTCTTGCGGCGCAGCCGGCGGGCCTGCACCAGGTACATGAGGCTGGCCGTGAAGGCGACGCTGATGCCGACCGACGCGAGCAGGATGAGTACCCCGTGGACGGCCCCGAGCAGGCGTTCGCCGCCGAACCACGCCGGCAGGTCGAGCGGGGCCGCGGCGGCGCTGTCGGCCGGCGGCAGCAGGGCGAGGGAGAGCACCACGAGCCCGAGGACGACGGGCAGGACGAACACGGCCGACGCCCGGCGGGACGAGCGGAGGGTGCCCCCCAGGTAGAAGAAGGCCAGCACCCAGGCGAGCAGCAGGAGCGACCCGTAAGGCTCGGCGGGGGTCGGGTGGTGGTACAGGAGGAAGGCCGTGTGGGCGAGCAGGCCGGCGGCCCCGAACCCGACGCCGGCCAGGCGGACGGCCCGCCGGGGCCAAAAGGCGTGGGCGACTTCGAGGAGCAGGGCGACCCCGTAGCTGAGCCCGAAGCAGGCGTGGGTGACGCCCAGGAGGGGGGAGGCCGGCATCGCGCGGGGGCCCTGGC
>JANPKP010000472.1:0-4316 GCA_031426095.1 Gemmataceae bacterium
CACACCCAGACGGCGTCGCCCCCGGCCCCGGCGAGCCGGGTGCCGTCGGGCGAGTAGGTGAGGTACCGGACGGGGGCGGTGGCCCGGAAGCGGCCCGACCCGAGGCGGGCGACGGCCCCGGGCGGGAGGGGGAAGCCGTCCCCGTCGGTGCCGGCGGCCCGTGGAGCGGGGGCGGTCGGCGGCGGGGCGGCGAGGGCGAACGCGAGCAAGGCGAGGGTCGCAGCCATGCGAGTAAGCTCCGGGGGCTCCTACCCCGAGCATAACGGACCGGACGCGGGGGGCGTTAGTCTTTTGTCGGTACGAGGGGTGACGCGACCGCCGCGGCCGGCGGCCGCCCACGGAGCCGCCCGGCGGCCGCCTTCGCCTCGCGGGCCAGCGGGCCGTCGCCCTTCGCCCACTCGTCGAGCGCCGCCAGCGCCGCCGGCGAGCCGATCACTTCCGCCGTCTCGACCGTGCGGATCGCCCGCAGCCCCTCGCCCGACGGCACCAGGGAGGCATCCAGGATCGCGGCCAGCCGCCGGCCCGCCTCGGGGGTCGCGGCCGCCCGCGCCGCCTGAAGCCGCGCGAGGTTCGCCCCTGCCACCCGCCGCAACTCGGCGTCGGCCCGCGTCCGCGTCGGGAAGTCGGCCGCGTCCAGGTCGGCCACCAGCCGGGCCACCGCCGCCGCGTCCGGCCAGCGGACGGCCGCCGCCTCCCGCCGCAGGGCCGCCACCCCGTCCCCGCCGGCCGCCGCGAACGCCCGCACGCCGCGGAACCCGGCCCACGGGTCGGCCGCCCCCAGGTTCCGCCACGCCGCCGCGAGGTCCGCGGGCGTCGGCGGCCGGCCGGCCGTGCCCCACACGTCGAACAGGAGGACCGGGCCGCCCGCCCCGACGGCGGCGAGCGTCCGCCCGTCCGGGGCGAAGGCGAGCGACGCGACCGGCCCGGGGTGGGCGAACCGGCCCCGCTCGCGGTCGGTCGCCAGGTCCCACAGGTAGATCGTGCCGTCGTACCCGGACGCGGCCGCCACCCGCCCGTCGGGCGACACGGCCCGGGCCGTCGGCGGGGCGTAACCCCCACCCCCGCCGTAGGAGACCGGGGGAGGCCCGATCGGGGGGCCGTTCGCCAGATCGACTTCCTTCCCGGTGGCGGCGTCGAGGACCACGAACGGGCCGGGCGGCAGGACCGGCAGCGCCATCGGGGTACACCCGCCGTAGATCGCCGGCGGCGGCACGCTTTGGAGGACGACCCGGGTGTCGCCGGCCGCGAAGGCGAGGAACGAGTGGTACGGGTCGGTCCGCCGGGCCCAGCGAACCCGTTGGGTGTCCGGCTCCCACGCGGCGATGACGTGGAGGCCGAACGTGTTGGAATCGACGAGGGCGACCACCACTCGGCCGTCGGCCGCCACCGCCAGCGGGGAGACGCCGTCCGAGTCGCCGCCCGGCAGCGACAGTGCGGCGATTCGCTTCCCGGTTTCCACGTCCCACGCCCCCAGCCCGGCGTCGCGGGCGACGCCGTCGTTCCCCCGGGTGCCGTCGTGGCGGCCGAAGAACCGCCGCCCGCCGCGGTCGAACAGGCCGTTCGACCCCTCCTCGTACAGCGTGCGGCGCGTCTCCGGGGGGGCGAACCCGCACCGCCCTTTCCCCGTCGCGGGGTCGAAGAACTCGACCGGCCCGTCGTCCCGATTCGACACGGGGCGGACGCCGAGCCGGCCGTCCGGGGAGAGGGTGGGCGTGCGTGCCGGCCGCGTCGGGCGGGGGTCGGGCGGTTGCCCGGTCGCGTCCCACGCCACCCACCCGTCGTCGGTCCGGCCGAAGAGCCGCCGGCCGTCGGGCGAGAACCGCAGCCCCTCCACCGGCTCGGGAAGCTCGGGCGACTGCGGCAGCGGCTTCCCGGTCGCCGCGTCCCACAGGGTGATCGTGCCGGGCCACGCGACGACGGCGAGTACCTTGCCGTCCGGGCGGAATGTCGGGCGGCCGCCGACCCCGGTCGGGGTGCGGGCGACGACCTCGCCGGTCCGGGCGTCGAGCAGGTCGATGCCGAACAGGCCGGCGGCGGCCAGCCGCGTGCCGTCCGCCGACACCGCCAGGTCGTCCCCAGACGCGAGCCACTCCCGCTTCCAGACCGCCTTCCCCTTCGCCACGTCCCACCGCTCGACGGCGTTCGGCGTCCGCAAGTAGGCCGTCGCCCCGTCGGCCGAGAGGCGGACGAGGCCGGGGTGGCGGGCGGGCGTCGGGATCGGGTCGAGCCGCTTCCCGGTGGCCGCGTCGATCACCGCGACGGTCTCGGCGGCCCCCACGACCAGCCGCCGGCCGTCCGGGGTGAAGGTCGCGGCCGTCGCGCCCGGGATGCGGGCGAGGACGGCCCCCGTCGCCACGTCGAGGACGACGGCCGGGACGTGCGGCCAGCCCACGACGAGTACCCGCCCGCGGTCGGCGCTGAACTCGCCCCCGACGCCCCCCTCGATGTCGACGGCGGCCCGCCCGCACTCGGCCCCGGTGGCGGCCTCGAAGGTGACGAGTTCGGCCTTCCGCTTGGCCGTGCCGCCGACCGCGTACAGCCGTTTCCCGTCCGGGGTGAACGCCAGCCGCGAGAACGGAACGCCGGCCCGCTCGACCCGGCGGACGGTCCGCCCGGTGGCCGCGTCCCAGAGCGTGACGTGGCCGAACGCGGCGGCGGCGAGCGTGGTGCCGTCGGGCGACCAGGCGATGTCAAGGACGGGCGAGGGGTGGTGGAAGCGGGCCGTCCCGAGGCGGGCCATAGCCCCCTCGGGCAGGGGGAAGCCGTCGCCGTCGACGCCGACCGGCCGCGGGGCGGGGGCGGCCTCCGGCGGGGCGGCGAGTGCGAACGCGAGGAGGGCGAGGGTGGCGGCCATGCGGGGGAACTCCGGGTGCGTCTCGGCCCCGGGCATAACCTACGGGCGGGGGCGGGCGTTGGCGGGCGGCCCCACGTTCCGGCGAATGTCAACCGCCGGCGGCGGATTTCGGCGGCTCTACCGCAAACTTTACCAGGGGAATCGCATCCCGTGACAGGGGAGAGGGATGCGGAGGGTGTGAGCGAAAAAAGCGGTAAAATCGGGTAACGCTCACGCTCAGCCGGGCAGCCCCTTCGCCAGTTCGGCCGTGATCGCGGCCAGCGGCTCGCAGCCGACCGAGAGGCGGACGAGGCCGTCGGTGATGCCCTGGTGGGCCTTGTCGGCCGGGGAGTCGTACCGGTGCGACGTGCCGGCCGGGTAGCTGGCGGTCGTGTGCGTGTGGCCGAGCGACGGGCAGAACGGGACGCCGGGGGCGGCCCGGAAGAGGGCGTTGACCGCCGCCCGCCCGCCGGCGAGGTCGAACGCGAGCATGGTGCCGCACCCGGCCGGGAGCAGCCGGGCGGCGAGGGCGTGGTCCGGGTGGTCGGGCCGGCCGGGGTAGAACACCCGGGTCACCCCCGGGCGGGCGGCGAGCCAGTCGGCCACGGCCAGGGCGTTCGCGGTCGCCGCCCGGGCCCGCACGTCGAGGCTGTGCAGCCCCCGCTCGGCCTGCCAGCAGTCGAACGGGTTGGCGCTCAGCCCCCAGGTGCTGGCCAGCGACGCCAGCGGGGCGAACAGCGCCGGGTCGCGGCCGGCGAGGAAGCCGAGGGTCACGTCCGAGTGCCCGCCGATGAGCTTGGTCAGGCTCTCCATCACCACGTCCGCCCCGAGTTCGAGCGGCCGGCAGAGCACCGGCGTGGCGAAGGTGTTGTCCACCACCAGCCGGGCGTCGTGGGCGTGGGCGATCGCCGCGAGCGCGGGCAGGTCGGGCAGCCGGCAGAGCGGGTTCGAGAGCGTCTCGGCGAACAGCACCTTCGGCCGCACCGCCGCGACGGCCGCCCGGGTGGCGTCGAGGTCGCACACGTCCACGAAGGTGGTGGCCACGCCGAGGCGGCCGAGTTCGCCCTTCAGCAGCTTGGTGGTGCGGCCGTACAGCAGGTTGCTGGACACGATCCGGTCGCCGGCCGTGGCCAGCCCGAGGAACGCGGCCGAGAGCGACGCCATGCCGGACGCGCAGACGAGGCCCCAGGTGCCGCCTTCGAGGGCGGCGAGCGGGGCGGCGAGCAGGTGGGCGTTCGGGTGGGCGTCGCGGGCGTAAATGTACCCCGGCTCGCGGCCGTCGTAGATGGCGTCGAGGGCGTCGAGGTCGGGGATGGCGTAGACGGCGGCGGTGTAGAGCGGCGACGCGAGCGGGACGGTGCGGCCGAGCGACGGCAGGGGCATGGGGGGAGTTCCAGAAGATTGAACCACGGGGTCACAGGGGGCACCGAGGAAAACAGAAGAACCGAGAGTGTTGTAAACAATCCCCCTTCTGTTTTCCTCG
>JANPKP010000473.1:0-5204 GCA_031426095.1 Gemmataceae bacterium
CCCGGTCGCACGTCCGCCCCAGCCGCCGACCCCGGCACCGCCTGCGGCTGCCCCGCCGGCCGCCCCGCCCCAACCCAAGGGTAAGGGGAACGACCGCGGCGACGACCGGCCCGGCAAGGGGAATCGCAAGCCGTAACACCCCGACGAAACCGGAACGCCCGACGCCCGCGGACATCTAGTCCGCGGGCGTCGGGCGTTTTCGTTGCCGTCCCGGACGTGTCGCCTACTTCACCACGACCGCCTCGCGGTGCTTGCGGACGGTCGCCGCCAGCCCGGCCGCGTCGAGCCCCAAGTCGGTCAGCAGTTCGCCCCGCTCGCCGTGCTCCACGAACTTGTCGGGCAGCCCGCAGCGGACCACGTTCCGCGTGTCGAGCCCGGCGGCGTTGGCGGCCTCCAGCACGGCACTGCCGAACCCGCCTTCGAGGGTGCCTTCCTCCACGGTCACGACCAGCGGCAGCGTCTCGACCGCCCGCAGGAGCGACTCCTTGTCGAGCGGCTTGACGAACCGGGCGTTGATGACGCCGACGTTCAGCCCCTCGGCCGCCAGCTTCTTCGCCGCCGCCACGCAGTTCGACAGCAGCGTGCCGAAGGCGACGAACACGCCGTCCTCGCCCCACGACAGGACTTCCGCCTTGCCGTGTTCGACGGGGGCGACGCCGCCGTCGGGCCGGGCCATCGTTTCGAGGTTGGCCTTCGGGTAGCGGATCGCCGTGGGCCCGGTGTGGGCCAGGCAGAACGCCAGCATCGGCCGCACGTCCGCCTCGTCGCCGGGGGCCAGGCACGTCATGTTCGGGAAGAGCCGGGTGTACGGGATGTCGAACGCCCCGTGGTGCGTCGGCCCGTCCGGCCCGGTCAGCCCGCCGCGGTCGAGGGCGAGGATCACGGGCAGGTTCTGGAGGGCGACCTCCTGGAAAATCTGGTCGAAGGAGCGTTGCAGGAAGGTCGAGTAAATGTCGACGATCGGCTTGGCCCCGGCCTTGGCCATGCCGGCCGCGAAGGCGACGGCGTGGCTCTCGCAGATGCCCACGTCGTAGAAGCGGTCGGGGAAGTCCTCGCGGACCTTCTCCAGCTTGTTCCCCTGGCACATCGCGGCCGTCAGCACGGCCACCGTCGGGTCGGCCGCCATCGCGTCGTGGATGGCCTCGCTGACGGCGTCGGTGTACGCCCGGGAGCCACCCTTCTTCATCGACGTGACGCTGCGGTCCGGGCCGAACGTCTCGAACACCGGCGGGGAGTGGAACGTGACCGGGTCCTCGGCCGCCTGCGGGAAGCCGTGCCCCTTCTCGGTGAAGACGTGCAGGAGGATCGGCCCCTGTTGGCTCTTCAGGTCTCGCATGATCTTGCGGAGGCCGGGCAGGTCGTGCCCGTCCACCGGGCCGAAGTAGCGGAAGCCCAACTCCTCGAAGAGCATCCCCTCCTTGAAGAACGCCTTGAGCCCGTCGCGGACCTGTTCGAGGGCGGCGTGGGCCATCTCGCCGATGACCGGCAGGCGGTTCAGGAGCTGGTTGATCGTCCGCTTCCCGCCCTGGTAGACGCCGCTGATCCGACACTGGTCGAGGTACTGGGCCACGCCCCCGGTCCGCGGGCAGATCGACATCTTGTTGTCGTTGAGCACCACCATCAGGTTCTGGCTCATGCCGCCGACGTTGTTGAGCGCCTCGAACACGATGCCGGACGGGAACGCCCCGTCGCCGATGACGGCGACCGAGTGGCGGTCCGTCCGCCCGAGGAGGTCGTCGCCGGCCTTGAGCCCGCTGGCCGTGGAGACGCTACAGCCGGCGTGCCCGGTCATGAACAGGTCGTACTCGCTCTCCCCCGGGTGGGGGAAGCCCATGAGCCCGCCCTAGGTGCGGATCGTGTGGAACTTGTCGTACCGCCCGGTGATGAGCTACTGGGGGTAAATCTGGTGCCCGGTGTCCCAGATCAGGCGGTCCTGCGAGAAGTCGAACGACAGGTGCAGGGCCAGGCACAACTCGACCACGCCGAGGTTGCTGGCGAAGTGGGCCGGGCGGTTGGTCAGCACCCGGACGAGTTCGTCGCGGATTTCCTGGGCGAGGCCCTGCAGTTGCTCGTCCGAGAGCTTCCGCAGGTCGGCCGGCGACTGGATGCCGGGCAACAGGGTTGACATCGTGAAACCCCTGGGGAACAGTTAACGGTCTCGCTCGACCACGTACTTCGCCAAACTCGCCAGCGGGCCGCTGCCCAACCGCCCCGCGGCGGCGACGGCCAGTCGGCCCAATTCCTGTGCCCGCCGCCGGCTCTCGGGCACGCCGAGGAGGCCGGGGTAGGTCCGCTTCCCGCGGGCGGCGTCTTTGCCCACCCGCTTGCCGGCCTTCTCGGCCGAGCCGAGTACGTCGAGCAGGTCGTCCGTCACTTGGAAGGCGAGTCCGAATGCCGTCGCGTACTCAATAACGGATGCGATCAACTCCGGCGGGGGCGTAGGCCGGCCCGCGTAAACGCCCATCTTCAACGCCGCCTGGAACAGCCCCCCCGTCTTGCGGAGGTGGATGTCTTCCAAGTGCTCAACCGCAAACGGCCCCGAAAATCGACCGTCTTCTTCGATCCGGCCTTCGGCCTGGAGGTCGAGCACCTGCCCGCCGACCATCCCGGTCGCCCCCGCCCCGCCGGCCAACTCGGCGCAGCACATTGCTACGGTGTAGGACGGGTAGCCGATGTAACCTGTTGCCAGCACCTCGAACGCCAGCGTCAACAGGGCGTCGCCCACCAGGATCGCCATCGCGTCGCCGAACTTCTTGTGGCACGTCGGCCGGCCGCGGCGGAGGTCGTCGTCGTCCATCGCCGGGAGGTCGTCGTGGACGAGCGAGTAGGTGTGGACCATCTCGACCGCGCACGCCGCCGGCAGAGCCTGTTCGAGTGTCCCGCCGACCGCCTCGCACGCCAGGACCGTCAGCAGCGGGCGGACGCGCTTGCCGGGGCCGAGCAGGCTGTACGCCATCGCCTCGCGGAGGTTCCCCGGGGCGTGCGGGTTCGTGTGGCGGTCGAGCGTCGCCCGCAGCGCCGCCTCGATCGCCGCCTGACGGCCCTTGAGTTCGTCCCACACAGCAACGGACACGGCCGGCCTTTCCGTTCGCCACCCGGGTCAAGAAGGTTCCATCTTAGAACCGGGGTGTCGGAAAGCCACCCGCCGCGGGTGGGTGATACCCCTGATCCCGGACTCACTCGGATATTCCCGCGTCGCGGCCGTTCCTGGCCGGTTTCCGCACCGCCGCCTTCGCCGTCTCGATGCTGGCGACGTGGCCGAACGGGCGGAGGTCGGGCGAGCCGTCGTCGGCCACCCCGGCGAGGAGCTTGATCGTCTGCCCGGCGGCCTGGAGCTGGCCGTAGCACTGGCGGAGGAGGCCGACGCCGCGCTCGTACCGGGCGAGGGCGTCGTCGAGGCTGGTGGTGCCGTCCTCGAGGTCGCGGAGGACTTGTTCCAACTCGGCGAGCGCCTCTTCGAAGCGGACGGGCTGTTCGGGGGTGGGAGCCGACGGGGGCATGGGGCGCGTCCTGGCGGGCGATCAGGGCCGTCCGTGGCGTCTAACTCGGACTCTCGACGCGGCTCACGATCTCGCCACCGGCCACGCGGGTGACGAGCCGGTCGCCGGGCGAAACTTCGGAGGCGTCTCGGATTAGTGTCCGACCTCCGGCCAAGCGTGTCAAGCTGTACCCGCGTTGGAGGACGTTGAGCGGGCTGAGCGATTCGAGCCGGGCGGCCACGGCGGCGACCCGGTCCGACGCCCGCTCGACCCGCACGCCGGCCGCCCGGTGGAGGCGGTCGGCCAGCCCGTCGAGCCGCTGTTCGAGGTCGCGGACGCGCTCCAGCGGCCGGCGGAAGGCGGGCCGGCTCGCCACCTGATCGACCCGCTGTTTCGCCACTTCCACCCGCCGCTCGGCCGCCTCGCGGAGCCGCTGGCAGGTGTCGAGGAGGGCGGCCAGCATCTCCTTGCGGTTGGGCGTGAGCATGACCACGGCGGCCGACGGCGTCTCGGCCCGGTGGTCGGCCACGAGGTCGGCCACGGTCACGTCGATCTCGTGCCCGACGGCCGACACGACCGGCACAGCCGAGCGGAAGATGGCGTCGGCCACGACTTCCTCGTTGAACGCCCACAGGTCTTCGGTGCTGCCGCCGCCGCGGCCGACCACGATGGCGTCGAGCGGCAGGCGGCCGGTACTGTGGAGGAAGCTGAGGATTTCGACCGACGCGGCCACCTCCTCGGCCGCCCCGTCGCCCTGCACGCGGCTGTGCCGCACCACCACTTCCGTGAGCGGCCAGCGCTGGGCGAACAGCTCCACCATGTCGCGGACGGCCGCCCCGGTGGCGCTGGCGACGAGGGCCACCCGCGTCGGGTACGCCGGCAGCGGCCGCTTGCGGCGGGGGTCGAAGTAGCCGCGGGCGAGGAGCTTTTCCTTGAGCTGCCGCAGGGCCAGTTCCGCGGCCCCGACGCCCTTCGGCTGCAACTCCTCGACGTAGAACTGGCAGTCGCCGCGGGCCGGGTAGAAGCTGACCCGGCCGCGGGCCAGCACCTCCAACCCGTCGCGGGGGTCGAACTTGAGCCGGAGGTTCATCCCGCGGAAGAAGGCACAGCGGAGCTGCGAGGTGGCGTCCTTGAGCGTCAAGTACATATGTCCCGAGCCGGCCCGCACGAAGTTTGAAATCTCGCCGGCCACCCAGACGGACGGGAACTCCCCTTCGAGCAACCCCCGCACCTGGGCCGCGAGGTCGGAGACGCTGAGGACGTCGCGGGAGTCGGGGGCGGGCATCACTTCACCTGGGCCACGACGATCGGGTCGCCCTGCTGATCGTACAGCCGCTCGACGAGCGTGACAGCCCCGAGCGTGTTGCGGGCCGCCCACTCCTCTTCGAGGAGCAGCACGAATGCGGGGCGGGGCAGGGCGGCCGCGTCGCGGCAGCGGAGGGCGGGCCGGCCGTAGTAGAACATGACGCCCTCGTCCTTCAGGCGGAAGAGGCGTACCGTCTCGCCGGGCGGAACGAGTTCGCGCAAGCGGGCGGCGGTGGCGACGGGGTCGTGGGCCTTTGCCCGGCGGGGGACGACGACTTCGACGAAGACGACTTTCGCGGCGAGCCAGAGGGCGAGGAAGGCGAGCAGACAACGACCCGGCGTAGCCGCGACGCGGAGTCCGCGGAGCGGAGCGCGGGCGCTCACGGGCGCGTCCGAGTAACACCCGGTGTAGTCCCGCGC
>JANPKP010000474.1:0-18501 GCA_031426095.1 Gemmataceae bacterium
CGTCCGGGCCGTGGATGGTGTGGGCGAAGTACCCGTGCCCGAACCGCCGGCCGGGGTCGGGCCGGGGGTCGCGGAAGACGTGCAGGCGGCCGTGGACCACGTCGAGGACCCAGTAGTCGGCGACGCCGGCGGCGGCGTACAGGCTCGCCTTGTCGCCGGTGTCGTAGGCGAGCGAGGTGTCGGCGACTTCGACCACGAGGACGGCGGCGGTCGGCGGGCCGGGCGGCTGACTCCGGTGGGGGCCTTCGATGACCGCCACGTCGGGTTCCGGGTCGGTCGTCTGCCCGAGGTCCATCGGCATCTGCCAGCGGTGTGTGAAGTTGGCACCGAATAGGGGCTGGAGCGCTAAGGCTACGCTCACGATTCCCCGCGCGTGCGGCTCACCCATCGGGCACATGGCGAGTACCTCCCCGTCGATGAGCATGACCCGGTGGCCGCGGAAGTAGCCGTCGTTGTAAAGGCGGACGAGGTCGTCGCGGGTGAAGTGCCACCGCCGCGGCTCGGCCGGCGGGGCGGCGTCGCCCTTCGGCGGGGGCGTGGCGGTCTGCGGGTCGGCGGTCGCGGTCGTCATGCGGAAGTCTCCCGTTCCGTGTGCCCCCATCATACCGGCACCCGCATCGCCGCCGCCACCGCGTCCGGGTCGTACACGCAGCCGCCCCAGACGCCGCCGCTGGCGTGCTGGAGGAGGGCCCAGAGCCGCGTGTCGGCCGGCAGGTTGGGGTCGGGGGCGAGGTCGGGCCGCGGCGGGCGGGCGGCCAGTTCGGCGGTGCCCCACGCCGGGCCGTGGTCGCCCGTCGCGTCGCCGATCAGGTCGACGGAGCCTTCCAGGCGGACGCGGTCGACCACGATGCTCACCCGGTCGCCGTCCCGCAGCCGGCCGAGGGGGCCGCCGGCCAGGGCCTCGGGGGAGACGTGGCCGACGCACGCCCCGGTGCTGACGCCGCTGAAGCGGGCGTCGGTGAGGACCGCCACCCGCTTGCCCCACGGGAGGTACTTCAACGCCGACGTGACCTGGTACGTCTCCTCCATGCCGCTGCCGAGCGGGCCGCGGCAGCACAGGACCAGCACGTCGCCGGCCTCCACCCGCCGGGGGCCGTCCCCCTTGATCGCCGCGATGGCCGCCTTCTCGGTCGTGAACACCTTCGCCGGGCCGACCTTGCGGTACACGCCGTCGGCGTCCACCACGCCCGGGTCGATGGCGGTCGACTTGATGACCGCCCCGTCCGGGCAGAGGTTGCCCCGGGGGAAGGTGATGGTGCTCGTCAGCCCCCGGGCCTTCGCCCGCTCGGGGGACATGATGACGGAATCGGGGTCGACCTTGTCCCGCGTCCGCAGCAGGTCGCGGAGCCGGGTGCGGCGTTCGGACGTGGCCCACCAGTCGAGGACGGCCCCGAGCGTCTGCCCGCTCACGGTGAGGGCGTCGAGTTCGAGTAGCCCCAACTCCCGCAGGTGGAGCATGACTTCGGGCACGCCCCCGGCCAGGAAGACGCGGACCGTGGGGTGCCCGACGGGGCCGTTCGGCAGGGCGTCCACGAGGCGGGGGACGGCCCGGTTGAAGTGCGTCCAGTCGTCGATGGTGGGCCGCTTGATCCCGGCGTGGAAGGCGACGGCCGGCGTGTGGAGGAGCAGGTTCGTGCTGCCGCCGAAGGCCGCGAACACGGCCAAGGCGTTGCGGAACGACGCCTCCGTGAGGACGTGCTTCGTGGTGACGCCGCGGTCGGCCATCGCCTTCAGGGCGCGGGCCGAGCGGCGGGCCATGTCGAGCCACACGGGCTGGCCGGAGGGGGCGAGCGCCGAGTGCGGCAGGCTCAAGCCCAACGCCTCGCCGACGACCTGGGCGGTGGCCGCGGTGCCGAGGAACTGGCAGCCGCCGCCGGGCGACGCGCAGGCGTGGCAGCCCGCTTCGGCCGCCTGTTCGAGCGTGATTTCCCCCTGGGCGAACCGGGCCCCGATGGTCTGCACCTTCGCCGTGTCCTCGTCGCCCGCCTCCCCCGCGAGCATGACGCCGCCGGGGACGAGGATCGTCGGCGTGTCGTGCTGGGCGGCGAGGGCCATCATCATCGCCGGCAGGCCCTTGTCGCACGTCGCCACGCCCATCACGCCCTTGCGGGTGGGGTGGCTCCGCATGAGCCGCCGCAGCACGGTGGCGGCGTCGTTGCGGTACGGCAGGCTGTCGAACATGCCTGTGGTGCCCTGCGTCCGCCCGTCGCACGGGTCGGTCACGGCCCCCGCGAACGGCACGCAGCGGAGTTGCTTGAACTCGTCGGCCGCGGCCTTCACGAGCAGCCCGACCTCCCAGTGGCCGGAGTGGTAGCCGAGGGCGATCGGGGTGCCGTCGTCGGCCCGCAGCCCGCCGTGGGTGCTGAGGATGAGGAACTCCTGCCCGCCGAGCCGCGACGGGTCCCACCCCATGCCGACGTTCTGCGACCACCCGAACAGGTCGCCGCTCGGGGCGTGCCGGAGGAAGTCGGCCGTCAGCGGCAGCGCCCCGGCCGGCCCGCGGGCGGTGGAGACGAGGTCGAACACGGACGGGTCGGCGGAGTCGAGGACGGTCGGCATGGGGGAGGGTTCCGTGGGGGCGGAGGGAAGAACCTCTCCCCCCAACCCCCTCCCCTAAAAAGGGAGGGGGGCTAGGCTTCGATCTTGCTCCCCCTTCCCTCTTAGGGAAGGGGGCCGGGGGGTTAGGTTCCGCCCCCGCTCGCCTTAGCTTACACGACTTCTTACCATGTCCCCACCCGTCCCCCTCCCCGGAGAACCTCCCCATGCGACCCGCCCTCCCCTCCCTCCTCCTGGCCGCCGGGTTCGCCCTGTCGGTCGCCGTCCTGCTCGCCGCCCGCGTCACCGCCGCCGACCCGCCGAAGGGCAGGTTCGGCCCCGCCTTCGAGCAAGAGCCGTTCGGCAAGGCGGCCGACGGCTCGCCCGTCACGCGGTACACGCTCGTCAACCGCAACGGCGTGGTGCTCAAGTGCATCGACCAGGGCGGCATCGTCACCGAACTGCACGTCCCCGACAAGGACGGCAAGCTCGCGGACGTGGTCCTCGGGTTCGACAAGCTGGCCGACTACGAGAAGCCCAACCCGTACTTCGGGGCGAACGTCGGCCGGTGCGCGAACCGGGTGGCGAACTCCGCCTTCACGCTCGACGGCAAGGAGTACAAGCTGGCCGCGAACAACGGCACGCACAGCCTCCACGGCGGCAAGGTCGGGTTCGACAAGAAGGTGTGGAAGTCCGAGGCGAGCATGACCGCCGCCGGCCCGGGGGTGACGTTCACCTACACGAGCAAGGACGGCGAGGAGGGCTACCCCGGGGCGCTTTCCGTCACCATCGGGTACACGCTCACGGACGCCAACGAGCTGGTGATCGAGTTCCGGGCGACGACGAACAAGGCGACCGTCTGCAACCTGGCGCACCACAGCTACTTCAACCTCGCCGGGCACAACAGCGGCGACATCCTGGGGCACGAGGTCAAGCTCGCGGCGGCGAACTACACGCCGGTGGACGAGACGCTGATCCCGACGGGCAAGATCGCCCCCGTGGCCGGCACCCCGCTCGACTTCACGACGGCCAAGCCGATAGGCAAGGACTTGAAAGCGGTCGGCGGCACCCCGGTCGGGTACGACCACAACTTCGTCCTCGACCCGGCCACGAGCGGGAAGCCGGCGGCCACGGTGACGGACCCGAAGAGCGGCCGGGTGCTGGAGGTGTTCACGACCGAGCCGGGGCTGCAGTTCTACACCGGCAACTTCCTCGACGGCACGAACGTGGGCAAGGGCGGGGCCGTCTACAAGCAGCACGGGGCGTTCTGCCTGGAGGCCCAGAAGTTCCCGGACGCCATCCACAAGGTGGGGGCCGAAGGGTGGGCGTCGCCGGTCCTGAAGCCGGGCGAGACGTACAAGCAGACGACGACGTACAAGTTCGGCGTGGCCCGGTGAAAGTCGCAAGTCGTCAGGTCATCAAGTCGTCAGGTCGAAGACCGGCTCTGATTCCGACTTGATGACCTGACGACGTGACGACTTGATGACGCTCGGTTACTTCGCCGGCGTCTCCTCCCACAGCAACTCCCGCCCCGCCGCGAACGCCTCGGACGCCCGGAAGTCGAACACCTTCGGCTGCTCGTTCGGCTCCAGCCCGAGGGAGTCGAAGTTGACGTAGTAGAGCCCGTTCAGGTAGGCGATGCGGGCGTCGGCCACCTTCACCCGCGACTGGCCCGGCCGCATCTGCAGCCGGAACTCCTCCACCCCGTCGAGCCGGAGCGTGAGCCGCACCCGCGGCGGCTCGGCCCCCAGGTCCTTCACCATCTTGCGGACCGACAGGGTGAACTCGATGGCCACGTCCTTCGACCCGCGGTGGACCACCCGCACCCGGCGCAGCGCCGACCCGGGGAAGCGGTAGGCCCGCTGGAAGTGTGCGATCTGGCCGTGCGTGAGGCGGTTCATCGGCGTCCCCGGCGGTCGGGTTCAAACGTAGGAGTCGAACACCCGGACGGCGGCCCAGTTGGCCTTGTTCTCGGCGATGAACTTCAGGTGGGTGGGGTCGTCCTGGTAGTGGTCGTGGGCGGCCTTGTCCACGAACACGAGGTGCAGGCCCACGTCCCAATCCAGGTCGTTCACCGGGCGGTTCAGCTCCTTCACCAGCCGGCCGGCGGCGAAGAAGCAGATGCCGGGCTGGACGTTGAGGTACGCCTTGCAGGCGTCCACCAGGGCCGTCACGCTCGCGTCGGAGGCGTCGGCGAGCTTGAAGAAGACGTTGTGGGCCAGCCGGGGGGAGGACATGGGGGGCCGCCTCGGGGTTCGGTTTCGGCCGTCGCCGGCTGGGGGTGCTAAGACAGTCCGGGCCTCAGGTTGTCCTACGCCCCCCGCCCCCGCCGTCAACGCCCCATGCTCCTGCTCGACCTGACGCTCGCCGCCCCGGCCGACGACCTCGCCCTCGACGAGGCCCTGCTCCTCGCCGCCGAGGACGGGAGCGGCGGCCCCGTCCTACGCCTGTGGGAGCGGCCCGATTACGCCGTCGTGCTCGGGGCCGGCGGGTCGCTCGCCGTGGACGTGGACGCCGACGCCTGCCGGGCCGACGGGGTGCCGATCTTGCGACGGTCTAGCGGCGGCGGCACCGTCGTCCTCGGCCCCGGGTGCCTCTTGTTCAGCGTCGTGCTGCCGTACACCGACGACTACGGCCAGTACGACATCGCGGCGTCGAACCGCCACGTCCTCGGCCGCGTCCGCGACGCCCTCAAGCCGCTGGTGCCCGACGCCGTGGTGGAAGGCACGAGCGACCTGGCCGTGAGCGGGTTGAAGTTCGGCGGCAACGCCCAGCAGCGGAAGCGGCACCACTTCCTCCACCACGGCACCCTGCTCTGCGGCTTCGACCTGGCGCGCGTGTCGCGCTACCTCCGCCCGCCCGAGCGGCAGCCGGCCTACCGCCGCGACCGCCCGCACGAGACGTTCGTGACGAACCTCCCGGCCGACACCGCGACCGTGCGCGAACTACTCGTGCGGGAGTGGCAGCCTACGGGGAACCACGGGCCGATCCCGTGGGGCCGGGTGCGCGAACTGGTGGCCGAGAAGTACGGCCGCGACGAGTGGGTTCAGAGGAGATAAAACAGGAGCGAAATGAACCACAGAGTCACAGAGGACACCGAGCCGAGCCGAACACGAGAGGGGAACAAGATCGTTCGTTGAAATGCCGCCGATCTTCTCCGTGTATCCGCCCTCGGTGTCCTCTGTGACTCTGTGGTTAATTCTCTTTCTTCACCTCCAACATCCCAAACACTTCCTCCATCGCCCGCACCACGCCCAGGAGCGAGAGCGACGCCATCTCGAAGTTCGTGTGCGGGGAGAACTCGCGGAAGTGGGCGGCGAAGTGGTCGGCCGCCCGGCGGAGCTTCGGCAGCTTCCCCTTGAGGCGGCGGAGGTAGTCGGCGTGGTCGCCGCGGAGGAACGCGGGTTCGACGGCCCGGATACTGTCGTAGAGCGTCCGCGGCACGTCGAGCATGCCTTCGTCCTCTTGCACCTCGTCGGCGTGCTTGAGGAACGTGCGGACCATCCAGGCGTGGGCCAGCACCGTGTTCAGCCGCCCGACGGCCTCGGCGGGGGTCACGGCGGGCCCGCCGTCGCGGCCACCGGCCCGGGCTTCGGCCCGCCCTTGCCGGCCTCGGCTTCTTCCTTCGAGAACAGCACGAGGAACGCCCCCGCCCCGACGAGCAGGATGCCGAGCAGGAGCTTCCACCCCGGCGGCTCGAACGTGAAGTGGAACGGGTTGCCCGGCTGCGGGTGCCAGACGGTCGAGATGAGCGTGTTGATGACCGGGGCCAGCCCGAAGATGAGCGGGGCGATGTAGACGCGGAACGTCGCCGGGTTGAGCCCTTCGAGCCTGGCCGCGTCCACCGCCGCCTTGCTGGCGAACACGACACAGATCGCGCCCACGGCCCCCGCGACGCCGGCGAGGCTGGCGAACACCAGCCCGGTCGTCCGCAGTTCGGGCCACGTCTCCTGCCCGGTGACGAACAGGATGAGCGGGAACACGACGGCCAGCACGAAGTACGCCACCCCGACGCAGAGGATGGCCATGAGCCGGGCGTTCGGCTTCCCCCCCAACTCGGACCCGCCGTAGAAGATGATGGGGACGTAAGTACCCCAGGCGAGGCCGGCGAGCAGGACGTAGCCCCACCAGGGGATGTTCATCGTGGGTGCCTCGGCAGCGGGGACGGAAAAGCCCACGGACGCTCGTCCGTGGGCTTTCGGGGGAGTGACCCTACGGGGATTCGAACCGCATTCGGGAACTCCCTGTCATGTCAGTAATTTAGGGGGCGACGCCCCGAACGGCGCTGCAAAATCCGGTGCAGTTGTCACCGACCTGCCGCCGGACGTTCTCGCGCTGGCCGTGCGGCTCGCCGCCCTCACCCCCGAACAGCGGGCCGCCCTCACGGCAATCCTTGCCCCATCCCCGAACGGGTAAGCGGGGACCGTCCCGACCGTCCCGAGCGCCAGTTAGGCTCCCTTGAACCCATAGTTGAATCCGGCTGCCGAGGCGCTCCGGTGCGTTGGAGTGCCGGGCGCGTTTGGCTGTGGCCAACGTCGCCCGCCACCGCCGGGCGACGTTTCCGCATTTTGGCGCGGACGTTCGCCCCGCGGCGTGTACACTTCGGCCAACCCGACCGCCGAAGGATCGCCCATGCCCGCCGACGCCAAGCCGCTGTTCCGCCCCGAGGCCGTCCGCACGCGGCTCAAGGGGTTCGCGCTCGCCCCGGCCGCCGACGCGGCCCGGCCCAAGCTCGCCGCCTGGGCGAAGCTGCTCGACTCCCCGGCCGGGCTGGCGATGAAGGAGACGGAACTCCGCGACGAGTTCCTGTACGACCTGTTCCGCGACCTGCTCGGGTACACCACCCCGGCCGGCGGCGGCGACACGTACACGCTCCGCAAGGAACAGCTCGTCCAGGTGGACGGGACGTACGCCGACGCCGGGTTCGGGCGGTTCGGCGGGCCGGCCCCGGCGTTCGCCGCGGTCCTCGAAGGCAAGGGGCCGCGCGACCCGCTCGACCGCCCGTTCAAGAGCCGCAAGCGGTCGGCCGTCGATCAGGCGCTCATGTACGCCGTCCAGCTCCGCATCGACTGGTATCTCGTCACCAACCTCCGCGAAACCCGCCTCTACCACAAGGGGCACGACACCCTCACGTTCGAGAGGTTCGAGACGGCCCGGCTGGCGGCCGACCCTGCCGAACTGCGGCGGTTCGCCTTCCTGCTCGGAGCCGAGCGGGTGGTTCCGCCGGGCGGCGGGCCGAACCACCTCGACGGGCTGCTCGCAGAGTCCAAGCGGATCGGCCGGGAACTCACCGACGAGTTTTACCGGGAGTATCGGGCGCTCCGCGAGCAGACGTTCCGCGCCCTCCGCGACCACAACCCCGGCCGCGACCCGGCCGCCCTGCTCGCCGCCACGCAAAAGGCGCTCGACCGCGTCCTGTTCATGGCGTTCGCCGAGGACCGCGACCTGCTCCCCCGCGGCATCGTCGGCCGGGCCTACGCCGAGCGGAGCGCGTTCACCCCCCAGCCCGTCTGGCACAACTTCCTCGGGCTGTTCCGGGCGGTGGACAAGGGGAACGACGCCCTCGACGTGTGGCGGTACAACGGCGGGCTGTTCGCCCCCGACCCGTTCCTCGAATCCCTGAGCGTGCCGGACGCCGTGTGCGAGGGGTTCAAGAAGCTGGCCGACTACGAGTACGGCAACGCGGCCGACGCCGACGCCAAGCTGATCGACGTGGAAATCCTCGGGCACATCTTCGAGCAGTCGATTTCGGACCTCGAAGAGTTGCACCGGGCGGTCGGGGCCGACGCCCCGGACGCGGCGGCCGGCGGGCCGTCGAAGCGGAAGAAGGAGGGGGCGTTCTACACCCCGGCGTTCGTCACCCGGTACGTCGTGGCCGAGACGCTCGGGCCGGTGCTGGCCGGGCGGTTCGAGGCGCTGCGGGTGGGGGCCGAGGCGGCCGCGAAGGGCACCGCCCGGCGGGCGCTGGCCGACCCCCGGCTGTTCGACCCGGCCGACCTCAACGACCCCCAGCGAAAGGCGCTCGTCGCCTTCTGGCAGGGGTGGCTCGAAGCCCTCGAAGGCGTCCGGGTGGTGGACCCGGCGTGCGGCAGCGGGGCGTTCCTCCTCGAAGCCTTCGACCAACTGTTCGCCGAGTACGGGAAGGCGCAAGGGTTCCTCACCGACTTGCAGGGGCCGACCCTGTTCGACGTGCGGCGGACGATCCTCACCAAGAACCTGTTCGGCATGGACCTGAACGGGGAGGCGGTCGAGATCGCCCGCCTGTCGTGCTGGATCAAGACGGCCGAGCACGGCAAGCCGCTCACCGCCCTGGACGGGAACGTCGTCCGGGGGAACAGCGTAGTGGCCGACCCGCTCCCGCCGCTCGACGGCTGGCGGGGGCGGTTCCCGGCCGCGTTCGCCGACGGCGGGTTCGACGTGGTGATCGGCAACCCGCCCTACGTCCGGCAGGAGTGGATCAAGGCCGACAAGCCTTACCTGGAAGCCCACTACAAGGCGTATGACGGGGTGGCCGACCTGTACGTCTACTTCTACGAACTCGGGTTGAACGTCCTCAAGCCGGGCGGGCGGCTCGGGTTCATCGTGACGAACAAGTGGATGAAGGCCGGGTACGGGGAAGCCCTCCGCCGGCTCTACGGTGCCGAGGCGTGGGTCGAGCAGGTGGTGGACTTCGGGCACGCCAAGCAAATCTTCCCGGACGCCGACGTGTTCCCGTGCATCGTGGTCGCCCGCAAGCCGGACGACATTCTGCCCCCCCCCAGAATGTCCGCGTTTGTATCATCCCGCGGGAGCAGTTGCGGATCGACGACCTGTCGCGGCAGATCGAGGCCGAGGGGGTGGCCGTCCCCCGCGAGCGGTTCGGCCCCGGCCCATGGAACCTCGAACCGCCCGGAGTTTCGGCGCTCATGGCGAAGATGCGGGAGCGGGGCGTGCCGCTGAAGGAGTTTGCCGGCGTCGGCCCATACCGCGGTGTGGTAACTGGCAACAACGCAGCGTTCGTCGTGGACACTCCGACCCGCGACGCGCTGATTGCCGAACACCCGAGTAGCGAGACAGTGCTGAGGAAATACCTTCGCGGGCAGGACGTGGACCGCTGGCGCTCGGAATGGTCGGGGGCGTGGATGATCTTCGCCCGCCGCGGCATCGACATCGACCAGTTTCCGGCGATCAAGCGGCACCTCGAACGCTTCCGCACACAGCTCGAACCGAAGCCGAAGGACTGGACCGAAAGGGAATGGCCGGGTCGGAAGCCGGGTTCGTACAAGTGGTACGAATTGCAAGACCCGGTCGATTACTGGCGGGAGTTCGAGAAACCGAAGATCGGGTATCAAGTGATCCAGTTCTACCCGTGCTACTGCTTCGACGATTCGGGGGTACTCGGTAACGACAAGACGTTCTTCCTTCCCGCGAGTGACTTGTACCTTCTCGGCGTGCTTAACGCCCCTGTGTTGTGGTGGCACAATTGGCGAACTCTGGTTCATCTCAAAGATGAGGCGTTGTCACCGATGGGCTATTTGGTGGAGCAACTCCCGATTCCCCAACCTACTGCCGAACAGCGGTCGGCGGTGGAGGCGGACGTGCGGCGCTTGCTCGCCCTCACCCGAGAGCGGCAGGACGGCCGGCGGGCGGTGGTCGATTGGCTGCGGTCGGAGTTTGGGGTGGAGAAGGCGTCGCAGAAGCTGGCCGACCCGGCCGGGCTGGACGCGGCCGGGTTCGTGGCGGAGGTGAAGAAGGCCCGCGGCCGGTCCCGCCCGCTGTCGGTGGCCGACGTGCGGCGGCTGACGGGCGAGTTCACGGCGTCGGTCGCCCCGCTCCAGGCGCTGGCCCGAGAAGCCGCCGGTCTGGAGCGGCGGGTGTCGGACGTGGTGAACGCGGCGTTCGGCCTGACCCCCGACGACGTGAAGCTGCTGTGGGACACCGCCCCGCCCCGGATGCCGACCCCGCGGCCGTGAGCGACACGGAGTATCGGCCGGATGAGACCCCGGCAGGCACCACCGCCGGGTAGGCTTGCTTGCCGCCGGGGAAAACACATGCCCAGCCGCAAGAAGTCCGCGAGCCGGAAGAAGTCGGCGCACCGCACGGCCCCGCCTCCGCTGACCGCCCGGGAGGTCCGGTTCTGCGCCGCCTGGGTCGAGCACGGGAACGCCACCCGGGCGTACAAGGATGCGGGCTTCCCCCACCACGCCACTCGGACTACCGAAGTCCTTGCGTCCTGGCTGTTGAGAAAAGTTGAGGTTCGGCACTTCATACGCGAGTTGCAGCAGGCCGCCGCCGACGCCGCGAAGGCCACCGTCGAGGTGGTCGCCCAGGGGTTGTTCCGGGCCGCCTTCGCCGACCGACGGGGGCTGTTCGCCCGGGACGGGACACTCCTGCCCCCGAACCTGTGGCCGGACGACGTTGCCGCCGCCGTCGAACAATTCGAGACGCAAGAGGTCTACGCGGCCCGGGGCCGGGGGGACCGGGGCAAGCCGAAGGCGGTCGGGCGGGTGTGCAAGGTGCGGACGGCCCGGCGGATCGACGCGCTCAAGGTACTCGCCCAATGGCGGCGGATGTTCGACGCCCCCGGCGGGCCGGCGGGAGGGAACGGACCCGGCGGCCCGCCGCTCGATGTCCTGGGGCGGCTGGCGGCCCTCTTGGTTGTCGGTGGGGAGGCCGACCCGAATCTCTTGTGATCGGCCGCCATCACGCACGAGTAGTACGGATTTTCGCGGTCACGGCGGGGCCGGACCGCGGGACGCTTATGGACTTGCGTATACCGATAGGGCCGATTATCGTGCGGGCCGGCCGACAAGCCGACCCACGGACCGGGCGGCGCAAGTCGGCCGGTCCGTGGCTTGGACGCACCATGTCGAAACCGACCCGCGGGCGGAAGTCCGCAACGCCTCCGGCCCACGCCCACGCCCTCCCCCCGCCGTCACCGGACACGCCGGCCGACACGGTCCGGCGGTTCGTCGCCGAGGCCAAACGGTTGCGGGCGGAACAGGCCGCCTATTGGGAACAAGACCCGTGGCCGGTGACGCGGGCCGAGTGGAAGCGGGACGAACCGGAGCGGCAACGGCGGATCAGCGCGTTCGACGACTTGGCCCGGCGGTCCCTTACGGCCGGCCGCTTGAGCGAACTACCGGCCGCCGAAGTCGAACGGCGGGTGAACGGCCTCCGGGAGGCCGTTGTGGGCTTCCTCATACGCCTACCCGCCGCGTTCACGAATGTGGCGGAACTCAACCCCGCGGATGTGGAGTCGAGTCTGTTCGTCGGGGACTGGAGCAAGCTCGGCGGCTTGACCGCCGCCGAGCGGGAGGAGTTCGATAAGGCGGAAACCGATCCGAACCGGAGAGACCACCTGATCGAACTCCGGGACCGCCGATTGAACCAAGTCGCTGAATGCCGCCGCCTGCACTTCGAACCCGGCTTCTGCCGTGACCTCGAACCCAACGCGACTGAGTGCCAACACATGGCCGACTTGATCCTCCCGGCCGACTGGTCGGCGGGCGGGCCGGGGGCGCGGCCGAGGGTAGACGTGCCGGCCGCCGGTTCGCCCGGCCGGTCGTTGGTCGAGCGGGCGAAGCGTGACCCGGTTGCCCGTTTCAAGCTCAACGTGTACGAGATCATCCGCCGCGAGTCCCGCCGACCGAAGGAGATGTTGCCCCACTTGCGGGCGAACAAAGAGTTCGTCTTGCTCGTCAAGCAAGCCGGCCTGACCCTGGACAAAAACCTGATCCGAGCGGCCCGGCGGCCGGCCGACAAGCCGCCGGCCGCCGGCTGAGTCGTCACGTCACGGCCGGCCGTCACGGTTCGAGCCGTGACAATTTTCTGACCGCCCCCGTCCCCGCCCGATCCGCCGTGGTTTCCCCCGTCCCGTGCCGTCACGCCGCCGTCACGGACGCGGCGGCCGCCGGCCGTGACGCCGCGGGCGGACCACAATCCCGCATGCCGACGGGGCGGTTCCCGGCGGCGACTACCGCGGGAGTTCCTCGCATGTCTACCTTGCCCAGCGCCGCCGAAAAGTGGCAGGCGCTCGCCGCCGAGTTGTGGAGCTACGACGATGTAGCCGCGGTGTTGAAGGTGTCCGCCAAGTCCGTGTACCGCAACCCCCCGCCCGGCCGGGTGACGCTCGGCCGCAACGTCCGGTTCGTCGCCGCCGAAGTCCGCCGGTGGATCGCCGCCGGCTGCCCCGCACGCGCCCGCTGACACCCCCGTTACCCCCGGTCACGCCTGTCGGCGTGGCACCGGGTGGACTCGTCCCGCACGCCACCATCAACGCGAAAAGGCCGGGTGCCCTGCCGGTGCGGCCCGACCCTTCGCGGGGGAACTGAACCATGTCCACTCTACCGAACGACGACGGCCGCCGGAAGGCCCGCTTCTACGCCGACGGGGGCCGCAAGCCCGCCGTCCCGCCCCCGGACCCCGCCGGCATCCCGGCCGCCCTCAAGGCCGAACGGCGCTGGGTGCCGTGGGGGCTGGCCTGGAAGCCCGGCAAGGGGGGCGGCGGGAAGTGGGACAAGCCGCCGCTCCAGGCGTGCGGCCGGAAGGCGAAGTCGAACGACCCCGACACCTGGACCGACTTCGACACCGCCCTCGCCGCCTGCCGCGCCGACCCGGAGCGGTTCGCGGGCGTCGGGTTCGTGCTGGGCGACGGGTGGGTCGGCATCGACGCCGACGACGTGCGCGACCCGGCCTGCGGGTCGCTGCTGCCGTGGGCGGCGGAACTGGTCCGGGCCGCCGGCACCTACGCCGACGTTTCCCCGTCGGGGACGGGGCTGAAGCTGATCGGCCGCGGCGTGTGGCGGGGCGGATGGCACAAGCGGCCCCACCCCGGCGGGGGCGAAGTCGAGGTGTACGACCGGCAGTATTTCACCGTCGTCGGCGTCCCCGCGGTCGGGTCGGGGGCGGACGCCGGCGACATTCAGCCCGCGCTCGACCTGTTGACCGACGGGCCGGCGGGGGACGCGGCCGAAAGCGCGGACGCCCCGCCCCCGCGGGACGAGGCCACCGTCCCGGGCGACCGCCCCCGGGGCGGGGGCGCGGCCGACTCGGACGACGACCTGATCGCCCGCGCCGGCCGGGCGAGGAACGGGGCGAAGTTCCGGTCCTTAATGGCTGGGGACGCCGGCGCGTACAACGGGGACGCCAGCCGCGCCGACCTCGCCCTCTGCAACCTGCTGGCCTACTGGTGCGGCGGGCCGGACGCCGACCGCATCGACCTGCTGTTCCGCCGGTCGGCCCTGTTCCGGCCCGAGAAGTGGGACGCCCGGCATGCGGCCGACGGGCGGACCTACGGCCAGCTCACCGTCGCCGCGGCGCTCGACGGGCGGACCGAATACTACACCCCCCGGCCCCCGGCCGGCCGGCGGGCTGGCGGGGCGGCGGGCGACGACGCCGAGGACGCCGACGGGGGGAAGGCGTCGGCGGCCGACGTGCTGGCGGGCATCGCCGCCGAGACGTTCGACCTCTGGCACGACGCCCGGCGGGCGTTCGCCACGGCGGGGCGTCAGACCTACGCCGTGCGGTCGAACGACTTTCGCCTGGCGCTCACCCGCGCTTACCGCGAAAGGACCGGCGGGCGGGTGCCGAGCGGCGAGGCGATGGGGGCGGCGCTCAACGCCGTCGAGGCGGCGGCTGTCCTCGACGGCACGGAGCGGCCGGCGGCGGTGCGGTTGGCCGGGCACGGCGGGCGGATTTACCTCCACCTGGCCGACAACGGCGGGACGGTGATCGAGGTGGACGCCGACGGCTGGCGGCCGTGCGCCGACCCGCCGGTCCGGTTCGTGACGCCGTCCACGATGCTCCCCCTCCCCGTACCGTTGCCGGGCGGGTCGGTGGCGGACCTGCGGCGGTTCGTGAACGCCCGGGACGACGACGCCTTCGCCCTCATGCTCGCGTGGCTGTCCGCCGCCCTGCGGCCGACCGGCCCGTTCCCCGTCGCCGCGGTGACGGGCGAGGCCGGGAGCGCCAAGTCCACCACCGTGGACGTATTCAAGGCGCTGGCGGACCCGGCGAAGGCCGTCCGCCGCGGTTCCCCGAAGGAACTCCGCGACCTGATGATCGCGGCCGCCCGGCAGTGGGTGGCGAGCTACGACAACCTCCGCGGCCTGTCCGAGTGGCTGAGCGACGCGCTCTGCCGGCTGGCGACCGGCGGCGGGTTCGCCACCCGCCGCCTGTACACCGACGGGGACGAGGAGGTGTTCGAGGCCACGCGGCCGGTGGTCCTTAGCGGGATCACCGACTACGCCGACGCGCCGGACCTCCTGGACCGGGCGCTCGTGCTGCGGCTGCGGCCGATCCCGGACGGCCGGCGGGTCAGCGAGCGGGTGTTCTGGCCGGCGTTCCGGGCCGCCCACCCGGCCCTCCTGGGGGCGCTGCTTGATCGGGTTGCCGGCGGGCTGCGGGCGCTCCCCGGCGTGACGCTGGCCGACCCCCCGCGGATGGCCGACTTCTGCGAGTGGGCGGTCGCGTGCGAGATTGCGGCCGGCGAGCCACCCCGGTTCCTGGCCGCCTACGCCGCCAACCGCCGCGAGGCCCACGAACTGGCCCTGGAATCGTCACCCGTCGCCGCGGCGGTGGCCGCCCTGATGGCCGGCCGGCAGTCGTGGTCCGGCCCGGCGGCGGAACTCCTAAAGGCGCTCGACCCGTTCGGCCCCGACCCACGGGGCCGGGACTGGCCGCGGGCGGCGAACCGGCTGACGGGTGTTCTCCGCACGCTGGCCCCGGACCTGCGGCGGGCGTGGCGGCTCGAAGTGGACTGCGACGGCCGAACCCCGGAGCGCGGCCGGCTCGTGACCATCACCCGCCCCGCCCCCGGCGGTCGGGACGGTCCGGACGATCCCGCCCGTTCGGGCGGGGGCGAACCCGTCCCCCCGGACGACACGGCGTTCCCGTTCGGGGCGAACGCCTGAGCGGACTGCCGCGGACACGCTACGCCGCTGGCGCTCCCGGGCGGACGCGGGTAGACTGTACCCGCCCGGGGAGCGACTCTAACCCCGACCCACTCACGAGGCAATCATCATGGCGTCGCTCAGCACGGACGCGAACGGCAACCGCACGATCCAGTTCACGGCCGCCGACTGCAAGCGGCGGTCGCTCCGGCTGGGCAAGGTGCCGAAGAAGGTGGCCGAGTCCGTGCGGCTGAAGGTCGAAGCGCTCAACGCGGCCGTCGTCGCCCGCCTGCCCCTCGACGGGGAGACGGCCGCCTGGGTGGCCGGCGTCGGGGACGACCTCGCCGCCCGGCTGGCCGCGGTCGGACTCGTCGCCGCCCGGCCTGCGTCCGTCACCCTCTCCGGCCTGCTCGACCTCTACGCCCGCGAGAAGGAACGCGACAACAAGGTCGGGACGCGGACCAACCACCGGACGATGGCGAAAGACCTGCTCGGGTTCTTCAAGCCGGAAGCCGACCCGCGGACGGTCACGGAGGAGTCCGCCGCGGAGTTCCTGAAAAGTCTCCGCGACCGCGGCCTTGCCGCCGCCACCGTCGCCCGCCGCCTGCGCCGGGTGCGGGCGGTGTTCGCCCTAGCGGTCAAGAAGAACCTGATCCCGGCGGACCCGTTCGCAGACCTCAAGGCCGTGTCGGTTCTGCCGGCCGAGCGGCGGCACTACGTCACCCCGGCCGACGCCGCCCGGGTGATCGCGGCCGCCTCCCCGGTGTGGCGCACCGTCGTCGCACTGGCCCGCTTCGGCGGGCTGCGCTGCCCGTCCGAGGTGTTGATGCTGAAGTGGGCGGACGTGGACTTCGCGGCCGGCCGGATGACCGTCCCGAGCTGCAAGACGGAACACATCCCCGGCAAGGCGTACCGGGCGTGCCCGATCTTCGCCGCCCTCCGCCCCCACCTGGACGACGCCTGGGAACTGGCCGGCCCGGGCGAGGTGTACGTCGTCGGCGGGCCGCAGGGGGCCGCCTACCGGGCGGCGGCACAGGGGCCGAACGGGTGGGTGAACGCGAACCTGCGGACGGAGTTCGAGCGACTCATCCGCCGGGCCGGCCTCCAGGCGTGGCCCCGGCTGTTCCACAACCTGCGGGCGAGTTGCGAAACCGACCTGCTCGCGGAATTCCCCATCTCCGCCGTCACGGCGTGGATGGGTCACTCGGCCACGGTGGCGCTGAAGCACTACGCGCAGGTGCGGGACGAGGACTTCCGGCGTGCCGCCGAAGGCGGTGCAAAATCCGGTGCAGTGGCGGTGCAAAACCCGGTGCAGACGGGGGCGGACGCGGGCGGCCGGGAAAAGACACAGCCGCCGGAAGTCCTTCCGTTGGAAGGCTTCCGGCGGCTGGAGTCCCGCCCGGACCGCTTGAGTCCGGACGAAAGGATGACCCTACGGGGATTCGAACCCCGGTCGCAGCCTTGAAAGGGCTGTGTCCTAACCGCTAGACGATAGGGCCGCCCGGGTTGCCTCGTCAGGACGGTGCTATTTTTAGGCGGCCGGCCCGCGGGCGTCAACGGGGCGGGGCGGAACGTCCCGAACCCCGCCTCACCGCGACTTGCCCCACGTCTGCAGGAACTCCTCGTTCGACTCCGTCTTCGACATCTGCTTCACCAGCGCCTCCATCGCCACCGACGGGTCGCGCTCGCGGCTGTTCACCAGCGTCCGCCGCAGCATCGTGATCCGCTCCAGCATCTCGGCCGGGAGGATGCGCTCCTCCTTCCGCGTCCCCGACTGGGCGAGGTCGATGGCCGGGTAAATCCGCTTGTCCGACAGCTTGCGGTCGAGCACCAGCTCCATGTTGCCGGTGCCCTTGAACTCCTGGAAGATCACGTCGTCCATCCGGCTGCCGGTCTCGATCAGGGCGGTGCCGAGGATCGTGAGCGTGCCCCCCTCCTCGAACGCCCGGGCCTGGCCGAAGAGCCGCTTGGGCACCTCCAGCGCCCGGCTGTCCACCCCGCCCGACATCGTCCGGCCACTGTTGTTCGTCTTGTTGTACGCCCGCGCCAGCCGCGTCAGGCTGTCGAGCAGCACCAGCACGTCGCGGCCCTGCTCGGTTAAGCGCTTGGCCCGCTCCAGCACGAGTTCGGCGACCCGGACGTGGTTCGCCGTGTCGCGGTCGGAGCTGGACGCGATCACCTCGCCCTTCACGTTCCGGCGGATGTCCGTCACCTCCTCCGGCCGCTCGTCCACGAGCAGCACCATGAGGTGCGTGGCCGGGTGGTTCTGGGCCACGGCGGCGGCGATGTGCTGGAGGAGGACCGTCTTGCCGGTCCGCGGCGGGGCGACGATGAGCCCCCGCTGGCCCATGCCGACGGGGGTGAACAGGTCCATCACCCGCGTCGTCAGCGGGGTCGCCCCGGTTTCGAGTCGCAGCCACTTCGTGGGGTCGGTGGGGGTGAGTTCGTCCCACTCGCGGCGGCGGTACTGCTGCGGGTCGTTCCCCTCGATGAGTTCGACGGTGGCCAGCCGCGGCCCGCCGGCCCCCTTGCGGGGCGGCTCGATGGGGCCGGCCAGGTGGACGCCCTCGGCGAGCTTGAACTTGCTGATGAGCGGGCCGGGGACGTAGGGGTCGTCGGCCTTGGGGGCGAAGTGGCGGGCGGCCGAGCGGAGGAAGCCGAACCCCTTGGGGTTGATTTCGAGGACGCCCTGGGAGGCGTGGGGGCTGGCGGTCATTCGGGTCGGCTTTCGCGGGAACGGGGGGCACCCGCCGCGTGCGGCGGGGGCGAGCAACGAATCAGGGGGGGACGGCGGTCAGTGGCGACCCGGGGCGGCGGCTGACGGGGGGACGCGCGGGCGGTGGGTCGCGCGAGGCCGGCCGGGTTGAGGAGGATTCTAATGCCTGGCGGGGGGGAACGCCACGGGAAAAAACGGAGGGGGAGACAAGGAGGGGGGAGAAAGGCAGGCGACGGTCTTCGGCCCCAACGGGGCCACCGAGAATAGCCAGGGGTGGAGCGGAGCGCAACCCCTGGACACCACCCCCACGAAGGGGGGGTGTAGCCCCAACGGGGCGACCCGGGTCGCTCCCGGGTCGCCCCGTTGGGGCTACATTTC
>JANPKP010000475.1:0-1675 GCA_031426095.1 Gemmataceae bacterium
AGGAAGCCGGTGCCGCCCCAGTGCTGGGCGACCGCCTCCCCCCGCTGCGTCGCCCGGCCGAGGAACACAACACACTTGCGGACGGCCTCGGGGACACGCACGCCCCAGTCCCTCGGCGGGGTGAGATACCACGTCGGCTTACCACCCATGCGGGTGTCCTTGAACATACCCGGCTCCTCCGTTCGGGGCGAGATCGGATCACAGGGCGTCTGAAAACTAGGGTAGCGGCGGCAGCCGCCTGAGCATCAGGTGGATCATGGCGGCGTGGATCATCGCCTCGCTCGTCTCGGTCAGGGCCTCGTGGTCCTTGCCCAGCCGGCGGTACGCGACCAGCCAGCCGAACGTCCGCTCGACCACCCACCGCCGCGGATGCACCCGGAACCCCTTCGCCGCGGTGGCGGTGGTCGTGACCTTCCACCCGCACCGCCGCCGCACCCACTCGACGAACTTCTTGCTGAACCCGCTGTCGGCGATGACCTCACGCAGCCGCGGGAGCAGGTGCCGGAACTGGCTGACCAGCCACCGCCCGCCGTCCCGGTCCTGCTGGTCGGCCGTCGTCACCCACAGGGCCCAGATCAGCCCGAGCGAGTCGGTGAGGATGAACCGCTTGCGGCCCTTCGCCTTTTTTCCCCCCGTCGTACCCGCGGTCGCCGCGGGTCCGGGTCGTCTTCACCGTCTGGCTGTCGATCCGCCCGGTGGCCGGCTGGGGCGGGTGCCCGGCGTCGATCCGCACGTCCTCCCGCAACCGGGCGTGGACCCGGTCCCACACCCCGGACACCCGCCACCGGCGGAAGTGGTGGTACACCGTCTGCCACGGCGGGAGGTCGTGGGGCATCAGCCGCCACGCCCCGCCGGCCTGGAGGAGGTAGAAGATGGCGTTGGCCACCTCCCGGAGGTCGGCCCCCGGCCGCCCGCCCTTGGGGGTGCCGGACTTCGGCTTCGGGAGGAGCGGCTCTAGCCGGTCCCACTGGGCATCGGTCAGGTCGGTCGGGTACGGCTTGCGTGTCATAGCGAACACGAGTACCCGAACCGCCCGACCGGGTCGAGATCAGTTTTCAGACGCCCTGTCACTCCTGTAGGGCACGCACCGCATGCCGACCGGGCCGGGTCGGCACGCCGGGCGGGCCCTACGAGTTCGACCTCATCTAATCCCTCTTGAACTCGCCCTTGTCGATCTTGTACTGGGCGATCTTGTCGGTGATGCTCCGCCGCGACAGCCCGGTGATGGTCGCGCACTTGCCGACGTGCCCGCGGGTCTTCCGCAGGGCCTTCCGCAGGTACCGCTCCTCGAACGCCGCGGTGATCTCGGCCAGCTGCTCCGGCAGCGGCCGGCCCAGCTCGACCTGGAACGGGTTCTTCCCGTCGGCCCGGCCGCCGATGTCCCGCGGCAGGTTGGCCGGCCGGATGACCCCGTCGCGGGTGGTCACGCTGGCCCGCTCGACGGCGTTCTCGAGCTGCCGGATGTTCCCCGGCCAGTGGGCCTTCTTCAGCACCTCCATCGCCTCCTCGCTGACCGCCGGGGTGGCCTTCCCGGGCCGGGCGAACTTCTGGCAGAAGTGGGCCACCAGCACCGGCACGTCCTCGGGCCGGTCCCGCAGCGGCGGCAGGTCGATCCGCACCACGTTCAGGCGGTAGTACAGGTCGTCCCGGAACTTGCCGTCCTTGATGAGCTGGC
>JANPKP010000476.1:0-3877 GCA_031426095.1 Gemmataceae bacterium
CGAGATGAACTGCCTGCGCCACGCGCTCGGCCAGACGCTCGACTACGGCTACGCGCACCACATCCAGCGGCTCATGGTCACGGGCCTTTTCGCGCTGCTGCTCGGCGTCGACCCGCGGCGGCTGCACGAGTGGTACCTGGCCGTGTACGTCGACGCCGTCGAGTGGGTGGAGTTGCCGAACACGCTCGGCATGAGCCAGTACGCCGACGGCGGGGTGATGGGGTCGAAGCCGTACATCGCCAGCGGGAAGTACATCGACCGCATGAGTAACTACTGCCGCGGCTGCCGGTACGACCCGGCGGTCTCCCACGGCCCGACGGCGTGCCCGTTCACGACCCTCTACTGGGACTTCCTCGACCGCCACGAGAAGCTGTTGGCCGCCAACCCGCGGACGGTGATGCAGGTGCGGAACCTCGCCCGCCGGGGCGACGCCGATAAAACAGCCGTCCGCGAGCAGGCCGACCGCCTCCGCGTGTCGCTCCTCTGACCTCCGGAGGCTGCCCGATGGGTGACCCGCCCGCCGCCCCCGCCCCGAACCCCCGCTGGATGGCCGACGTGCTGTTCACGGCCGGGCTGTACAACCTCGCCTGGGGGGCGTGGGCCATCGCCGCCCCGCAGCAGTCCTTCGCGTATTCCGGGATGGAGTTCCCGGGCAAGCCGTTGAACTACCCCGCCCTCTGGCAGTGCATCGGCATGGTCGTCGGCGTGTACGGCGTCGGCTACCTGCTCGCCTCCCGCGACCCGGTGCGTCACTGGCCGGTCGTACTGGTCGGCTTGCTCGGCAAGGTGTTCGGCCCGGTCGGCCTCTTGTTCGGCGTCCTCACCGGGCAGGGCCGGCCGCAGGGGCTTTACACCGTCATCCCGAACGACCTGATCTGGTGGGTGCCGTTCGGGCTGATCCTCCACCGGGCTTACCGCCTGCGGGGAAACGCATGACCGCGGACGCGCCGGACGTGCTGATCGTCGGGGCCGGGCTGGCCGGCCTCTGTTGCGGCAAGCGGCTCGCCGAGTGCGGCGTGAGCTTCCGCGTCCTCGAAGGCTCGGACGGCGTCGGCGGGCGGGTGCGGACCGACCTCGTGGACGGCTTCCGCCTCGACCGCGGGTTCCAGATCTACCTGACCGCGTACCCCGAGGGGAAGCGCGTCCTCGACTACGCCGCCCTCGACTTCAAGCCGTTCACCCGCGGGGCGCTCGTCCGCGTCGGGGGCAAGTTCCACCGCGTCGCCGACCCCCGCTCGGAGCCGGTGAGCGCCGCCCGCTCGGCGTTCGGCCCGGTCGGCACGTTCCGCGACAAACTGCGGCTTGCGAGGCTGGCGTGGGACCTCGAAGCCGGCAGCCTGGACGACCAGACGGCGAAGGACGAGCGGCTGACGCTCGACCTCCTGCGGTGGAACGGCCGGTTCACCGACGCGATGATCGACCGCTTCTTCCGCCCGTTCTTCGGCGGGGTGAGCCTCGACCGCACGCTGGCCACGTCGAGTCGCTTCTTTCGCTTCGTGTTCCGCTCCTTCGCCGACGGCCCGGGGGCGGTGCCTGCACTGGGGATGCAGGCCATCCCCGAGCAGATCGCGGGCAAGCTCCCAGCTCATTCGGTCCGGCTGAACGCGAAGGTGAACCGCGTCGGCGAGCGGGAGGTGACACTAGCGACCGGCGAGACACTTCGCGCCCGAGCGGTGGTGGTGGCGGCCGACGGCCCGGCCGCGTCGGCCCAGCTCGCGGGTGACGTGCCCGACCCCGGCTCGAACGGCAGCACAACCCTCTACTACGCGGCGACGAAAGCTCCGGTGGACGAGCCGATCCTCTGCCTCGACGGCAACGGCACCGGGCCGGTGAACAGTCTGGTGGTGTTGTCGAAGGCGGCCCCGGCCTACGCCCCGCCGGGGCAGTCGCTCGTCTCCGCGTCGGTGGTCGGCATTCCCGGCGAGAACGACGCCGACCTCGACCGCAAGGCTCGCGCCCAGATCACCGACTGGTTCGGCCCGGACGTGGCGGGGTGGCGGCTCCTGCGGGTGGACCGCATCCGCCACAGTCTGCCTGACCAGACGGCCGGGAAGCTCGACCCGTGGCGGCGGCCGGTGCGGCTGCGGCCCGGCCTTTACGTCTGCGGCGACCACCGCGACAACGGCTCGATCGACGGGGCCATGACCTCCGGCTTCCGCGCCGCCCAGGCGGCGATGGAAGACCTGCACGAGCGGCGGGCGTGACGGAGACCCGCGGCGTACCCGAACCGCGGGACGGCCGCCCGCCGGGGCGGAGTGACGGGCCGGGTGCCTGGTAGACGGCACGGGGTCTGCTTGACAGGGTGACGGCCAAGCGTCGAAGCCCGCGTCGCCGCCCGCACCGCGAGTCGCCCGCATGGGAACGCCGGACCGCCCGCCGCCCCGCACGCCTTCGGACGAACCCCCCCGCGGGTTCGCCCGCGTCCGCGGTGCCCGCGAACACAACTTGAAGAACGTCGATCTCGACGTGCCCCGGGACGCCCTCGTCGTGTTCACCGGGGTGTCCGGGTCGGGCAAGTCGTCCCTGGCGTTCGGCACACTGTACGCCGAGGCCCAGCGCCGCTACCTCGAATCCGTCGCCCCCTACGCCCGCCGCCTGTTCCACCAGATCGGGGCCCCCGCGGTCGATTCCATCGACGGCCTGCCCCCCGCGGTCGCCCTCCAGCAGCAGCGCGGCACGCCGACCACGCGGTCGTCCGTCGGCAGCGTCACCACCCTCTCGAACCTCCTGCGGATGCTCCTGTCGCGGGCCGGCGACTACCCGTCCGGCCGCCCCCTCCTGTACGCCGAGTCGTTCTCCCCCAACACCCCCGAGGGGGCGTGCCCGGACTGCCACGGGCTCGGCCGGGTGTACGACGCCACCGAGCGGTCGATGGTGCCCGACGACTCACTCACCATCCGCGGGCGGGCTATTGCCGCGTGGCCGCCGGCGTGGCACGGGCAGAACCTCCGCGACATCGTCACCACCCTCGGGTACGACATCGACGTGCCGTGGCGGGACCTCCCGAAGAAGGACCGCGACTGGCTCCTGTTCACCGACGAGCGGCCGGCCGTGCCCGTCTACCCCGGCTCCTCGCTGGCCGAGGTGAAGCGGGCGATCCAGCGGAAGGAAGCGCCCGACTACCAGGGGACGTTCACGGGCGCGCGGCGGTACGTGCTGGAGACGTTCGCCAAGACGGAAAGCGCGGCCATGAAGAAGCGGGTCGCCCGCTACCTGGTGAGCACCGACTGCCCGGCCTGCGGCGGCAAGCGGCTCCGCCCCGAGGCCCTGGCCGTGACGTTCGCCGGCCGGGACATCGCCGACCTCTCACGGCTGCCGCTGGAGCAACTGGCCGCCCTCTTCCGGCCGTATGCGGACGGGACGGCACGCGGCCGGGCGAAACAGGCGGCGGCCCACCCCGAGAAGGCGGAAGTCGTCCGCCGGATCGCCGCCGACCTGCAGGCCCGGTTGGCCGTCGTGCTCGACCTCGGGCTCGGCTACCTGTCGCTGGAGCGGGGCACCCCCACCCTCTCGCCGGGCGAACTCCAGCGGCTGCGGCTTGCCACACAGGTGCGGTCCAACCTGTTCGGGGTGGCCTACGTCCTCGACGAGCCTTCCGCCGGGCTGCACCCGGCCGACACCGAAGCCCTCCTCCGCGCCCTCGACCGGCTCACGGCCGCCGGGAATTCGCTGTTCGTGGTCGAACACGAGGTCGACGTGGTCCGCCACGCCGACTGGGTCGTGGACGTCGGCCCGGCGGCCGGCGAGCACGGCGGCCGCGTCCTCTACAGCGGCCCGCCCGCCGGGTTGGAGGCGGTGGCGGCGTCGGAGACGCGCCGGCACCTGTTCGCGGACCCTGCCCCGCCCGCGCGGCCCCCGCGCGAGCCGGCGCGCTGGC
>JANPKP010000477.1:0-9402 GCA_031426095.1 Gemmataceae bacterium
AGCTCCTGCTCGGCGATCATCGTCACCGCCGCGAGCTCGAACTCCGGCGGGCAACCCTTGCGCGTACCGGCCATCGGCGTGTCTCCTCGGGATCGGAGTCTACACCGCTTTCCCGCTGTCCACCGTTCGCGGGGAACTCCAGGCGTCCCGGACGGTCTGGGTCGCACACCCGAGAGTGGCCGCGACCTCGGATGGCCTCCGCCCGGCGGCACTGGCCAGAAGGATTTGGCACCGGCGGAGGGTAAACGCGGCGGGCGATCGGAGACCCCGGCGGAGGGCGTCCTGGTCGGCGGCCGTCAGTTCCCGGACGGACAGCGGTGGCTTCATCCCGTCAGGATAGCGGTCGCCGACTGCTTTCACGGCCAGTCGGTTGAGACTGCATAAGGCAGTTTGGCGGGAATGCCTACCGTCACGGGTTCCCGACCGCTCTGTGGACCGCCGGTCGTTATCGACCGCTGACGAGCCGTGAGCGGCCCTGCGGTCATGCGGCCGGCGACGTTCCCTCCGTGTCGGCTTTGTCGTTGGCCGACTTGTCCGACGGGAGCAGCGGGGCCCGCGACCGCAACACGCCGAGGATGTTGAACGCCACGGACAGGAAGAACATCATCTCCGTGACGGCCAGGGTGCGGGTCGTCCAGTGGGCCGGGTGGTAGTCGCCGTATCCGGTGGTGGCGGCGGTCACGGCACTGAAATAGAGGGCGGCCGACGCGCTCGGCAGGTCGGTGTTGAACAGCATCGCGTCCGCCCCGAGCCACTCGCGGCCGGTCGTCATCAGTGAGTAAAAGAGCAGCCCGTAGAGGACGATCAACTCGGTGAGGTTCACCATTTTGAGCAGCACGACGCGACCGAGGGGCGGGTTGTGGCTGGCCCGGTACGAGCCGACGAAGAATTCGAACGACGTGATCGACAGCAGTTCGAAGAGCCGCCAGAAGGCGAACAGCACGACCGCGTGGTGGCCGGCCGCGGAGCGCCCGGCGGCGTCGAGCCAGGCGACGGCCGCGAACCCGGCGGCCGTGCAACCGACGATGTACGTGTCGGTGGCCCCGGCGGTAAGGCCGAAGCGGCGGGGGACGGTGAAGCGGGTCATCCACTCCAGCGCCCACGCCACGGCCGGGTACAGCCAGCCGTTCTCGCCGCCGAACGGCGGGAGCATCGGGTGGGGGTCGTCGGGGTGGGTCACGCACGCCTCCTCGGTTGGGGCACCAAGCCATCGTAGGCGGGGCGGCGGGCGGGCGTGGGAACGCGACCCGCGGGGCGGCCCGGTTCCCGATACCCGCCGCCCGATGCGGCGGTTAGAATGCCCGAACGAGCCCCGGAGCCGCCATGCCGCACGACGAGACGCCCCGCGACGACCCACCGGCCGGCACCCTGTTCCCGACCGTCCGCGTCCCCGGCGGGGTCCACGCCCTGACGGCCGGGGAGGCCCGCCGCGTGTCCGCCGCCCCCGGCCCGCCGGACGGTGTCGCCGTACCCGGGTACGAGATTCTGTCGAAGCTCGGAGAAGGGGGGATGGGCGTCGTCTACCACGCCCGGGACATCCGCGACGGCCGGCCGGTGGCCCTCAAGATGATCCTCGGCGGGGCCACGACCGATTCGCGGGAGGTCATCCGCTTCCTGGCCGAGGCCGAGGCGGTGGCGGCCGTCCGGCACCCGCACGTCGTCGCCGTGTACGAGTACGGGGAGCACGCCGGCCGCCCGTACCCGGCCCTCGAATACCTCCCGGGCGGGAATCTGGCCGACCGCATCCACGGGTCGCACCGGCTCGACCCGGCCGACGCGGCGAAGCTCATCGAAACGGTCGCCCGGGGCGTCCACGCGGCCCACGCGGCCGGGATCGTCCACCGCGACATCAAGCCGCGGAACGTCCTGTTCGACGCCGCCGGGGGGCCCAAAGTCACCGACTTCGGCATCGCCAAGCGGGCGGCGTCCGACCTGACGGCCACCTCGGAGGTGATGGGCACGCCGGCGTACATGGCCCCCGAGCAGGCCCGCGGGCAGGCCAAGTTCGTCGGCCCGGAGGCCGACGTGTGGGCCCTCGGGGCGGTCCTCTACGAGTGCCTCGCCGGCCGCCGGGCGTTCGACGGGCCGGGCATCAACTCGGTCCTTTACAGCGTCGTCCACGACGACCCGCCGGCCCCGCGGAAGCTCAACCCGGCCGTCCCCCGCGACCTCAACGCCATCTGCCTGAAGTGCCTGGAGAAGCAGCCGCACGACCGCTTCCCGACGGCCGCCGCCCTGGCCGACGACCTCCGCCGCTTCCTCGACGGCCGGCGGGTCCAGACGCGGGCCGGCGGGCCGGTCGACCGCGTCGTCAAGTGGGCCCGCCGCGACCCGGCCCGGGCCATCGCCTACGGGATGACGGCGGCCGTGATCGTACTGATCGGTTTAGCAACCACAGTGGGCTACGCTTACAAGGCCGCCCACCGGGACCGGGCCGATGCCGATCAGGGCAAGGCCGAAGCCTTGAAGGCGAAGCAAATAGCGGACGAGGCCCGACGGAACGCCAACGAATCGCAAATGAAAGCCCAGGTGGCGACCGCCGAGGCCGAGCGGCAGCGAGACGCGGCCAAGAAAGATCGCGACCTGGCAAGGTTGGCCCGGGACGAGGCCCGGGAAGCCCAGAAGCAGGAGGCCCAGGCCCGCAAGGAGGCCGAGGTCCTCGTCGCCCGGGCCGACCGGCTCGAATACGCCCGGCGGGTGGAACTCGCCCACCGCGAGTGGCAGGCCGGGCGGGCCGACCTCGCGGACGGCGTCCTCGCCGGCTGCCGGAAGGAGTTCCGCGGGTGGGAATGGGATTACGTCCACCGCCTTTGCCACGCCGAGCGGGTCGCCCTCGTCGGGCACGGCCAGCAACTCGCGGGCGTCGCGTTCAGCCCGGACGGCGGGAAGGTGGCGACGGCCGGGCTCGACGGCACCGCCCGCCTGTGGGACGCCCGGACCGGGGCCGCCCTCGTCACCGTCAAGCTCGCCGGCGTGCCCACGGCCGTCGCCTTCGGTCCGGACGGCTCGCGGTTCGTCACCGCCGATACGCAGGGCCAGGCCACGATCTGGGACGCCGCGACCGGGAACGCGGTGGTGGCGGTCACGGCCCACAAGCCCTGGCCCCTGATCGCGGTCGCCTTCAGCCCGGACGGCTCGCGGCTGGCGACGGTGGGGTGGGACCAGACGGTGAAGGTGTGGGACGCGAAGTCGGGGGAGGCCGTGGTCCGCATCGGCGGCGGCCGCTTCGGCTTCCTGGCCGCCACCTTCGGGCCGGACGCGGCTTCGGTGCTGACCGCCGGTGTGGACGGGGCGGTGCGGACGTGGGACGTGAAGACCGGCACGGAGGCGGCCCCGGCCCGGGCGTACCCGGCCCCGCTGCTGTCGGCCGCGTTCAGCCCTGACGGCTCCCGCCTGGCGGCCGCCGCCGGGGTGGGCGGCGCGACCCGCGTCTGGGACGTCCGCACCGGCGACGAGTTGGCGGCCTTCCGCGCCGGCTCGGGGCCGGTCTTCGGCATGGCTTTCAGCCGCGACGGCCGGCGGCTGGCGACGGCCGGGGCGGACGGCGTGGCCCGCGTCTGGGAGGCGGCCGGCGGGCGGGAGTCGCTGGCCGTCCGGGTCTACCGGGGCGGCCTCCGGGCGGTCGCGTTTGCCCCCGACGGGTCCGCCCTGGCGACGGCCGGGGCGGACGGCGTGGCCCGACTGTACGACGCCACCGCGTCGGTCGAGGTGGCGGTCCTCGGCCCGCCGAACCGCGGGGCGGCCGACCTCGCCGTGAGCCCGAACGGCGACCGCGTCCTCGGCCTCGGGGCCCGGGCCGTGGTGACGGTCTGGGACCGGTCGGGGGCCGAACTCGTCACCCTCCGGGCGGCCCCGGGCACGGTCAAGTTCGCGGCCTTCTCGCCGGACGGCACGCGGGTCGTGACCGGCGGGCCGGACGGCGTCGCCGCCGTGTGGGACGCCCGCACCGGGGCCGAGGTGCCGGCCCTCCGCGTCGACCTGCAAAAGTCGCTGACGGCCGTGGCGTTCAACCGCGACGGCTCCCGGGTGGCGGCCGGCACGACCCACGGCGAGGTCCGGGTTTGGGACGCCACGACGGGCGGCCCGGTGGTGGCGGCCGCCCCCCACTCCACCGCCGTGCGGGCCATCGCCTTCGGGCGGGACGACAAGGTGGCGACGGCCGCGGCGGACGGGTCGCTCGAAGTGTGGGACGCCACCACCGGGGCGAAGCTGGCTTCGGCCCGGGAGAAGGAGGGCGGGCTTCTGTCCGTGGCCGTCAGCCCGGACGGCAACACACTATTAACCGGGAGTGAAAAGGGGTACGCCCGCGTCTGGAACGCGCACACCGGGGCCGAGGTGATGACCGTGGGCGAGAACCGGCCGGTGGGCACGGCGGTGGCCTACAGCCCGGACGGGAAGAGACTGCTGACGGGGGGGATGAACGGTGCGGCCTGGCTCTGGGATGCGGCGACCGGGGCCGAGGTGTTCGCCCGCGAGGCCGCCCCGGGACCGCTCGACTACGTGGCCTTCACCGCCGACGGCCGGCGCGTCCTCGCCGGCAACCGGGCCGCCCGGCTCGTGCTGTTGGACTCGGCCGTAGTGAGCCAGACACCCGTCCGCCGACCGATCCAGCCGTAGTGCCGAGTCTGGGGGGGCCGCCGTCGGAAGTTCATGACTCCCCGATGGCGGGCCCTCCAGACTCGGCAGCAACCTCCAACGGGATGTCGGAGCCACAAAACTGCGCGGAATCGGGGAACGCTCCCGCGTTACCGCAAAATTTGGTAAGGGAATCGCAACCCACACGACCACCGTCGGATGTGGCGACCGCGTGCGAATAAAGTGGGAGAATCCGGGGGCACTCGACGGCGGCCCGAGCATCCGGGACAGATCCGCGGGGCCGTGCTGTGCGATTTCCGGCGGTAGACCGCGGCCGTGCGAAATACGATAAGGGCATGGCCACCCACAACGTCGACCACGCGGCCGTCCGGCGGATCGTCGCCGACGCGGTCCTCGGACCCAACTTCCGGCGGGCCACCTTCGGCGGCGCGACCCGCGGTGGCGGGTCGTTCCCGTGGGTCCGCGTCGTCGTCCGCCCCGTGGACGTGCGGGGCGAGTCGCAGTTGCAGTTCTCGTACTTCGACGCCACCCGCGACGTGACGAAGAACTACCCCCGCCGCGAGGCCGAAACCCCGCTCGGCGAGGCCATCGACGCCGGGTTCGCGGGCGTCCACGTCACCACGGAGGTCGAGGAGATCGACGTCCGCACGAGCCGCAAGGGGAAGGTCCACGTCGGCCGGCGGAAGGCGACGGCGGAGGTGACACCGCCGGCCTCCGCGCACAACCGCGTCAAGGACGTGCCGCTGCCCGAGGGCCGGGCCGACGGGCTGCTCGAAGCCCTCGGCGTCCTCACCCGCGACGGCACCGTCCGCCCCACGATGCGGGCCAAGTTCACCCAGATCAACGAGCTGCTCAAGCACCTCGACCACGTGCTGGACGACGCCGGGTTGCGGTCCCTCGGCCGGCCGGTCGAAATCCTCGACTGCGGCTGCGGGTCGAGCCACCTGACGCTGTCCGTCCACCACTTCTTCAACAATGTCCGCGGCGTCCCGGCCCGGATCACGGGGGTGGACGTGAACGAGGAGCTGATCCGCAAGGCCGCCGGCCGGGCCGACAAGCTGGAGGCGAACGGGGTGACGTTCGCCTGCGGGCCGATCACGGCCGTCGAAGCAAAGCCGGACGTGGTCCTCGCCCTCCACGCCTGCGACACGGCGACGGACGACGCCCTGGCCCGGGCCGTGGCCGGCGAGGCCCGCCTGCTCCTGAGCGTCCCGTGTTGCCACCAGCACCTGAACCAGTCGCTGAAGGCCGACGGGCCGGCGGCCGTGCTGCGGCCGATCCTCCGGCACGGCATCCTCCGCCAGCGGGCGGCCGACCTCGCCACCGACGCCTTCCGGGCGCTCGCGCTCCGGGTGATGGGTTACAGGACGGACGTGGTCGAGTTCGTCAGCCCCGAGCACACGGCCCGCAACCTCCTGATCCGGGCCGTCCGCGGGGCCCCCGTGGGCGAGCGCACCTTTGTGGACGAGTACCGCGAGCTGCGCCGCTTCTGGGGCGTCACTCCCTATATCGAAGGGGTACTCGGCGAGCCGTTCCGCCGGCTCGTGGCCGACCCGGACTGACGACGCCCCTTCGCACGGAGCCACCCCGTGGTCGAACCCGACGCCACGCCCACGCCGCCGGCCCCCGTGGCGTCCACGACCTCCGACCTGGAGATCAAGGACGCCCAGCTCATCTTCTCGGCCGTGTGGGCGGACCTGGAGGAGAAGCACGGGCGGGACAACCTCCGCTTCCCCCGCGAGTACATCTGGCTCGGCGGGGCCCCCGGGTCCGGGAAGGGGACGAACACCCCGTTCATCGCGAAAGCCCGCGACCTGGCCGCCCCGCCCGTCGTCATTAGCGCCCTGCTCACCACCCCGCAGGCGGTGGCGATCAAGAACGCAGGCCGCATGGTGGGCGACCGCGAGGTGGTCGGTTTGCTGTTCGAGGAACTGCTCTCGCCGAAGTACCACGAGGGCGTCATCATCGACGGCTTCCCCCGCACGAAGGTGCAGGTGGAGTGCCTGAAGATTTTCTACCACGCCGCCATCTCCCTGCACGACGAGTACCGGGCCACGCCGCTAGCCCGCTTCTTCCGCAAGCCGATGTTCCGCATCGCGCTGCTGTTCGTGAGCGAGGAGGTGAGCGTCCAGCGGCAGTTGAAGCGGGGCCGCGAAATCCAGGAACACAACCGCCAGGTCCGCCAGACGGGGGCCGGCAAACTGCTCGAAGAACGGGTGACGGACGTGGACCCGGACCTGTGCCGGAACCGCTACCGGACCTTCAAGGAGAGCACGTTCGACGCCCTCCAGTCGCTCCGCAAAATCTTCCACTTCCACTTCATCGACGCCGAGGGCGACCTGCACGAGGTGCAGCAGAACATCCTCGGCGAGTTCACCTACCAGAGTTCGCTCGAACTCAGCCACGAGGTGTTCGACCGCATCCGCAACATCCCGGTCGCCAGCCAGCTCGCCCTCCACGCCCGGCAAGAGTTGGTGGAGCGGCTGGAGCAGTACGAGGAGGAGAACCCGGCGGTGTTCGAGCGGGTGGTGCGGCTGATGGAGGGGAAGATGATCCCGATCGTGCGGACGCACGCCATCTCGGGCCACACCCGGATCAACAGCGAGGACGACCTGTTCGACGACCCGCTGGCCCTGCGGATCATGATCGACGTGTTCTCCGAGCGCGGCTTCCACGCCTCGGTGGACATCCACCGGATGGACGTGCCCGAGCGGGTGAACCCGGAGACGTGGGAGATCGTCTGCCGGTCGAAGAAGGTCTACCGGATCGAGGTCCGCTACCCCCCGTCGGACATCCGCCGCGGCCACTGACCCGGAGCCCGGTGGCGGGCCGGGGAAGAACTCCGAAACTGGCCTCTTGCCTGCGAACGACCGGCTACTATTATTGACCCTGTTGGGGACGTAGCTCAATTGGTTAGAGTACCGGACTGTCGATCCGGTGGTTGCGGGTTCGAGTCCCGTCGTCCTCGCTGTCGGAAAGCCTTACGCCAAAGCATCTTAGCTTACCTCTCGACGGTCGAGAGCGTGCGGCACGGAACCCATTAACTGCGGAAGAATTCCGCAGAAGGGAATCCGTCCCATGCCTCGCAACGCCGTCCCCACCTACCGCCGCCACAAACAATCCGGCCAAGCGATCGTCACCCTGCCCGACCCGCTGGGGCGTCGGCGAGACGTACTACTCGGCAAATTCGGCACCCCGGAGAGCCGGGCCGAGTACGCACGGGTCATTGCCGAGTGGGAGGCCGCCCACCGCCACCTGCCGAGGGAGGGCTCTCAGGGGACCGACCTGACCGTCAACGAGATGCTCCTCCGGTTCTGGGGTCACGTCGAGACGCACTACCGGCACGCCGACGGGAGCCCCACCACCGAGGTCGAGAACTACCGGTACTCGCTCCGGCCGCTCAAAGAGCTCTACGGCCACACCCGGACGGCCGAATTCGGCCCGCTGGCGTTGAAGGCGGTCCGCAAGCGGATGATCGACGCCGGCCTAGCCCGCACGCTCATCAACCAGCGTGTCGGTCGCATCAAGCGGGCGTTCAAGTGGGCGGTCGGCGAGGAGCTGGTCCCGCCCGCCGTCTACCAGGGCCTCCAGGCCGTAGCCGGACTGGAACGGGGGCGAAGCCAGGCTTCCGAGCGGGAGCCGGTGAAGCCGGTCCCCGATGGCCTCGTTCACGCCACTCTGCCGCTCCTCACCCGCCACGTCCGGGGCATGGTGCAGCTCCAGCGGCTCACCGGGATGCGGCCGTCCGAGGTCTGCAACATTCGCCGCTCAGACATCGACATGAACGGCCGCGTCTGGGTGTACGCCCCGAAGCAACACAAGACGGCGTGGCGTGGGAAGCAGCGGCAGGTGCATATCGGACCGAAGGCCCAGGCCCTGCTCAAAGAGTACTTCACGCTGAGGGAAGACGACTACCTGTTCTCTCCCCGGAGAGCCATGCAGGAGTTTCGGGCCACCCAAAGGGCTGGCCGGGTGTCAAAGGTGCAACCGTCCCAGCAGTCACGTCGAGCAGCGAAACCAAAAAAGCAGCCCGGGGAGCGGTACACGCACCGGACGTACGACCAGGCGATCGCGAAGGCCTGCGGGAAGGCGGGCGTGAGCCACTGGCACGCGAACCAACTCCGGCACACCTTCGCGACCGAGGTGCGGAAGGCTTACGGCGTGGAGGGATCGCAGGTCATGCTCGACCACGCGAAGGCCGACGTGACCCAGGTGTACGCGGAGCGAGACATGTCCTTCGCCGTGCGGATTGCGGCGGAAGTCGGCTGAGGATCACGACTGGGAGCCGATGTGACCGTGATGACGTGGCGTTGTCAATCCCCCGCGGCTCCCTCGTGTCGTGTACGGTATCGTCCCGGCAGCTCACACGCCCTGCGGCGTTCGTTACACTCCAGCAGGGCGGCTAGGGGACGCCCCGAAGTGCGGAAGTCCCACCGCCTTTTGCTTGCCCTTGGGAGGCTAGAGAGGCTGCCAGCATGTCCAAAAAGGGTAAAAAGCCAGCTGCGGAAAGTGAGAGTCTCGAACCAAGCCAACCTCGCCTCAGAGACGCCCTGCCGCATGTCCCGAATTCATCCAAGCATCCCATCACCCTCGCCGAGTTTGTCTCCAAGATCGACGCGGAGACCGGCAGAGCGAAGATACCGATCGCCAAAGACGCGGTGCAGGGTAAATGTCCGGTGAACTGACGCCTTGCGGAGTCGGGTAGCCTGAGAGTTTTCCCGTGGAAGAACTCCGGCATGTCGAGACACCGCCCCGAGAAGCTTCAGGCCTGGCGAGCTATGGTCGAGGCCTGGAAGCAGTCCGGAC
>JANPKP010000478.1:0-7710 GCA_031426095.1 Gemmataceae bacterium
CGAAGTTCATTCGCCGGCCGAAGGTGTCGCCGCCCACAAAGAGCGTGTACTTCGTGCCGCCGCGGCCCACCAGGCCGACCTCGCTCTGGTACGGGCGGGCACAGCCGTTCGGGCAGCCGGTCATGCGGACGCTCAGCACCTCGTCGGCCAGGCCCAGGTCGGCGACGGCGGTTTCGAGCTGGTCGATCACGGCGGGCAACGACCGCTCGCTCTCGGTGATCGCCAGCGGGCAGGTCGGGATCGCCGGGCAGGCCATGCTCCACTTCTGCACCATCGAGAGGCCGTCCGGCTTCGGGATGCCGTACTCGTTGAGCAGGGAATCGACGGCCGGGCGGTCGGCGGTGCGGACGTTGCACACCAGCAAGTCCTGCTGGCACGAGAGCCGCACGTCGGCCCCGAAGCGGCGGACGATCTCGCGGACGCCGCTGCGGAGCCGCATCGTCCCCTCGTCCTTGATGCGGCCGTTCTCCACGCTCAGGCCGAGGAACCACGTCCCTTCGCCCTGCGGCTGCCAGCCGAGGTGGAGGTCGACGCCGGTGATCGTCAGCTCCTTCGGCTCGCGGCGGGGGCCCTTAAAGTAGTCGCGGTAGAACACGTCGCGGAACTTCTCGGTGCCCCAGTCGGCGACCACGTACTTGAGGCGGGCCCGCTTGCGGTCGGCCCGGTTGCCGTGGTCGCGGAACAGCTTCACCACGGCTTCCGACGCCGCGACGACTTCCTCAGGCGTCACGAATCCGACCGGCTGGGCGAGGTACGGGAAGGTTTCCGTCTTGCCGTTGGTGCGGCCCTGCCCGCCGCCGGCGTACAGGTTGTACCCCACGGGCTTGCCGTCCTCGACCACGGCCAGGAAGCCGAGGCAGTTGGCCAGCACGTCGGTGCAGTTGTCGTTGGGCAGGGCGAACGCCACCTTGAACTTCCGCGGCAGGTAGACCTTCCCGTAGATCGGCTCCTCGGCCTCCGGGTCGTCGTGTTCGGCCGCGGGCGTCGGCAGCTTCTCGCCGTTGAGCCAGAGTTCGTGGTACGCCCGCGCGCCGGCCCGGGGGGCGAGGTGGGCGGCCACGGCGTCGGCGAGTTCCTGCATCTGCCTGCGGGGGGCGTCCGGCAGCGGGGCGGGGCAGGCCAGGACGTTGCGGTTCACGTCGCCGCAGCCGCCGAGGGTGGTGACGAGGGCGTGGTTGATCCCGGCCATGATCGGCCGCATGTCCCCCTTCACGATGCCGTGGAACTGGAAGCTCTGCCGGGTGGTGATCCGCAGCGTGCCGTTGGCGTACTTGCCGGCCATGTCGTCCATGGCGAGGTACTGGTCGGCGGTCAGCTTCCCGCCCGGGAGCTTGAGCCGGATCATGAACATGTACGCCTTGCCGACGCCCGCCTTGGTCCGGTTCTTCCGGGCGTCGCGGTCCTCCTGCTGGTACGACCCGTGGAACTTGATGATGTTCTTGGCGGCGTCGCTCAGGTGGTCCGTGGTGGGGTCGTCCAACTCGGCGGCGATACTCCCTCGCAGATAACGGCTGTCGGCCTTCATGGCCTCCACGGGGGAGAGCTTGGGCTCGGCCGCGGTCTCGGCGGTCGCTTCGTTCGTTGCTTCGTGGGCGGCGGTCGTGTCGGGTGGCATGAGGCGTTCGCCTGCTGAAAAGGCTCGGGTCGGGAGGGTCGCCCCGATTTCGGGAACCGCGGCGTGTAGGGCTTTTATAACAGTTCGCCCGGCAATCGGAACCCCACCGCCGGCACGCCCGGCACCCCCACGGCGGGGGGCGGGGCAGGTTAGGAAGCCGATTCCGACCGCCGCCGGCCGTTCGCCCCGGGTTCGCGGCGGGATGGGTAAGCGGCTGAAGCCGTGCAACAACGCCGTCCGATGGAAGGGACGCCACCGCCGATTCGACTGACGCCTCGCCACACACCAATGGGAGACGCCACCCCGTGAGTGACCGCTCGCTTCCGGCCGCCGCCACCGGCCACCTCGGGTTCCTCGCCGTCGTGTCCGACGCCGGCGGGTGGCTCGGGGGCTACCTCGTGACCAACAGTTGGGGCCGCCCGGTCGAGTTCCGGCTGTCCACCGCCGTGCAACCGAACCGGGTTCAACACGCCCTCTACGGCCCGACCCTGGCCGAATACCTGCACGCCGACCTGATCGGCAAGACGCTCGTGGAGAAGACGCCGACCAAGCCCGACCTCGTGGTGGTGAACACGCCGCCGGCACTGGCGCTGCGGGGGCGGATCGACGTGCCCGTGGTCGGCCTCAAGCTGGCGGACGCGGGGGCCGAGTCGCAGGCGGCCGGCGGGCTCGTCACCTTCACCCACCCGCGGGCGTCGGTGCCACTCTTGCTCGCGGCCCGCTTCGCGGCCGACGAGGCGGCCGTGCGGGGGCTGCTCGACGCCCTCGACCCGGCGCTCGATCTGGCGGAGCCGTTCGCCCGCATCCTGGCGGCCGTGGCCGAACACCGGCGAAGCGGGGGGGCCGCGCGTGCCGCTTGACGTGAACGCGCTCGGGCGGGCGGCGGGGGTCGGTGACGTGAACAAAGCCCAGGGACAGCCGTCCCTTTGTCCGGCATCCGAACCTCCCGAAGCGCCGCCCGAAATCGGCACCCTCGCCATCGACCTCGCCCTCTCGGTGGACGCCCGCCCGTCGCCGCGGCTGCTCACGGATTCGCCGTGGGTCCGCACGGTCGGCGGCCTCGCGCTGACAGTCGGCACCGAGGGGTGGAAGTTCCCGGCCCCGCCGGTCGAGTATGCTCGCCCGCCGCGGCCCGCGGGTGAGCCGGCGGAGGGCCGCCGCGTCGTCGCCCTGCCGGCGCTGCCCGACCCCACCGCCGAGGCGAAGGCCCGCGTCCGCACCCGCCCCACGGCCGACACGGTCCACTTCAAGGACCGCCTGCTGTACCTGCTCCAGCCGCCGCTCGACGGGCTGTTCGACGGCCGGCAGTTGGAGGTGCCGTTCGAGCCGTTCCCGTACCAGCTCGAAGGCATCGCCTTCCTCATGCCGCGGCACGGGGCGCTCCTCGCCGACGAGATGGGGCTGGGAAAGACGGCCCAGACCATCCTCGCCCTGCGGCTCCTGTTCCACCAGGGGGTCGTCCGGCGGTGCCTCCTGATCGCCCCCAAGCCGCTCATCCACAACTGGTCCCGCGAGCTGAAAATGTGGGCCCCGGAGCTGCCGTTCGAGACGTTCGACGGCAACGCCGACGGCCGGCGGACGACGTGGCTGACCTCGAACTGCCCGCTCAAGCTCATCAACTACGAGACGCTGACGCGGGACGCCGAGTGGGCCAACGACCCGAAGGTGTTCTTCGACGTGGTGGTGGTGGACGAGGCCCAACGGATCAAGACCCGCGACTCGAAGACGGCCCAGGTCGTCCGCGGCATCCACCGCGACCGCAGTTGGGCCCTCACCGGCACGCCGATCGAGAACAGCCACGAAGACCTCGTCAACCTGTTCGAGTTCATCGACAAGGGCCGCATCCCGCACGACACCCCGCCGAAGCGGCTCGCGGCCCTCACGAGCGACTGCATCCTCCGGCGGACGAAGGAACTGGCCCAGCCGGACATGCCGGCGAAGACGGTCGTCGACCTGGAGATCGAGCTGACCCCGGCCCAAAAGGTCGCCTACCAGCGGGCCGAGGACGACGGCGTGATTCAGCTCAACGCGCTCGGCGAGACGATCACGGTGCAACACGTCTTCCAGCTCGTGATGCGGCTCAAGCAGATTTGCAACTTCGACCCGCTCACCGGCGAGAGCGCGAAGCTGGAGCGGCTGGTGAGCGACATGGAGGAGGTGGCCGCGAGCGGCCGCAAGGCCATCGTCTTCTCGCAGTGGGTGGAGCCGCTGGAGGTGCTCGCCAAACACCTCGCCCGGTTCGGGGCGGTGCAGTACCACGGCAAGCTCCCGCAGGCGGCCCGGACGCCGATCCTCGACCGCTTCAAGAGCGACCCGGACCAGCACGTCATCCTCATGAGCTACGGCACCGGGAGCGTCGGGCTGAACTTGCAGTACACGAACTACGTCTTCCTGTTCGACCGCTGGTGGAACCCGGCCATCGAGGACCAGGCGATCAACCGGGCCCACCGCATCGGCCAGAAGAACCCCGTGACGGTGACGCGGTTCCAGAGCGCGAACACGGTCGAGAAGCGGGTGGCCGACATCCTGGAGGCCAAGCGGAAAATCTTCAACGACCTGCTCGCCGAGCAGGACAAGCCGGCCCAGATGGGGCTGAGCGAGGAGGAGGTGTTCGGCCTGTTCGACATCAAGGCGAGGCCGAAACGGGCGGCGTGAGGTGTGGAAGAAGAATGAACCACAGAGTCACCGAGGGCACCGAGCCGAGCCGAACACGCGAGAAGAGTCCGAACCGGGGTTCGAACTTCTCGGTGGCTGCTTCCCTCGGTGTCCTCTGTGACTCTGTGGTTAATGTTGCTTTGCCACTACTTCTTCCCGCCTCAAGCTCGGGTCGAAGAAGAACGGCCCGGGGGGGACGACCGACGCGGCCTGGGCCACCGCCACCGGGGGGGCCGGCCCGCGGCGGGCGACGGCCGCGTTCGCCACCGCCCCGAGGTACAGCACCCACAGCACGCCGTGGGCCATTCCCACCACCTGCACGGGCCGCGGCTCGTCCCCGAGGTACTTCAGAGGCATCGCCACGCCGACCAGGAGGAGGAAGGACAGGGCTTCGGTCAGCCCGACGGCCCGCAGCCGCCCGAGGGGGGTGTTGAGCAAGGGGACGGACCTCACGCGCTGAGGAGTTCGGCCACGGCGGCCGTGTCGGTTAACGAGCGCTCGAACACCGGGAACCGGCCCTGCTCTCGGAAGAAGCGGGCGTAGAAGGCGACGAGGTGCGGGGCGTCCGACGGGGCTTGCGCGGCCAGGGCGTGGACGGAGCCGTCGGTCATCCCCTCGCACGCCTCGGTGAGCAGGCTCAGGCCGTTCGGGGTCGCCACCTCCGGCGACCGCACCAGGAAGCTGAACAGGCCGTTCACCCGCTTGACGTGCAGCCCCTCGGTGCCGAACGCCCCGAGGCGGAAGCACGGGGCCTTCACGTCGATCTGCCGCACGTCCGCGTACGTCGGCCGCTCCAGCCCGAGGCCGACCGCGACCGGGCTCCCGTCCGCCTTCGACCGCATCACGGACACGGCCTCGGCCGGGAAGTACGGGTTGTCGAAGAAGTAGGCCTCGAGCTTGTCGTCGGGCAGGCGGACGACGCCCCGGCCCATGTCGGCGACGGCCGGGAGGTCGGCCCGCTCCAGCGGCGAGATCGGGAGCGACGGGCGGGTGGCGGCGGTCGGCAGGTCGGTCACGTCGAGGTGGTAGTTCACCATCTCCCGGGCCTGGGCGAAGCCGTTCCCCTCGAAGAAGGCGTGGACCGCCTGCCAGTCGGCCCGGTAGGCGGCGAACAGCTTGTCGAGCCCCCGGTCGCGGGCCGAGCGGACGGCCGCCTCGAAGAGGGGCCCGGCCGCCGCCCCGTGCCCCCGCCGGCACCACGGGAAGCTGACCCGCCCCTGGCCCGGTTCCAGCACGCAGTACCCGACGACTTCGCCCTTGCCGACGGCGTAGAAGCGGGCCGTGGGGTCGAACCCGCGGGCGCGGGTCCGCCGCTGCACGTCCTCGACCTTGCTGGGCTTGAACCCGGGGAACAGGCACGCGGCCCCGTTGTAGACCGTGACCTGGGCGGTCTCGTCGCCCGGCTGAAAGGTGCGGATGTCCACGGCGGGGGCCTCGGCGGGGGCGGGCGGGGTCGCCCCGCGTCTCGGTGCGGGCGGGCTCGGCGTGGTTGATGTTAACGGAACGGGGGCGGGGGTACAACGGGGCGTCTCCGCTTGACCCGCCCGGCGGCGACCGATTACCATTCGTCCCTTCGCTCGCACAACGACGCCGGGGCCACGGACCGGGCCCCGGTTTTCCCACGCTCAGGACGGGCCACCGTGAACCCACCCCCCGCGGACGACCGCCTCCTCGCCAACCGCCTCACCGCCGTCGCCCCGCCCGTGGTCGTCGTCGCCCCCGACGCCCCGCACTCGCCCCGCACCACGTCCCGCGTGTGGCCGGAGGTCGTCGCCCTCGTGCTACTCGGGCTCGTCCTCCGGGCCGGGGCCGTCACGTCCGACCGCTGCCTGTGGATCGACGAGGCGATGCTCGCCCTCAACCTGCTCGACCGCACCCCCGCCCGCCTGCTCGAACCGCTCGACTGGAACCAGGGGGCCCCCGTCGGCTTCCTCCTGCTCTCGAAGGCCGCCCTCTCCCTGTTCGGCCCGGCCGAGTGGGCGCTGCGGCTGGTGCCGTTCGTGGGGTCGGTGCTGGGCCTGGTGGGCTTCGCCTGGGTGGCCGGGCGGTTGTTCCCCCGCGGCCCGTCGGCCCTGGCGGTGGGGCTGTACGCGGTGTCGCCGTTCCTCATCAGCTACGCCGGCGAGTGCAAGCAGTACCAGACCGACGCCACCACCGCCGTCGGCCTCTTCGCCGCCGCGCTCGGACTGTTGCGGGGTGAAAGCGGCACGCGGAAGTGGGCCGTGCTGGCGCTCGCGGGGGCGGCGGCGGTCTGGTTCTCGCACCCGGCCGTGTTCGTCCTCGCGGGCGTCGGCACGGCGCTGCTCGCGGACGCCGCCTGGGACCGCGACCGGCCCCGGCTCGCCGCCGCCGGCGTCACCGTCGGCTGCTGGCTCGCGAGCTTCGCCGCCTGCTACGTCGTCTGCCTGCGGCACCTGGGCACGAACAAGTACCTCCTCGACTACTGGGCCGGCCACTTCCTCCCGCTCGGGGCCGGCGGGGCGGGGTGGCTGGTCGACCACTACTTCAACTTCTTCGGCTACCCGGGCGGGCTCGGCGGCTCGGAGATCAAGGCCGGCGGGATCGCGGCAACCCTCGCCGCGGCCGGGCTGTGGCGGCTGGGGGAGAAGTGCTGGCCGCTCGCGGCGGCCCTGGCCCTGCCGGCGGGGGCGGCGCTGCTCGCGTCGGCCGTCCACCGCTACCCTTTCGCCGGCCGACTGCTCCTGTTCCTCGTCCCGGCGGCGGTCCTGCTGGTGGCCGCGGGGGCCGGCTGGCTGGCCGAGTTCGCCCACTCCGGCGGCAAGGTGGTGGTCGCCCTCCTCGTCGGCGTCCTCGTCGCGGCCCCGGTGCTGGAGGCGTCCCAGGAGATGCGGCGGCCGGCCCGCTCGGAGCAACTCGCCCCGGTCATGACGGCCGTCCGCGACCGCTGGAAGCCGGGCGACACGGTGTACGTCTACTATGGGGCCGAGCCGGCGTTCCGCTTCTACTCGCGGAAGACGCCGTTCCCGGCCGACGCGATCGTCTGGGGGGCGGACCACCGCGGCGGCGGCTACGCCGACGAGTTGAAGGGGCTGGCCGGGAGGGGCCGCGTGTGGGTGGTCTTCAGCCACCGGCACAAGAACGAGGAAGGCACGATGCGGGGTCAGCTCGACATGCTCGGCCGGTGCGTGGCGGCCGTCGAGCGGCCCGGGGCGGCCGCCTACCTGTACGACCTGAAGTGAGGCCGGCCGTGCCGGTCGGGCGGGGCGGGCGGCCGCTTCCGGCGGCGGCGGGCGGGGCGGCGGCTTGAACGGCGTCGCGGCACCGGGTATGGTCAATTCAAGTGCGACACGCCCCGTTTAGCGGTGCGGGCGGCGGTGCCCGCCTGTGGGGCCCCCCGGCGCACCGCGGGGCCCTGTCGTTAGCCCCCCCCGGGGGCCCCAGGCGTCCCCCCGCCCCCGGCCGCGCCGGGGGCGGGGGGG
>JANPKP010000479.1:0-1926 GCA_031426095.1 Gemmataceae bacterium
CGTCGGGGGTCCCAGGGGTTCACACCCCTGGCTATTGACGGTGGCCCCGTTGGGGCCGCGAAGACGACGGCCCATCGTGTTCGCGTCACACCCGCCCATTCGACGCACCGTTCGCTACAATACACCCCATGTTCACCGGCCTCGTTCAATCCCTCGGCACCGTTACGGCCGTCCGCGACGACGGGCACGGCGGCCGCGAGCTGCGCGTCGCCGCCCCGCCGTGGGCGACGCCGCTCGCCCTCGGCGAGAGTATCGCCGTGAACGGGACGTGCCTCACCGTCGTCCGCTTCGACGCCGACGGGTTCGACTTCCAGGCCGGACCCGAGACGCTGTTAAAAACCACCCTCGGCCGGGTGGCGGCCGGCGACCGGGTGAACCTCGAACGGGCCTTGCGGGTCGGCGACAGCATCGGCGGGCACTTCGTCAGCGGTCACGTCGACGGCGTCGGCACGCTCGACGAGGTGGTGCCCTCCGGCGAGTGGCAGACGGTGTGGTTCCGCTACCCGCCGGCGCTGGGCGAGCTGCTCGTCCAGAAGGGCTCGATCGCCGTGGACGGCGTGAGCCTGACGCTCGTGGACGTGACGCCGGAGCGGTTCAGCGTGATGCTCATCCCGCACACCCTGGCCCACACGACGCTCGGCTTCAAGCGGCCCGGCGACCCAGTGAACCTCGAAACGGACCTGCTCGCCCGCCACGTCCGCAAGCTGTTCCAGAACCTGAGCCTCACCATTTAGAGACGGACGGAGAACGAACCACAGAGTCACAGGGGACACGGAGCAGAGCCGAACACGGAGAAGACCAAAACCCGTGTTTCGGACTTCTCCGTGTTTCCGACCTCCGTGTCCACTGTGACTCTGTGGTTCAATCCTCCGCCTTGCTGAACGGAAGCCATGCCCGACGACTTCGACGAGAACCCCGTTCCCGCCCCCCTGCCGGTCGCCTCGCCGGCGGCCCAGCGGCAGACGCTGTCGTACCTCAAGCGGCTCTTCGACAGCTACGGCCTCCAGGCCAAGAGCAAGCTCGGGCAGAACTTCCTCGTCGACCTCAACCTCCTCGACCTGATCGTGCGGGCGGCCGAGGTCGGCCCCGGCGACGCCGTCCTCGAAGTCGGCACCGGCACCGGCTCCCTCACCGGGCGGCTCGCCGAGTTCGCCACGTCCGTCACCACCGTCGAGATCGACCACTCGCTCCAGCCCGTCGCCCAGGAGATCGTCGGCCCCCGCTCCAACGTCCGTTTCGTTTTCGGCGACTGCCTCGAACGCAAGAACCTCCTCAACCCGGACATGCTCCGCATCTGGGAGGAGGAGTTCGTCAAGCACAAGTGCGTACGCCGCAAGCTGGTGGCGAACCTCCCCTACGTGATCGCCACGCCGCTGGTCACGAACCTGCTCGTGACCGGGGTGGACATCGAGCGGATGGTGGTGATGGTGCAGTGGGAGATCGCCGAGCGGATGCGGGCGAAGGTGGGCACGAAGGACTACAACTCGCTGAGCGTGCTCATTCAGAGCGTGGCCGACGTGGAGGTGGTGCGGAAGGTGCTGCCGGGCAACTTCCACCCCCGGCCGAAGGTCGATTCGGCCATCGTGATGATCAAGCCGAACGCCGCCAAGCGGGCCGAGGTGGGCGACGTGCCGCGGTTCCGGGCGTTCCTCCGCGACCTGTACACCCACCGCCGCAAGAACCTCCGGCAGGCGTTGATCGGTTGGCCGGACGGGAGCAAGGACAAGGCCGAGGTGGACGCCAAGTTGCACGACCTGGGCCTCGACGGCACCGTGCGGTCGGAGGCGTTGGACCTGGAGCAGCACCGGCGGTTGTGTGCGGCGTTCGGGTGAGGGGAACCCTCGCCCGGGTGGCACGTCCGCCCGTGTCGGGGAGCCAAGCGGACGAGGAAGTCTTGTGGCCCGGGCTTCCAAGCCCGGGGTAGCC
>JANPKP010000480.1:0-2454 GCA_031426095.1 Gemmataceae bacterium
TGGTAGTCGGCGCGTAATCCAGGTCCACCTCGGCATCCAATTCTGGTCCACCGTACAACGGCCCCCATTCGCGGCAGGATGCCGCACACCGGGGGGGCAAGGATGCGTACCGTGGACGACTTCGCTCGCATTCGGCAGCTGCACCGCGACGGGGTGAGCGCCCGCCGGATCGCCAGGCAACTGGGCGTCGGGCGGGACACCATCCGCAAGGCCCTGGCCCACGCCGAGCCGACCCCGTACACCCGCGCCGTCCCGCGGGCGGCCCCGGTCTTCGGCCCGTTCGCCGCACTCGTCGATGCGATCCTGGAGCAGGACCGCGCCGCCCCGCGGAAGCAGCGGCACACCGCCTCGCAGATCTTCCGACGGCTGGTGAACGAGCACCACTACACCGGCGGGTACGACCAGGTCCGCCGCCACCTCCAGGGCCGCCGGCTGGCCGCCCGCGACACGTTCGTGCCCCTCGACCACCCGCCCGGTCACCGGTGTGAGGCCGACTTCGGCCACGTCCACGTCGACTTCCCCGACGGCCGCCGGTTGGTGCCGGTGCTGGTGATGACGTGGAGCTACTCGAACGCGCCGTTCGCCGTCGCCCTGCCGACCGAGCGGACCGAGGCGATCCTGCACGGGATGGCCGAGGCGTTCGCGTTCTTCGGGTGCGTGCCGGCCGAGGTGTGGTGGGACAACCCGACCACCGTCGCCATTCACATCGGCCGCGGCCGCGAGCGGACCTTGCATTCCCGCTACGCGGCGCTGGCCTCGCACTTCCTGTTCGCGGCCAAGTTCTGCCTGCCGCGGACGCCCCGCGAGAAGCCGCGGGTGGAGAACCGGGTGAAGGACCTCCAGCGGATGTGGGCCACCCCGGTGCCTCGCGTCGCCGACCTCGCGGCGCTGAACGACCACCTCCGACGGTGCTGCGCCGGTGCCCGCGAGCGGACGTCCGGGTCGAACGCCGAGACGGTCGGCGTCCGCTTCGAACGGGACCGGGCCGCGGCCCTCCCGTTGCCCCGTCACCCGTTCGAGGCGTGCGTCATCGACACGGGGGCGGTGGACAAGTACCAGACGGTGGCGTTCGACGGCAACCGGTACAGCGTCCCCCGCCGGCACGCCTTCCGGGCGGTGACGGTGAAGGGGTACATCGACCGCCTCGACGTCGTGGCCGACGGCCGCGTCGTCGCCTCCCACGCCCGGTGCTACGCCCGGCACGAGCGGGTACTCGACCCGCTGCACTTCCTGGCGATCTTGCAGGAGAAGCCGGCGGCCCTGGACCACGCCCCGGTGTACCGCGACTGGGCCCTGCCGCCGGTGTTCGCCCGACTCCGCACCCGCCTCGAAGCCGACCACGGCGTCCGCGCCGGCGTCCGCCAACACATCCGCGTGCTGCAACTGCTGGCCCGCTTCCCACTCGCCGTCGTCGAGGCCGCCGTCACCACCCACCTGGCCGGCGGCCGACCGACCGCCGCCGCCATCACCGCCGCCGCCGGGCGACTGGCGGCCCGCGCCTCACCCGTGCCCGACACCGCGCCGTCCCCCATCCCCGTCCCGCGGCCGGACCTGTCCCGGTTCGACCGCCTGTTCACCCGTGCCCCCGATGGAGATCCCGATGACCGACCCGAGCACCCTGCTGCTGAACGCCAACCTGAAGCAACTCAAGCTGCCGACGATGCTGGCCGAGCACGACAAGCTGGCCCGTGAGGCGGCCACCCGCGACGAGCCGTACCACGCGTACCTGCTGCGGCTGACCGAACTGGAGGTGGCCGCCCGCACGGCCAACGCCGTCGCCGCCCGCATCCGCGCCGCCGGCTTCCCGGTACACAAGGAGTTCGACACGTTCGACTTCACCGCCCTCCCGTCGGTGCCGAAGCAGAAGGTGCTGGAGTTGGCCCGCCGGGAGTGGGTCGATCAGCACTACAACGCGTGCCTGATCGGCGGCTCGGGGACCGGGAAGACGCACGTCTCGACCGCGGCCGGGCTGTCCCTGTGTCGGCTCGGCGTGCGGGTCCGGTTCGTCACCGCGGCGGCGCTGGTGACGGAGTTGGAGACGGCCCAGCAGGAGCACCGGCTGGACCGCCTGCTGGCCCAGTTGGACCGCGTGGACCTTCTGATCGTGGACGAGTTGGGGTACCTGTCGTTCAGCCGGGCGGGGGCCGAGTTGCTGTTCCAGGTGTTCGCCGAGCGGTACGAGCGGCGGAGCCTGCTGGTCACCAGCAACCTGCCGTTCGGCGAGTGGGGCTCCGTGTTCCAGGGCGAGCGGATGACCGCGGCCCTGCTCGACCGGCTCACCCACCGGTGCCACCTGTTCGACATGAACGGCGAAAGTTACCGCTTCCGCGAGTCGATGAAAGCCAAGGACGAACGCCCGACCAAGGCCGGTCCGAAGTCCAAGAAGTGACCCCGACATGAACCCCGACCGTGGACCAGAATTGGATGCCGAGGTGGACCTGGATTACGCGCCGA
>JANPKP010000481.1:0-5253 GCA_031426095.1 Gemmataceae bacterium
GCCGTCGGCGTGGCGGGTGGCGAACTCGGTGAAGAACTTGAACCGGGTGAGCTTGTCCTTGTTCTCGTACACGTCCTCGGTCCCGTGGGCGAGGATCATGTCGCTCGCCGGGAGAACGCATGACCCCCGATTCCTGGCTCGCCGACCGCACCCGCCTCATCGAACTCTCGGGCATCCGCAAGGTGTTCGAGCTGGGCAAGTCGCTCAAAGACCCGGTGAACCTGAGCATCGGCCAGCCGCACTTCGACGTGCCGACGCCCATCAAGGAGGCGGCGAAGGCGGCCATCGACGCCGGTCATAACGGGTACACGCTGACCCAGGGGGCGGCCGCCTTCCGCGACCGACTCGTCGCCGACGTGGCCGCCCGCTTCCCGCACCCGGACCGCGACGTTCTCGTGACCAGCGGCACCAGCGGCGGCCTCCTGCTGGCCCTGATGGCGGCCGTGAACCCCGGCGACGAGGTCATCACCCCCGACCCGTACTTCGTGTCGTACCCGCACATCGTCACCCTCGCCGGCGGCCGCATGGTGCCGGTGGACACCTACCCCGACTTCCGCGTCGATCCCGACAAGGTGAAGGCCGCCATCACCCCGCGGACGAAGATGATCCTCCTCTCGACGCCGTCGAATCCGACGGGGGCGGTGGTGGACGCCGAGGCTCAAAAATCGCTGGCGGAACTCGCCGATCAGCACGGCATTCTGCTCGTGAGCGACGAGATTTACCGGGCCTTCCACTACGACGGCCCGGCCAGCAGCCCGGCCGCGTTCAACGAAAACGTGCTGGTGATCGAGGGTTTCGGCAAGACCTACGGCATGACCGGCTGGCGGCTCGGGTACGCCCACGGGCCGAAGCGGCTGATCGCCGAGATGATGAAGCTCCAGCAGTTCACCTACGTCTGTGCTCCGAGCGTCGTGCAGTACGCCGGGATCGCGGCGATGGACTACGACGTGGCCCCGATCATCGCCGACTACAAGCGAAAACGCGACCGGCTGATGGCCGGCCTCGCCGGGCGGTACGAGTTCGCCGCCCCTGGGGGCGCGTTCTACCTCTTCCCGAAGTCGCCCCGGGGCACCGGCAGCGAGTTCGTAGCCGAGGCCATCAGGCACAACCTCCTCGTCATCCCCGGGGGCGTGTTCAGCGGGCGGGACACGCACTTCCGCATCTCGTACGCGGCGTCTGACGCAACACTCGACCGGGGGATCGAAATTCTGACCCGGCTGGGGGGCGGTTAGAACCCGCTGCCCGGTTCGTTCGTAACGGACGTAACGGTCGCGCAGTCCGGGTTGACGGCGGTCGGCGGAACGTCACAATGGCGGAATGGGCCGGCCCGCCACACCGCCCGCACGTCCACGGCGGCCGCGTCCCCACGCCCTGCCCGCCACGGCGGCCGCCCGAGGAACTCCCAGGAAAGGGAACTGATGAACACGAGTTTGCGGCACTGGGGTCGATTCCTCGTCGCGGCGGTCGTCGCCGCGGCGGCCCCGGCCGGCCGGGCCGACGAGCCGGCGGTCAAGCCGTCGGCCGGGCCGGCTGTGGTCATCGTCGGCGTGGGCACCTTTGACAAAGACAAGGGCATCCAACCGCGGCCGACCGCCGAGGCCGACGCCAAGGCCTTCTACAAGCTCCTCACCGACACCAAGTACTTCCCCGCCGGCCCCGGCCGCGTCAAACTCCTGCTCTCGGCCCCGGACAAGGAACTGAACGCCGAGGCCGCCAGCCGCGACGCGATCGTGAAGGCGGTGGCCGGAGCCGTCGCCGAGACCGGGAAGGACGACCTCGTCGTCCTCGCGTTCTTCGGCCGCGGGGCGTCGGCGGTGGATAAGACCTGCTTCTTCACCCCCGAGACCACGTTCGCCGACCGGGCCAAGACGGGCCTCCTGGGGTCCGACCTGGAGCCGGAGCTGAAGAAGCTCAAGGGTCAGAAGGTGCTGTTCCTCATGGACGTGTCGTTCAAGGGGTACGACGCCGGCAAGGAGAAGTTGGCCGAGCCGAACCTGACCGACCTCCTAACCGGTCTCTTCGGCGGAGAAGACAAGGAGGACAGCGCGCTGCCGATGGACCGGGCGTTCATGCTCGCGTCGATCCCGACCGTCGAGCCGCTCACCAAGGGCGACCACGGGCTGTTCGCGTCCACCGTCCTCGACGCCCTCCAGGGCAAGGCCGAGGACGAGGCGTACCGCGACGGGTACGAGGGGGACGGGCTGGTGTCGATCGACGAGTTGGTGAAGTACCTGGAAAAAAAGATGCCGGACGAGGCCCGGGCCATCGGCAAGACGGACAAGGAGAAGGAATCGCGGCCGTTCTTCTCGGGCGTCCCCACCAGCCACTACCCGATCACCAAGAACCCGGCCCTGACGCCAGCGGTCGAGGTCCGGCTCAAGAAGCTGGACGAGTTGGAGAAGGACAAGGCGGTGACGGACGAGGTGGCGAAGGAGGGGCACCGGCTCCTGGCACGGATGCCGAAGCTGAAGTCCCAGCAGGAACTCCGCAAGGCGTACCAGAAGCTGACCGACGGGGCCGCCACCCCGGACCAGTTCGGAATCGCCCGCAAGGGCATTCTCGACGGCCTCAAGATCGCCTCCGAGGAGGTGACCGAGTTCACCCGCAAGGTGAACGACGCGATCTCATCGATCCGCAGCGTTTACATCAAGGACTTGACAGCCGGTGAGATGACGGCCGGGGCAATCCGCGGGCTGCACCGGCGGATCGAGGCCCCCCTACCGCCCGACCTCGATGAGGCCCTAAAGAGCGCAAAGACGCTCAGCCGCGACCGGCAGGCCGAGTTGCTCTCGGAGGCCCGCGAGCGGCTCGGCAAGCGGGAGGATCTCGACAGCGGGAAGGACGCCGATGTGGCCATCCAGATGATGATGGCGAGCTTCAACGACCCATACACGACGTACATCGACGCGGCCAGCAAGAGCAAGATCGAGAGCAGCATCAAGGGCCAGTTCAGCGGCATCGGCATACGCATCGCCCCGGACCTCGTCCGGGACGGCTTGCTCGTCGTGAGTCCGATCAAGGGGAGCCCGGCGTACAAGGCCGGCATCCAGGCCGGCGACCTCATCACCGAGATCCGGCGGACCGTCAACCCCCTCGGCCAGCCTCTCAAGGCGGACGAGAAGCCGGTCATCTCGACCAAGGGGCTGAAGATCGACGAGGCCCTCGACATCATTCTCGGCCTGCCGGACGTGCCGATCACGGTGGTCGTCCAGCGGGAGGGGGAGAAGGAGCCGTTGGTCAAGGATCTGAAGCGGGCCCGGGTGAACGTCGAGACGATCCTGGGCACGAAGCGGATCACCGCGGGCGGGTCGAAGGACGAGTGGGACTTCTACGTCGATGAGGCCAACAAGATCGGCTACATCCACATGACGCAGTTCGCCCCCAACACGGCCAAGGACTTGAAGACGGCCGTCGATCAGCTCAAGAAGACGGGGCTCAAGGGGCTCGTTCTCGACCTCCGGTTCAACCCGGGCGGCTTGCTGCGGACGGCCGTAACCGTTTGTGACCTGTTCGTGGACGACGGGCTGATCGTGAGCATCAAGCCGCGGGTCGGGCAGAAGGATGAGTACGAGGGGAAGTCGGCCGGCAGCGAGACCAACTTCCCGATGGTCGTCCTCGTCAACGGCATGAGCGCGAGCGCGAGCGAGATCGTGTCGGCTTGCCTCCAGGACCACGGGCGGGCGGTCGTGATCGGCGAGCGGAGCTACGGCAAGGGGAGCGTCCAGAACATAGTCGATCTGGCTTCGACCGGCGGGCAGATCAAGCTCACGATTGCCCGGTATTACCCGCCGAGCGGCAAGAACATCGACAAGCTGGCGACCGGGGGAAAGCCCGAGGAGCAGTGGGGGGTGACGCCGGACAAGAATTTCGAAGTCAAACTCTCCCGCGAGGAGCGGGCCGACCTCAACGAACACCTTCGCGACCTGGAGGTGATCGGCAAGGTGAAGGACAAGGAGCCTAAAAAGGAGTTCAAAGATAAGCAACTCGAAGCGGCCCTGGAGTACCTACGCGGGCAGCTCAAGGCCGGTGGCGCGGACGGTGCCAAGAAGGACGGTTGAGCCGCGATCGACGGTCGGAACGATGGGGCCCGCCGGTGTTTTCCGGCGGGCCTCTTTCGTCCACCGGGCCGCGTTGCGGTTTTCCCGCGGCCGTGCAAAATTCCCTCAAGTCCGGTCCGCGGTCGCTCGACACGCCCGGGCCGTCTGCTCCGCCGCCGGACACCGAGGGCCAGCCATGTTCCGCCGCTTGACGATGACCGCCCTGGCCGCCGGATTGCTCGCAGCCGGCGTCGGCTGCCGCAGTTCGTGCGGCGAGCGGCGCGGCCTCTTCGGCCTGTGCAACCGGTCCGACGGGGGCGGTGACCACCTGCTCGGCTTCCACAAAGGGAATAACGGCGGCACCGTGACCGGCTTCGAGGGCGACTGCGGGGTGCCCGGCCAGCTCACGGGGTTGCCGGCCCAGGAGGGCGTGCCGCTGATGCCGGCCCCCGGCCCCGTCCCCGGCGGCGTGGCCCCCGGGCGGCCCGACGAATTGCCGTTCCCTCAGCCGAGCGGTGACTTGATCCCGCGACCCGGGGTGCCGTTCGCCCCGCCGACGCCGGCACCGGCCGAGATCACCACCCCGTCATCCCGCACGCCGGCCAAGAACAACTAGTACTACAGTTGTAGACGATTATCGTGGCGGGTCTGCCCCGCGTGCGCGGTATTGGCACCGGCGGGCGTGATACTGGTGGGCCCGCCGCCACGCCGACCACCCGAGTACGCCCTCGACCGACACGGTCGTGGTCCTCACGAGCCGGAGCAGGAGCCCCCGCACCTCGGGGACGGTCAGCTCGATCAGCCGCCGCCCCCCCTTTTGCGGCCCCCGGCCGCCTTGATCCGCACCGCCGCCAGGACGGCCAGCGCCCACAGGCTGAGCGTCACGTGGCGATGCCACCCGACCCACGACCGGACCTCGTACTCGTCCAATCCGCAGTCGCCCTTGGCCCTTTCAAAGCATTCTTCCACCGCCCACCGAGCCCCGGCCACTCGGACCAACTCCCGCCACGGCGTGTCGGCCGGGCCGCGGCACAGGTAGAACGCCCGCTCGCCCGACTTGTCCCGGTGCCGCCGCACCAGCAGCCACAGCTGCCACCCCCGGTCGTCGACCGGGCCGTGGGCCTCGACCGCCCAGTCGAACCACCGCGGCCCCTTCGCCCCGGCCCCGGCGCTCGCCCGGTGCCACGCCCCCGGCGGCAGGTCGGCGGCCTGGGCG
>JANPKP010000482.1:0-3063 GCA_031426095.1 Gemmataceae bacterium
CTCCGATCCGGCCGGGCAGCAAGTCCGTTCGGCGAAGATTCCGGCAGGTTCTGCGGTGCCAGGCTCGGGGTCGGGACGGGCGGGGTGAGGCGACGGACGGCGGCCGCCCGGCGGCGGGCGAGTTCGCCGGCCCGGTCGGCCGGCGAGAGGTCGGTGGGGTCGGGCGGCAGGGGCACGGGACACCTCGGTCGGCGCGGCAGCGGCGGCCGCCGCGGGGCCACCGGCCGGCGTGGCTCGACCTGTTAAGTACCCGGCCCGTGTTCGAGGTGACGGTTCGAACGCGCCTGCGGTATCGGGGAAGGTGGAAATAGCTGAGTCCAATTCGCGGCCACACCGCGTTGCGGACCCTCGCGGCGGGTCGAGGCGGCCACCGGAACCTGGCCGATCCAGCGGCCGGCCACCGGCGAACGGCCGAAGCTGCATGGCCGGGTCCGAAGTACCGCGAGGACTGGCGTCGCAACCACTCGGGCGGCTTCCTCCAAGGCTGGCTCGTGCTGCTCGCCGCGCTGCTGGGCACCGAGTGGGGCCTGCGGCGGTTGTGAGGGATGGCGTGAGCGGGCCGGGGTCGTGAGACAGAAGGTCGAATTGACGGCCGTCGTGCGGGCTGCGACACTGCGTCATTGTCTCCCAACCCCCCGCGTTGCCACCGCGGCCCACCCCCTCCCGTCAGGTCGCCCTGCCATGCTGCCCAGTCGCCCCGCCCCCTCGCGTCGCCCGCGCGTCCGTACCGCCCTGCAACTCCGCGTCGAGCAACTCGAAGACCGCACCACCCCGAGCTTCACCCCGGCCGCCCCGGTCGCGGTCGGGGATGCCCCGATCAGCGTGGCGGTCGGCGACTTCAACGGCGACGGCCGGCTCGACTTCGCCTCCGCGAACGACTTCGCGGGCACGGTGAGCGTCCGGCTGGGAGACGGGGCCGGCGGCTTCACCGTGTCGGCCACGGTGACCGTCGGGAACGGCCCCCGGTCCGTCGCGGTCGGGGACTTCAACCGGGACGGCAAGCTCGACCTGGCCACCGCCAACTCCAACGCGGGCACGGTGAGCGTCCGCCTCGGGGACGGGGCCGGGGGGTTCGCCGGGACGACAACCGTGGCCGTCGGGGCCGGCCCGGCCTCGGTCACGGTCGGGGACTTCAACGGGGACGGCAAGCTCGACTTCGCCGCCGCAAACTTCAGCGCGGGCACGGTGAGCGTCCGCCTCGGGGACGGGGCCGGCGGGTTCACCGCCGCCCCGGATGTCGCCGTCGGGGCCGGCCTGTTCTCGGTCGCGGTCGGGGACTTCAACGGGGACGGGAAGAACGACATCGCCACCACCAACGGCGACGCGGGCAACACGGTGAGCGTCCGCCTCGGGGACGGGGCCGGCGGGTTCACCGGCGCCACCACCGTGGCCGTCGGGGCCGGCCCGTACTCGGTCGCGGTCGGGGACTTCAACGGGGACGGAAAGAACGACATCGCCACCGCCAACCGCTACGCCGGCACGGTGAGCGTCCTCCTCGGGGACGGGGCGGGCGGGTTCGCGGCCGCTGCCGACATCGCTGTCGGGTCCGGCCCGTTCTCGGTCGCAGTCGGGGACTTCGACGGGGACGGCCGGGCCGACCTGCTGGCCGCAAACCCCGATAACGACACCGTCAGCGTCCTGCTCAACGACGCCGCCCCGCCGGCGACCGGGACGTTCACCCCCGCCAGCCCGCCGACCGTGGCCGTCGGGGGCTTCCCCTACGCGGTCGCGGTCGCCGACTTCAACCGGGACGGCATCCCCGACCTGGCGACGGCGAATTACAACGGGTCAGTGAGCATCCGCCTCGGGAACGGATCCGGGGGCTTCTCGGGCACCACCACCCTGACGAGCGTAACCAAAGCCTACGCGATCGCCGTCGCCGACTTCAACCGGGACGGTAACCCCGACCTAGTGGTGTCAGCCGACGGAAGTTTCAGCACGACGAAGGGGTTCGTACGCATTCACCTTGGGAACGGGGCCGGGGGTTTCTCCGGCGGCTCCTCGATCTTGGTCACCGGGTTTGCCGTCCACGCCGTCGCGGTCGGGGACTTCAACCGGGACGGCATCCCCGACTTGGCGGTGGCCGACTACGACGAAAACACGGTGGTCATCCGCCTGGGGAACGGGGCCGGGGGGTCCACCTTCGCCACCACCGTGAGTGTCGGGTCGCGGCCCGAGTCGGTGGCCGTCGGGGACTTCAACGGCGACGGCCGGCTCGACCTCGCCGTCGCCAACCTCTTTGGTAATTCGGTGAGCGTCCGGCTGGGGGACGGGGCCGGGAACTTCACCGGCACCACGACCGTGGCCGTCGGGGATAGGCCGAGTTCGGTCGCGGTCGGGGACTTCGACCGGGACGGCAAGCTCGACTTCGTCGCCGCCAACTCCAACTTCAACACGCTGAGCGTCCGACTGGGGGACGGAACCTTGGCCTTCACGGTGACCCCCGACGTCGCCGTCGGGGGCAACCCGACGGCCGTCGCGGTCTCGGACGTCAACGGCGACGGCAAGCTGGACTTGATCGCCACCAGCGAGGGTTTCGACATGGTGAGCGTCATGCTGGGGAACGGGTTCGGGGGGTTCGGCGGCATCACCAGCATGGCCGTCGGAAACAGACCACGCTCGGTCGCGGTCGGGGACTTCAACCGGGACGGACTTCCCGACCTGCTCGCCGCCAACGCCAACAACGACACGGTGAGCGTCCTCCTGGGCGACCGGAACGCGGCCGCCAGCCTCGCGGTGTCGGCCCCCGCGTCGGTCGCGGCCGGGCAGGCGTTCTCCGTCACCGTGTCGGCCCAGGCGGCCGGCGGGGTCGACCCGCTCTACTCGGGGACGGTCACCCTCGCCGACGGGGCCGGGCTGTCGCTCACCCACACGTTCACGACGGCCGACACCGGGTCGTACACGTTCACCGGGGTCACCCGCACCGCCGCCGGGTCGTTCACCCTGACGGCGTCGGCGACGGGGCTGACGTGTGGGACGGGGGCCATCCCGGGCACGCCGGGGGCGCTCGACCGCTTCGCGGTGGCGGCCGTCGGCGGCGGGGCGGTGGGGACGCAGACGGCC
>JANPKP010000483.1:0-3139 GCA_031426095.1 Gemmataceae bacterium
CGCCCCGCCACGCCCGCGCCCACCGGGGGTTCTCACCCCCAACCCCCGCCTTCCCGCCCCCCCCGGTTGCGGCGGTTGTGCCCAACGGCCCCGGGGGGGGGGGGCGGCGGGGGCGGCGGGGGCCGCACAACCGGCAGAGTCGGGACGCGGGACACGAGACAGGAGAACGGTGTACGACCCCCCGATCCGGCCGCGCGTGCCGCACCGCCCGCAGGAGTTTTGCCATGCGATACGGACGACGCGCCCTCTCCGCCTGCCTCCTGGCCGCCGCCCCGGCCGCCGCCCAGGAGCCGGGCGGGGCCCCCGCCGCGATGAACCCCAACATCATGACCTCCGTGTTCGCCCAGGTGCCGGCTCCCGCCCCCGCGGGCGGCGCACTCGCCCCGGCCGGCGGGGTCCCCGCCCCGGCGGCCCCGGCCCCGTTCACGGTCACGGAAGTCACCCCGCCGCCCGGCGGCCCCGACCCGATGGCCGCCCTCGCCGGCGAGCCCGACACGTACGGCGGGCCGCGGGTCTGGGGGTCGGTCGACTACCTCATCTGGTACGTCCGCACGCAGGCCGCCCCGGACCTCATCCAGTCCGTCCCGTCGGCCACGGCGTTGGCGTCGGTCAACGGCGGCACCAACCTCCCTCCCGGGTCGACGCAGTCGATCTTCCCGGGGTCGAACGGGCGGATCGACTTCGGGGCGTCGAGCGGCGTCCGCGGCACCGTCGGGTTCGCCTTCGACCGGATCGGGGTCGAGGTGTCCGGGTTCGCCCTGGAGCGGAACAGCACCGGGGCGTCGGCGAGCAACAACGGCTTCCCGTTCGCCATCGCCCAGATGTACACGTCGGCCGGGACCGGGCAGAACACGAGCCTGTACGCCTCCCTCCCCGGGGAATACTCGGGCGGCGCGTACGCCGACGCCGACACCCGCTTCTGGGGCGTGGACGGGAACGTGCGGGTGCCGTGGTACGCCCTGCTGGCCGACACCAACAACGCCCTCGCCGGCGTCCGCTACCTCGACCTGCGGGAGGGGCTCGACGTCGGCTCCCGGTCGGTCTTCCCGGACGGGACGGCCCTCTCCGTCCGCGACACGGTGCGGACGCGGAACGAGTTCTTCGGCGGGCAGGTCGGCCTCGCCAGCCGGTACGGCGCGATCGAGCGGGGGCTGGGCCTCGACTCGCTGCTGAAGTTCGGGATGGGCGGCGTCCGCCAGCAGGCGACGCTGACCGGGTCGAACTCGTTCAGCGTGCCCGGCCTGCCGACCGACACGGCGAACGGCGGGCTCTACGTCCAGCCGTCGAACGCCGGGACGCACACCCGGACGAAGTTCGCGGTCAGCGCCGAGTACGACTTGAACCTGACGTACAACTTCAGCCGCGCGGCCCAGGTGTACGTCGGGTACTCGGTCATCTACCTGAGCAGCGTGCTGCGGCCGGCGAGCACGCTCGACCTGACGATCAACGACTCCCGCGTCCGGTACGTCGCCACCCCGGCGATGAGCAACTCGGCCCGCCCGGCGTTCAACTTCGGGGACAGCGACTTCGTGGCCCAGGGCGTGAACTTCGGCGTCAAGTTCCAGTACTGAGCGGGGCGGGCGGAATAGGATGCACCGCGGACGCCCCCCGCGGTGCACCCCCGTTCCCGGGAGCCGCCCATGCCGCCGGCCGCCGAGTTGCTCAACCCGTCGCTCCGCCGCCGGCCGTTCCGGGCCGCCCTGTTCGACTTCGACGGCACCCTCTCCCTGTTCCGCGAGGGGTGGCCGGCCGTCATGGTCGGCATGATGGCCGAGCGCCTGCGGGCCGCCGGGCTGGCCGGCGAGCCCGACGCCGAGTTGCGCCCGCACATCCTCGACTTCGTGATGGCCCTCAACGGCCGGCCGAGCATCGCTCAGATGGAACGCTTCGCCGAGGAAGTACGGACCCGCGGCGGGCACCCCGAGCCGGCGACGGCTTACCTCGACGACTACCTCGCCCGCCTGATGGCGGTGGTCCGCGGCCGCTGGGCCGAGGTGACGACCGGCACGGCGGCGGCCGCCGACTGGGTGGTGCCGAACGCCCACGCCGTCCTCGCCAACCTGGGAGCCCGCGGGGTCGCCCTCTACGTCGCCAGCGGCACCGACCTCGCCCACGTCCGCCACGAGGCCGACCTGCTCGGCCTCGCCCCGTTCTTCGGTCCCAACCTGTACGCCCCGGCCGACAACACCCCGCACTTCTCCAAGCGCGGCGTCATCGAGCGCATCCTGGCGGAACAGGGCATCGACGGCTCCGAGCTGGTCGGCTTCGGCGACGGCGTGACGGAGACGCAAGAAGTGAAGCGCGTCGGCGGGGTGGCCGTGGCCGTGGCGAGCGTGCCGAAGGGCGAACGCGGCGTCCACGCCGACAAGCGCGAGCGGCTCGCGGCGGCGGGGGCCGACGTGGTGGTCGCGGACTACGCTGAGCAAGAGGCTTTGGTCCCGTGGTTGTTCGGGGAGGGGTAAGTCGTGTGGTTCGCGGCCCACATGATCGTCGCCTTCCGTTACCGCGACCCGGAGCGGCGGAAGCGGCAGCGGAAATTCCCAGTGTGGGAGAACATCGTGTTGATCGAAGCGGACACGTCGGAGGATGCCTGGGAGAAGGCAAAAGTGCTCGGCCGCGAGGAGAATGGGCGCGACGATCCCTCGACCCATTGGAATGGGATACCCGTCACGATGGATTTCATCGGCCTGCGGAAATTGGTCGCGTGTCAGGGGTCGATCTTCTCCCGCGACGATGACCCCCGGCACGGGTTGGAAGTCACGTACAACAAGTTCACCGTGCATTCCCGCTCCGATCTCGACAAACTCGTCGCTGGTGATCCGGTCGATATCGAGTATGAGGAATGAGGGTCATGCCCTTCCCGCAGTTCGACCGCTCCCGCCTCCACGTCCGCCCGCTCGCCGAGCGGACGCACGACCTCACCCTCGCCGACATTCTGTTGCCCCTCGACGCTCCGGCCGACTTCACGCACCCGTCGCTCCCCGCCATCGGGGCGCGGCTCGCGGCGGCGAAGGCGAGCGGTTCGGCCCGCGTCCTGATGATGGGGGCCCACGTCCTCCGGGCAGGCACGCAGGCGTTCGTCATCGACCTGATGGAACGCGGGCTGGTGTCGCTGGTCGCGATGAACGGCGCCGGGCCG
>JANPKP010000484.1:0-16063 GCA_031426095.1 Gemmataceae bacterium
CCCGACCCCAATCCGCCCCGCGTGTTCCTCGTCGGCGGCGGCCCCGGCAACCCCGGGCTGCTCACCCTCCGGGCGGCCGAGGTGCTGGCCCGCGCCGACATCGTCCTCTACGACCAGCTCGTGCCCGAACGGCTGCTCGACTTCGCCGCCCCGTCGGCCCGCAGGGTGTGCGTCCGCGACCTGCCGGGGAACCACCCGGACAAGTACCCGCACATCCACAACCTCCTCATCGACTCCGCGAAGGCCGGCAAAACGGTGGTGCGGCTCAAGGGGGGCGACCCGCTCGTGTTCGGCCGCGGCGGGGAGGAGGCCGAGCAACTGCGGGCCGCCGGGGTGGCTTACGAGATCGTCCCCGGCGTCACCGCCGCCCTGGCCGCCGCCGCGTTCCTCGATTTGCCCCTCACCCACCGGGCGTACAGCAGCGCCGTCGCCCTCGTGACCGGGCACGAACTCCCCACGAAGGCCGGCAACCGCCTCGACTGGAAGGCCCTGGCCGCGTTCCCCGGCACCCTCGCCGTCTACATGGGCGTCGCCCGCCTGCCGGTGATCGTGGCCGAACTCCTGAAGCACGGCAAAGACCCGGCCACCCCCGCCGCCATCGTCGAACGCGCCTCCACCGGCGAGCAGCGTACCGTGGTCGGCCCGCTCGGCGACCTCGAAGCCGTCCGCCGCAACGGCGGGCTGGAGGCCCCGGGGCTGATCATCATTGGTGACGCGGTGGCCAAGCGGCCGGAGGTGTCGTGGTTCGAGGCCCGCCCGCTGTTCGGCCGGCGGGTGCTGGTGACGCGGCCCGTGCACCAGGCCGGCGAGATGGTCCGCAAGCTCGAAGCCCTCGGGGCCGTCGTGTTCCGCCTCCCCACCCTCGCCGTCCGCGAGCCGGCCGACCCCGGCCCCCGCGACCGGGCCCTGGACGAAATTCGAGAGGGGAAGTGGGACTGGCTCGTGTTCACCAGCGCGAACGGCGTCCACGCCCTCCTCCGCCGGCTCGACGCCCGCGGCCGCGACCTCCGCGACCTGGGCGGGGTCAAGCTCGCCGCCATCGGCCCGAAGACGGCCGACGTCCTCCGCGAGTACCACCTGCGGGCCGACGTGGTGCCCGACTCGACGTTCTCCTCCGAGGGGTTGGCGGCGGCGCTCGCCCCGCACGTCGCCGGGCGGCGGGTGCTGCTCGCGCGGGCCAACCGCGGGCGGGACGTGCTGCGGGTCGAGCTGGCGAAGGTGGCGGCCGTGGAGCAGGTGACGGTGTACGACCAGGCGGACGTGGTCGATCCCGCGTCGCCGGTGCTGGACCACCTGCGCCGCGGGGCCATCCGCTACGTCACGTTCACCAGTTCGAACGACGCCCGGGGGCTGCTCGGGGCGTTCGACGACACGATCCGCGGGCGGGTCGAGCGGGGCGAAATCGAATTGCTGGCGATCAGCCCGGAGACGGGCAACGCGATTCGAACCCTCGGCTACCCGGTGGCCGCGGAGGCGAGCGAGTTCACGACCGACGGGCTGATCGGGGCGCTGGTCGGGCTGACGGGCGAGGGCCCGCCCGCGGCGACGGGCGGGGCGGGGTAGTCACTTCAAATCGCGGCTGGCGTTGAACGCGAGGTACGCGACGATCCCGCTGGCGAGGACGCCGAGGACGTCGAGGGTGAGGAACGGGCCGCTGCCGAAGGGGAACCCCGCGACGAGGTCGAGGAGGAAGATCACGAACGTCAGGACCGCGACCCCGAGCGCCCCGTAAACGAGTCCCTTTTCCATCGCCCAGCCTTTCCGCGGCGGTGCCCTGTCGGTGGGCGTGGGTGAGTCGGCGCGTGGCCGTCAGGTTAGGGATTCCGCCGGCCGCGGACACGCCCCGGCGGGGTTCGTGGTTGAAAATCTACCCGCGTCCGCGGCCGCCCGCAACCGCCCGACCGCCGCGACCCGGCCCGCCGCCCCCCGCCCCCACGGTCCGCCCGGCACAGCCCCTACATCCCGCCGGGTTGAGACTTGCACCCGGGACCGCCGGGTGGTAGTCTTTCTTCAGACATTTCTCAGGCTTGGCACCCGTTTCGCCGGAGTTCGAATGCCCTCTCCCCTCGCCCGCCCGGGGGTTCGCCCTCGGCCCGCTTTCACGCTGATCGAGCTGTTGGTGGTCATTGCCATCATCGCGGTGCTCATCGGCCTGCTGCTGCCGGCCGTCCAGAAGGTCCGCTCGGCCGCCGCCCGCACCCAGTCGGCGAACAACCTGAAGCAGATCGGCCTGGCCTGCCAGGGCTTCCACGACTCCCGCGGCAGGCTGCCGTACAACGGGACGAACGGTAGCTGGGGCGTGCCGAGCAACGACAGCTCGGGGTCGTGGGCGTACCAGATCCTCCCCAACATCGAGCAGTCCGCCCGGTACAACGTCACGACGTACGCGGCCACGCCGAACGACCGGATGTTCGCCGTCAAAAGTTACCTTTGCCCGGGCCGCGGCCGGACGGGATTCGCGGCGACCTCCTCGTCCGGTAATCAGGGGGCCCAAACCGACTACTCGATCAACTGCAACCTCAACGACTCCGGCGGCTCCCGCAACGCGGCAGACGGCAAGCTGACCCTGGTGAAGATCGTCGACGGCACGTCGAACACGATCCTCGTGGGCGGCAACTCGATCAGGACGACCCAGTACCAGACGCCGAACGCCGATGCGAGCTCGTGGGACGAGACGTGGCTCACCGGCGGGTTTGGCGGGTCCGGGCGGGCCGGCGGCACGGTCCAACAGGATAAGAGCGTCGTCAGTTTCGCCAACAACTGGGGCGGGCCGTTCGACGGTGCGGCCCTGTTCGTCATGTGCGACGGGAGCGTCCGCATCATCCCCTACGGCACGAACATCACCCCGCTGCTCACCCGCGACGGCGGCGAAACGAACCTGCCCTGAGCCGGCGGGGCGGGTCTTGCACCGGCCCCGTTCGCGGGATAGGCTGGCGGACAGATTCATCCGTTCGGCCCCCTCCGGCTCCCTGGAGCGCCCATGCCCTCTCCCCTCCCCCGTCCGTTAGGACGTCGCCGCCGCGCGTTCACGCTCATCGAGTTGCTGGTGGTCATCGCCATCATCGCCGTGCTGATCGGGCTGCTGTTGCCGGCCGTCCAGAAGGTCCGCGAGGCGGCGGCCCGGTCGAAGTGCCAGAACAACATGAAGCAGCTCGGCATCGGCATGCACGTCTGCCACGACGCGAACGGCAACTTCCCGTCCGGCGGGTGGGGGTGGCAGTGGCTCGGGGACCCGGACCGGGGGGCCGGCCGGAGCCAGCCCGGGGGGTGGGCCTTCACCATCCTCCCGTACATCGAACAGAAGGTCCTCCACTCGCAGGCCGCCGGCCTGACGCCCGGGAGCACGGCCCAGAAAGACGCGATCCGCAACCAGAGCGAGTACGCGGTCCCGACGCTCCTGTGCCCGACCCGGCGGATCAACCCGACCCAGCCGATCAACACGAGTTACAAGAACGGCTCGGCGCTGACCAAGACCGGGCGGACGGACTACGCCCTGTGCGTGTCTTCGACCGGGACCGTCGAGGTCTTCGCCGGCCCCGGGACCACGACCGAAGGGGACGACGCCGGGTGGTGGAGCAACCCGGCCAACCCGACGTCCAACCCGGGGTTCGCGGTGAAGGCCACCAACCCGGCGGTGTTCGACGGCATGGCGTACTGCCGCAGCCAGGTCCGGGTGGCCGACGTCACGAAGGGGACGAGCCAGCAGCTCATGCTCGGGGAGAAGTACCTGAACGCCTCGCTGTACTACGCCGCCGGCGGGGCGTCGGGCTCGGACCCGGCCGACAACGAGTGCATGTACACCGGACTCAACAACGACACCTGCCGGAGCACCGACGCGATCCCGAAGCAGGACAAGATGAACACGACCGACACCACCCACTTCGGCAGCGCCCACCCGTCCGGGTGCGTGTTCGTGCTGGGCGACGGGTCGGTCCGGGTCATCCCGTACGCGGTCGACCTCGCCACCTTCAAGCCGCTCGGCAGCATCAACAGCACGACCGCCGTCACCCTCCCCTGACCGCACCCCACCCCCCGGCGGGCCGCCCCCGCCCGGCCGCCCCGCGCGACGGCCGGCGTTTACATCCGCCCCCGACCCGCTACCCTGAGTGGTATCCGCGGCCCGCGTTTCCCGCCGCCCCCCCGCCGCCGAGGCCCGCGCCTCAGGAGCGTCCGATGTCCGCCCCCGTGCCCCTCACGCAGTACGCCGTCCACCTCCGCCCGCAGGACAACGTGGCCGTCGCCTGCAAGCCGATCCCGGCCGGCACCACCCTCGGGGAGAACGGGCACACCCTCGCCCTCCCGGCGGCCGTCCGGATGGGACACAAGTTCGCCGTCCGCCCGATCAAGGAGGGGGAGGCGATCTCGAAGTACGGGCAGGTGATCGGCTTCGCCGCCCGCGACGTGGCCGCCGGCGAGCACGTCCACGTCCACAACGTCAAGCTCGGGTCGTTCGAGCGGGACTACGCGTTCAGCCAGGCCGTGCCCGCCCCGCAGAAGCCGCCGGCCGAGTACCGCACCTTCATGGGGTACGACCGCGGGGCCGACAAGCCGGCCCACCAGCGGTACGGGACGCGGAACTACGTGGCCGTCATCAGCACCGTGAACTGCTCGGCCAGCACGAGCAAGTACATCGCCGAGCGGGTGCGGGCGCTGGGCGTGCTGAAGGACTACCCGAACGTGGACGGGGTGATGGCGATCGTCCACCGCCAGGGGTGCGGGATGCAGTTCGACGGCCCCGACCACAAGCAGCTCGACCGCACCCTCGCCGGGTTCGCCCGCCACCCGAACGTCGCCGCGTACGTCCTCGTCGGCCTCGGGTGCGAGATCATCCAGGCCGAACACCTGATCACCGCCGAGGGGCTGCGGGTGATCCCGCTCGGCGGGTCGGCCGCGGCGAAGGAGCGGCCGCTGTCGCTGAGCATCCAGGAGTGCGGCGGGATCGGCAAGACGGTGGAAGCGGGCGTCCAGGCCGTCCTCGACATGCTCCCCCGGGTGAACGACGTGCGGCGGGTCGAACTCCCGGCCCGGCACCTCATCCTTGGCACCAACTGCGGCGGGTCGGACGGCAACAGCGGGGTGACGGCCAACCCCGCCCTCGGGGTGGCCAGCGACCTGATCGTGCAGCAGGGCGGCACCTCGATCCTCGGGGAGACGACGGAGATTTACGGGGCCGAACACCTCCTCACCCGGCGGGCGGTGACGCCGGACGTGGGGCAGAAACTGGTCGACCGGATCAAGTGGTGGGAGGGGTACACGAGCATGTTCGGGGCGGAGATCAACAACAACCCGTCGCCGGGCAACAAGGAGGGCGGGCTGACGACGATTTACGAGAAGTCGCTCGGGGCCATCGCCAAGGCCGGCACGACGGCCATGGTGGACGTCTACCTGTACGCGGAGCCGGTGACGGCCAAGGGGTTCGTGGTGATGGACACGCCGGGGTACGACCCGGTGAGCATGACGGGGATCGTGGCCGGGGGGGCGAACGTGTGCGTGTTCACGACCGGCCGGGGGAGCGTGTTCGGGTGCAAGCCGGCCCCGTCGATCAAGGTGGCGACGAACACCCCGCTCTACACGCACATGCTCGGCGACATGGACGTCAACGCCGGCACCGTGCTGGAGGGGACGCCGGTGGAGGCCGTGGGCCGGGAGATCTTCGAGAAGATTCTGGCCGTGGCGAGCGGCGAGAAGACGAAGAGCGAGCTGAACGGCGTGGGCGAGGAGGAGTTCGCCCCGTGGAGCATCGGCCCGACGCTGTGAGCGTTCCGAACGGGAGGTGAGTCATGAGCGAGGCCGCGGCGACCGTGCTCGAACAAGCCCTCGCGTTAACGGCCAGCGAGCGGTTCGCGTTGGCCGAGCGACTGCTCGAAAGCTTGCGCGATCCCGCCGCCCCCGAGCCACCGGAGACGTTTGCCACGGACGCCGAGGCCGATGCGGCGTGGCGGGCGGAGTTGGACCGGCGGATCGAGTCGACTTCGCACGGGACCGCCCACCTGCCGACGGTCGAGGAGGCGATGGCCGAAATCCGGGCCATCCGGGCTGCGAGGCGGGTGCCATGACCGGCCGCGTCTTGCCGGAGGCCCAGTGGGACGTACTCGACTTGTCGGACTGGTACGACAGGCACGACCCGGGTTCGGGGGATCGGTTCGTCGAAGCCGCGCGAGCGACGTTCGGCGCCATCGCCACTCAGCCGCTAATCTACGGCCGGGTCGATTCGGCGCCGCGTGGCAGGGAAATCCGCGAGATGGTGATGGACGGTTCTCGGTGCTCGTAACTTACGAAGTGACGGCGGACGAAGTGGTGATCCTCGGCGTCGTATACGCTCGGAGTAAACGGCGGACGTGGCGTCGCCGTCGGCCGTGACGCCTCACACGTTCATCCACCCGCCGACGTACTTGACCGTCGTCGCGCCGCGGGCGAGCGGCTCGACCGACACCAGGTGCACGTCCCACACCCGGCCGTCGCCGGCCGCGTCGACGCCCACCACCCAGCTCGTGTGCCTCTCCATCTGCTCGTACCCGACGTGGAACTCCAGGGCCGCCCCGGGGTGGAACGCGAGCAGGTACCGCTCGGCCGCCGCCTTCTGGGCGGCGAGGGTGGCCGGGCGGTCGCCGGCGTGGGCGCTGCTGTTGGCGTGCAGCACCACCGGGCGGCCGGAGGCCCGGTCCTTCGCCATGTAGTAGCAGCCGCCGCCGAACGGCCCGCTCAGGACCACCCGGGCGGCCGGGTCCAGCGCCATGCCGGTGCAGTGGTTCTCCTTCCACGGCAGGTAGCGGGCGTTCGTCGTCGCCCCGGCATTCGTCTCCTTCATCAGCGTCAGCCGGCCGGCGTCCGCGTCGAGGTGGACCTGGAACCTGGTCGGGTCGAACTGGAGGAGGTTGTGGCAGGAGCGGGCCGGCGGGACGAGTTCGAGCAGCGGGTTGCGGGCGAGCGCCGGGGTGCCCGAACGGAACGCCCGGCGGAGGGTGTCCATCGGGACGACGGCGAGGGCGGAGTTCAAGTTCGACATGGGCCGGGCCTGGCAAGCGGACAACGGGGGCGCGGGGCGCGTGGGCACGCCCATGTTACGCCGCGGGCGGGCCGTTCCTTTCACCGAATCGCCTTGCCGTTGCCGGCCGGCGGCCCGCACGGCATCATAGCATCACTCCCGCCCTCCCACGCAACGGCGGCCCTCCCCATGCCGATCCCGCTTGCGCTCGCGGCCCTCGCCCTCGCCGCCCCCCCGGTGCCGCCGGCCCCGCCGATCGACCTCGCCGACTGGACCCCGCGGGCGGCCACCGGCAAGGCCGAGCCGTGGGAGAAGGCCGGCGACAAGGACTGGATCGACCCCCGCTTCCGACTGACGGACACCGGCCCGTTCTTCAACGGCACGATCGACTACCCGCTCGGCAAGGGGAAGGAGCGGGTCTACAAGGCGACGGCCGTCCGGCTCGGCGACAAGGGCGACGCGGGGGTGATCTTCGACCGCGCCACGATGCGGCTCGCGGCCGGGTGGACGGGCGGCTACCTGCTCCAGAGTGACCGCCGCTTCGGGCTGATGAACACGCCCACGCCCGTCGGCACGATGGTATTCGCGTCGCCGGCCGGGCCGGGATGGGCCGACCCCGAAGGGAAAGGCGACATGCGTGGGGCAGGTACCACCCTACCGCTTCCAAAAGAGTGGGTGAAGTACCGTGGGCTGCACCTCCACGGAAACCAGGTCGTCCTGAGCTACGCCGTCGGCGGGGCAGGGGTGTGGGAGACGCCGTCCGAGGAAATGATCGGAGGCACCCGCTGCCTCGTCCGCACGCTCTGCGTCGGTCCGGCCGACAAACGCGAAACCGTATCGGCCGGCCGGTTGCCCAAGCCGTCCGACGCGGAAACCGTCGCTCGTGGCGTCCAGATGATCGACTGTTCCTTGCCGACGAAGGGTTTCGCCATTATCGCCACGAACGCCGACCCGAAGTTGGCCCACCTTCACCATGATGGCGGCGGCGAAGTGCGGCTCACCTTTTGGCCCTCGAAAGCGCCCCGGGTGGTGCGGTTGATTTATGCCCAAGGCGAAGACATCGTTTACCCTACGTTTCAGAAGGCGGTCCAAGCTTTGCCCGCGGCGGCCGATCCCGCCGACCTCGCCAAGCCCGGCCCCGGCCGTTGGGGGAAGCCGCTCGTCACCAAACTCGAACGCGGCAGCGGTAACGGCGCGTTCGCCGTCGACACGCTCACCATCCCCTACGACAACCCTTTCAAGGCCCTCTTCTTCTGCACCGGCATCGATTTCCTCCCCGACGGCCGCGTGGCCGTCTGCACCGCCCACGGCGACGTTTGGCTCGTGACGGTGGACGAGGGGGCCGGCACCTGCGCCTGGCAGCGGTTCGCCACGGGGTTGTACCACCCGCTCGGGCTGAAGGTGGTCGATGGCAAGGTCGTCGTCCTCGAGACCGGCCAGCTCACCAGGCTGCACGACGAGAACGGGGACGGCGAGGCCGACTTCTACGAGTGCGTGTCGAACGACTGGCACACCGGCGGCGGCGAGCACGCCTACGACACCTGCCTCGAAACCGACCCCGACGGCAACTTCTACTTCTTCAAGACCGGCGACACCCACACGCCGCACGGCGGCTGCCTCATGAAGGTGTCGAAGGGCGGCACCCGCACGGAGGTGTTCGCCACCGGGTTCCGCCACCCGATCGGCATGGGGATGTCGCCGACGGGCGTGCTGACGGGGGCCGACCAGGAGGGGAACTGGATGCCGGCGACGCGGGTCGACCAGTACGTCCGCGGCGGCTTCTACGGCGACTCGCGGGCCGCCCACACGCCCACCCCGCCGACGAAGTACAACCCGCCGCTCTGCTGGCTCCCCCGCGAGGTCGACAACTCGGCCGGCGGGCAGGTGTGGGTGCCCGAAGGCACGTGGGGCCCGTTCGGCGGGCTGCCGCTGCACCTCTCCTACGGGCGGTGCAGGGCGTTCGTCCTCATGCGGCAGGAGTTGCCCAACGGCGTCGTGCAGGGGGGCGTTTCCGACCCCGGGCTGCACTTCCTCTCGGGCGTCTGCCGCGGCCGCTTCAACCCGGCCGACAAGAACCTTTACGTCTGCGGGCTCAACGGCTGGCAGACCTCGGCGAAGGCCGACGGCTGCCTCCAGCGGGTCCGCTACCTCGGCACCCCGCCCGACGTGCCCGTGAAGCTCGCCGTGGACGGGAACACGCTCCGCCTCACCTTCACCCGGCCGCTGGACGCGAAAACGGCGAGCGACCCCGCGAACTGGCGGGCGGCGGCGTGGAACTACGTCTGGACGAAGGACTACGGCTCGAAGCGGTGGAGGCCGAGCGACCCGAAGCAGGAGGGGCAGGGCGGGGTGCCGGTGCGGTCGGTCACGCTCGCCGACGACGGGCGGACGGCGGTGTTGACCTTCGAGGCACTCCGCCCGGTGATGCAAATGCAGGCGGCGTATAACGTGGCGGCCGCCGGCGGGGCGAAGGTAGTCGGGTCGGTGTACCTCACGGTGCATTCGACGGGGGCGAAGTAACATAGTGCTGAGTGCTGAGTGCAAATGCTGAGCACTCAGCACTCAGCACTCTTCGCTTATCCGCCCCACTTGTGCCGCACCACCCACACCAGCCCCGCCACGGCCGCCAGCAGGCCGAGCGCCCACAGCGCTAGAACCCACCCCACGCCGCCGTTCGACTTCCGCTTCCGCCGGCGGGCGGCCGCCCGGCCGCCGGGGCGGCGGCCGCGACGGCGGTTGACCGGCTTGCCGTGCCGGTTGACCGTCGTCACCGCCGGCAGGGCCGCCCCCGGGCCGACCGGGTCCCACCCGCGGACCGACGGCATCCCCACCACCGACGACCCGCCGGCCGGCGGCTCGCCCGACCCGGAGCCCGACGGCGGGGCCGCCTCGTTCGTGAGGTTCATGCTCCCGCTCGACCCGCCGGCCGACGGGGCCCCCGGCAGCAGCAGCGGGTAGCCGCCCAGCACCTTGCCGAGGGCGTAGCGGGTGAACGGCTCCAGGGCGGTCGCCACCGCCAGGGCGTCGGCCGGCCGCCGGTCGGGCTTCTTGGCCATCAGTTGCAGGATGAGGGTGCTCAGCCCCTCGGGCACGTCGGGCCGGTGGACCCGCACGGCCGGCGGCGGGTCGAGCTGGTGCTTGAACAGCTTCTCGATCGGCGTCCCGTCGGGGAACGGCGGCTTGCCGGTGAGGAGGAAGAAGAGGGTACACCCGAGGCTGTAGACGTCCGCCCGGGCGTCGACGTTGCTGCTGTCGCGGGCCTGCTCGGGGGCCATGTAGTCGGGCGTGCCGACCACCGTGCCGTCGCGGGTGAGCTTGGCCGGCCGCTCCCCGTTCGGCAGGTCGGCGTCCCGGATCAGGCCCAGGTCGGTGAGCTTCACGAACGCCGCCTCGGTCGCCTCCGGGACGTGCCGCTCGCCGCTCACCAGGACGTTCGACGGCTTCACGTCGCGGTGGACGTACCCCTTGCGGTGCAGGTGGTGGAGGCCGAAGGCCGCCTGCCGGACGTACTCGCACGCCTCCGGCACCAGGAGCTTGCCGTGCTCGCGGACGACCCGGGCGAGGTCCACCCCGTTCACGAACTCCATCGCCAGGTAGTGCTTGCCCCCGGCCTCCCCGGCCTCGTAGAGGGCCACCACGTTCGGGTGGTCGATGGCCGTGGCGGCCCGCACCTCCCGCTCGTACCGCCCGCGGATGACCGGGTTCTTCAGCAGGTTGGGCCGGACGACCTTCAGGGCCACGTCCCGCTCGTGCCGCCAGCAGCGGGCCTTGTAGACCTTCCCCATGCCCCCCTCGCCGAGCTTGTCGAAGATGCGGTACGACCCGAGGAAGAGGTCGGCCGAGCGGCCGGCGACGACCTTGCCGAGCTGGTAGGCGGTGACGTACTCGCGGCGGACGAGGTGGGTGGCCAGGAGGTCCGGGTTGGGGCCGAGGGCGGCGAGCTCGCGGGCGATGGCGGCGAACGTGGTCTCGTCGTGCAGCCCGCTGGCGCGGAGGGCCCGAATCAGGTCGTCGGCGGAGAGGGTTTGCATGGCGGGCCCGGCCGGGCTGAGGGGCCGGAGCCCGGTGGCTCGCCGACCCCGCGATTGCGTCCGATCCCCGGGCCGGGTGCGGCACCCGGGTCCGGTCGTCACCGTCCACACCACACGTCGATTCGACCGCGGCGGACGGCCATTTTACCCGCCGGGCGGGAACGGGGTGGAAGTCGCCCCCCGGTCGGCCGATGATGACGGGTGGCCGCCCCGCCCCCACCGATGGAACCCGCCATGAGCGACCTAAAGCCGTACCCCGCGGAGCCGATCCTGCCGGGAACCGAGCGGTACGCCTCGAACGACCCGTGCGGCGAGACGCACCCGGCCTACCGGACCGTGTTCCAGGCTTGGGTCGTCCTCTTCCTGCTCGTCGTCTGCGTCTCCCTGTTGATCTACCTCACGACGTTCGTCCCGGGCCTCCTGGCCCGGCTCGGGCTGTGACGGGACGCCTCATCGCCGCGGCCGGCGAGGTGGAATGAGCCTGACACATCCGCCGGGCCGTGTCAAGTAACGGGGTCGTGCCGCCGTCGCGCGAATGGACACTCGTGCCGGTCGCCCGGGTCGGGTAAGGTGGGGCGGTCGCCCCTCACCCGCCCCCGGTGCGTCATGACCCGCACATAATTCGTCCTACTCACCCTCGTGTTCGCCACGGCCGCCCGCGCCGCCGACCCGCCCACGGTCGTTCAGGTCGTTACACTTTACCGCAGGGAATCGGCCCGCGTGCTGGACGAAACGGTCACGGCCCCACTCCTGACGCAGATCGCGGGCGTTGAAGGGATGAAGGCCGTGGTGGCGCAATCTCACGCGGGATCGAGTATCGTCGCCGTCCACTTCTCACCCGGCATCGACCCTGCCAGGGCCCGCCAACTCGTCCTCGACCGGGTTGCCCTCGCCCGGCCGCAACTCCCGGCAGACGTCCGCATCTTTCCGACCATGGTCGGCCAAGTGACTTTCCGAACACACTGGCTCGCCGTCCACTCCGACCGCCTCGACCTCGCCGGGTTGTCGGACCTCGTCTGGGAACTGGAACGGAATAACGTCTTCCGTTGGGACATCATCCCCGGCGTGTCAACCCTCGGGGGGGTGGGCTCGCGGTTCACCGTTACGATCGACCCCGACCGCCTCGCCGCTTACGGGCTCACCGCGACCGACGTGACGCTCGCCATCGGCACCGTCAGACCGGCCGACCCCGCGGAATTCGGCAACGTGGTGGTGAAAGAGGTGGGCCCCAAGATCGCCCGAATCAAAGACGTGGCCGAGGTCACACGAGGCGTGTGGGCACCGTGGGCTGCTCGCCTGGACGAGCGGCCCGCGGTACTCTTGACCGCGAACGTTCCGGCGGGACCGCTCGGCCGACGGGCGTGGGACGCGGCCGTCGTGAAAGCGCGCGGACTGCTGCCGGCGGGGGCCACGCTCACGGACTTCGCGGACCGCACGACGGCCGCGCCCGGCACCCTCTTTCTGGTCGAACTGACGCCCCCCGCCGGCACCGGCCTCGACCGCCAAGTGGAAGCCGCCGAGAGGGCCTCGAAGTCGCTCCGGGCGGCGTTCGAGAACGCCTCGTGCGTGGCCGTCGCCCACCCGAGTTCGCGTGACCCCGTCCAGTTGTTGGTCCGCCTCCCGAAAGCCCCGGACGGCGGGTCGGACGCCCTCCGGCGGTTGCTCGCCCGGGAGCGGGAGTGCGTTCCCCGCGTCGCCCCCGTCACGCCCGCGGCCGACTTCCCGCCCGACGGGTTCGCCGTCCGCCTCGCCCTCGCCGGCCCTAACGAGGCCCGGTGCGGGGCGTGGGCCGCGGCCGTCGTCGAACGGCTAGCGAAGGAGAAGGCGGCCGCCGACCCGGCCGCGTCCGGCCCCGCCCCGGTGCCGACCCTGACGTTCGAGCTTGACCGCGAGAAGGCGAAGGCCCTCAGTGTGCCCGCCACCGAAGTCGCCCGCCTCTTCCGTGAGGCGACGACGGCCGACGTGCCGATGCGAGACAGTCTCACGGTCTCCTTGCGTATCCGCGGCCAGCGCGAGTCGCCGGGCGCCGACGCCCTGAAGCAGATGACGGTCCCCGGTGCGGGCGGGAAGGCCGTGCCACTGTCGGCGGTCGCCACCCTCAAGGAAACGCTCGAACCCGCCGCGGTCCGCCGCGTCGGTCTCGACCCGGCGGTCCTCATTACAGCTGCACCGCCCGACGGCGTCTCCCCGGCGGCATCTGCGGCGAAGTGCAAGGCCGTCGCGGAGGCTGTACGGGCGGACCTCAAGCTCGGCGCGGCGTACAAGGTGGTCGACCTGACCGCGGCGGGGAAGTGACACCATCGCGGGCCGGCTGGACTGGTCAACACTCGTTCACCCCGCGATAATCGGGGCATGGCTGACAGCCCCGTAAACCTTACCTACGACCGCGGCACCGTGCTCGTGTCCGGCGGGCCGCCCGGGTTCGATTTCGCGTCGCTGCCCGGCGTGCTGTTCGACCCCCGGGCGTCCGTCCACCGCGCCCGCGGGTGGCACTACCGGGCCGTCGTCGAACACCTCCTCGCCCACAAGATTCCGTACACGGACGCCGCCCGCGGGTGGGACAACAAGCCGACCGGGTGGGCAGTCACCTCCGACCGCGAGCCGCGCGACTACCAGCTCGCCGCCGTCGAGGCGTGGGTGAAGGGCGGCCGACGGGGGGTGGTGGTGCTGCCGACGGGCACCGGGAAGACGTTCACCGCCTTCCTGTGCATCGAGCGGGTCGGCCGGCCGACGCTCGTGGTGACGCCGACCATCGACCTGATGAACCAGTGGTACGCCGAGCTGGAGAAGGTGTTCGGCGTCGAGGTGGGCATGGTCGGCGGCGGGTCGCACGACTTCAAGCCTCTTACCGTCACCACCTACGACTCGGCCTTCCAGCGGCTCGAACAGTGGGCGAACCGCTTCGGCCTGCTCATCTTCGACGAGTGCCACCACCTGCCGGGGCCGTCGTACTCGGAGGCCGCGCTCGCCGGGCTGGCCCCGTTCCGCCTCGGCCTGACGGCCACCCCCGAGCGGGCCGACGGCGGCGAGGAGCGGCTGCCCGAACTGATCGGCCCCATCCTCTATCGGCTCGACATCACCGACGTGGCCGGCGAGTTCCTGGCCGAGTACGAGACGCGGCGCGTGTTCGTGGACCTCACGCCCGAGGAGGACGAGGCGTACCGCGAGGCCCGCGAGCAGTACAAGGAGTTCGTGGCCGTCCGCGGCATCTCGATGAGCGGGCCGAACGGGTGGCAGCGGTTCATCTTCGAGGCCAGCCGCAGCCGGGAGGGGATGCAGGCGTTCAAGGCGTTCCACCGGGCCAAGTCGATCGAGCGCGGGGCGTCGGCCAAGTTCGCCGTCCTCGAAAACCTGCTCCTGCGGCACCGCAAGGAACGTATCCTGATCTTCACCGCCGACAACGCCACCGTCTACCGCATCGCCCGCCGCTACCTCGTGCCGGCGATCACGCACCAGACCAAAGCCAAGGAGCGGAAGCAAATCCTCGAACGCATCCACTCCGGCGAGTACACGGCGGTGGTGACCAGTCAGGTGCTCAACGAGGGGGTGGACGTACCCGCGGCCGGCGTCGGCGTCGTCCTCTCGGGCACCGGCAGCACCCGCGAGAACGTCCAGCGGCTCGGCCGCATCCTCCGCAAGCACGGCGACAAGCAGGCCGTCCTGTACGAGCTGGTGGCGAAGGGCACGGCCGAGGAGTTCGTGAGCGAACGCCGGCGGCAACACAGCGCGTTTCAATAGAAGTTGGCAGCGGCAGGCGGCAGTCGAAAGCAGAGCCGTCTTCCCACTGCCGCCTGCCGACTGCCGACTGCCAACTGGTTCCCCCCATGCTCACCGGCAAGCTCGTCCGCGTCCGGCACGCCCGCAACCGGCTCGTGCCCGTCTACGTCGATCCGGCCGACCCGGCCCTGCTCGGGCTGGCCGAGCAGCTCCTGTTCGCCTACCGCGACGCCCCCGGGCGGACACGCGGGGAGATCGAGGCCGACCTCGCGGACCTCGTCGGCGAGGGGCCGCACGCGATCCTGCCGATGGGGCTGGCCAAGCTCCTCGAAGACCGCTGCGAGTTCGATGTGACTGCCGACTGCCCGCCGGACGCGCTGCGCGAAGCCGCGTTCCGGCTCGCCTTCCAGCAGCGGGCGAAAGGGCACTTCGACCGCGAGGCGGTGCTGGCGGAAGCGGCGGCGGGGTTCGGCGTCAGCGTCGAGCAGTTGAACCGCAGCCTGTTCGCCGACCTGAAGGACGAGCAGCGCGTCCTCGCCTTCACCGACGGCACCCCGGAACAACTCCTGCACCGCTACAACGTCGCCCTCGCGCAAGCGATCCTGCTCCGCTCGACGGCGATGGAGGTCCGCATCTGGGGCGAGACGCCGGCCCGCTTCCGGCAACTGTTCCGGGCCGTCAAGTTCCACCGCCTCATCGGCACCGTCCACCCGTCGCCCGGCGGGTCGTACACGCTCAAGCTCGACGGGCCGCTGAGCCTCTTTTCCTCGACGCAGAAGTACGGCCTGCAACTCGCCCTGTTCCTGCCCACGCTCCTGCACTGCAAGGCGTTCGACCTCAAGGCCGAAGTCCGCTGGGGGGCCGACCGCAAGGAGAAGACGTTCACCCTAAGCGGCACCGACGGGCTGCGGACGCACGCCCCGGACTTCGGCACGTACACGCCGCCCGAGTTGCAGATGTTCGCCGACTCGTTCGCCGAGAAGGTGAAAGGGTGGCGGATCGCGTCCGAGCCGAACCCGGTCACGCTCCCCGACGGGCTGTGGGTGCCCGACTTCAAGCTGACCCACCCGGCGACCAACCGCGAGGTGTTCGTCGAGGTGTTCGGCTTCTGGCGGAAGGCCGACGTGGACGCCCTGCACCGCCGGCTGCACGCGGCCATCCCCGGGAAGTTCGTCCTGTGCGTGTCGGCCCAGATGCGGGCCGACGACGCGGACGGGGTGGACTTCCGCCCCGGCGTGTACCACTACAAGCGGACGCCGCTGCCCGACGACGTGGCGAAGGCGGCGGCAGGGGTGGCGGGCGTGGGCGAGCGGCCGGCGTGAGCCGGCTG
>JANPKP010000485.1:0-43947 GCA_031426095.1 Gemmataceae bacterium
CGGCGAAGTGGGCCTTCACCTGCTCGGCGAACGCGGGAGGCGGGTCGTCCGCGGCCGACCGGGCCGACGCCACGGCGAGCAACAGGAGCAGCGGGGCGACGCGGGGCGCGGTCACGGGAGCGGCTCCATGGGAGTGGTCCGGCGGGCCGGGGTCCGCTCAGTTTTCGAGGTACAGCTTCGAGAAGGCCTGGATCGTCGCGGCCACCTTCTCGGCCGTCGGCTTGCGGTCCTTCTCGTCGCGGAAGTCGTTGCCGAACTCGAGCTGGATGGCGTCGATCCCGAAGTCGCCGCCGCCGTAAGTCTGGACGATGTGCCCGCCACTCAGGGTCGGCCAGTCCTTGTCGGCGAGGTCTTCCGGCCACACCTTGACGCCGTTCGACCGCAGGAGGCCGAAGAAGCTGTTCGGCCCGCTGTGGGCCTTCTCGCCGTACCGCGACACGAGCAGGGCGACCGTCTTGCCGCTCCCGGTGCCGCGGATCACCCTGTCCTTCTTCTGCCCTTGGCCGTGGAGGTCGAGCAGCAGCCCGCGGCCGTACTCCTTCTTCACCTCCCGGCAGTAGGCGGCGAGGGCGTTACGATAGACGTCGTAGGTCGGCTTGGCCTTCGGGTCCTCGTAGGCGATCTCCGGCGGGCGGTTGGCGTCGATGAATTTGCGGTGGAACTTGGCCGCGACGAGGTACGGCTTCTTCCCCGTCTTCTTCTCGACGGCGTCGGACAGGGCGTCGGCCAGTTCCTCGGTCCCGCTGTCGCGGCCGGCGAAGAAGCCCTTCGACCCCTTCTCCAACCCATCACCCTTGCGGGCGGCGACGCCCGGCACGTCGTGGGTGCCGCCGTGCGGGGCCGACAGGATGATCGGCAACTTGCCCGCCTGCGTGGTGACGAGTGGGCTGACGGCGACGGCGGCCGCCGGCTCCTTGGCCGTCATCGCCCCGGCGGCCGCGGCGGCGAACAGCAGCGGTACGGCGAGGCGGCGCGTGGGGGCGGTCATTGGAAACCTGGTGGTGGTCGGACCGAAACTTTCGAGGCGGCGGCGTTGAGCCGCCAAACGGCCCAGCAACCCGTTTCGTCGGGGGCGGTCAATAGTCGGGCAGGACTTCGCCGTTCGACCGGGTGACGAGGGCGGCCACCACGCCGAGCGGAGTCGATTCGTTGAGGGACGCCACCGACCCGTCGGCCCGGACGAACTGGGCGACGCCCGGGTGGAACGCGTAGATCTCGGCGTTGTTCGAGCAGTTCACGGCCTTCGTCCGGGTGGTGTTCGGGGTCGTGTAGTCGGAATTCCCGGTGGCCGGGTCGCACCCGTCGAGGTTCTGGTAGTTCCGGTGGTCGGCCCACATCTGCGTGTCCGACGTCTGCGCCACCGACGAGTCGGCCTTGCCGTTGGTGTACAGCTGCGGGCCGCCGGCCGACTCGAACAGGAGGGCCGTGTTCGAGGTCCCGTCGGTCACGTGTTCGAGCTTCGTCTCGGCGTTCGGCTGCAGGGCCCCGTTCCACGAGCTGTTGACCGAACTCGACAGGAGGGTGGCCGTGTTGATCCCCGACCGGACGCGGTTGATGGCCATGTAGTCGGCCACGTTCCCCGTGATCGGTGCCCCGTTGTGTGTGATCGACCGGGTCCGGCCGGGGCCGCCGGCCGACGGGCAGAGGTAGATCGGGATGGCGTTGGCCACGAGGTCGCGGTTGACCGCGTCCCGCCAGTCCTTCGTCACGTCGAACTTGTTCTGGATGTTCCCCTGCTCGATGAACGGGAGCAGGAGGAAGTGGACGCTGCGGACCGGCCGGCCGTTCTGCGGGGCCGGGAACGGCAGGGTGGACGGGGCGTTGCTGTCGAAGTCGATGGACGCCGGCGGCAGCCCCCCGGCCTGGCTGGCGTAGTTGTGGGCGGCCAGCCCGAACTGCTTCAGGTTGTTCGCGCACTTGGTCCGGGCGGCCGCCTCCCGCACCTTTTGCACGGCCGGCAGGAGCAGCCCGATCAGCACCGCGATGATGGCGATCACCACCAGCAGCTCGATCAAGGTGAACCCGCGGCGGGCGGACGTCCGGCTCGGCGAAGGCATGGCGAACTCTCGTGCGGGTGCGGGGGGCGGCGGTCCGGGACGCGGCGGCCGGCGGTCACGCGGCGGCGAACGCCCGGCGGCCCTTGCGGCGGGCGAGCGACACGAACCCGAGCCCGCCGGCCGCCAGCCCGAGGACGGTGCCGGGCTCCGGGACGACGGTGGTGAAGCTCACGTACACGGTGTTGGCCGCCCCGTTCCCCACCCCGTCGCCGACGAACAGGCTCACGGTGGCGGCGTCGGCCTGGACGTTGGTGAACGACACCTGCGACGCCGACAGCGGGCCGTTCGTCACCCCGACCGTGCCCGCCCCCTGCTGGGCGATGGCGAAGCTGTAGGCCTGGCTCGCGGCGAAACTCGTCCCCGTCCCGTCGATCACCACGGCCGTGCCGCCGTCGATCGACAGGGTGCCGGAGACGTTCAGGAAGGTGTTGCTGCTGTAAACGTTCGACCCGGTCCCCGCGATCGAACTCCCGCCGGCGGCCGTCGCCGGGGGGGCGGAGGCGTCCGAGACGCGGACGCGGAAGGTGGCCCCGGCGGCCAGCCCGGCGTTCCCGGTCACGGCCAGGGTGCCGGCATTCCCGATCCCGGGGTCGACGGTCGTCCCGGTCGCGGCCGTCAGCCCGCCGGCCACGGTGCCGCTCCCCCGCACCGTCTGGGTGCCGGCGAGGCCGAACCGGGCGTTGGCGGCGTCGTAGTTGGTCCCCCCGGTCAGCCCGGTCGTGTTCAGCGTCGCCCCGCCGCCGACGGTCAGGACCGGGGTCGAGGCGAACGACCCGTTCGCGACCAGGGCGAGGGTGCCGGCCGACACGGTCGTGTTCCCCGAGTAGGTGTTGGCGGCGGCCAGGGTCAGGGTGTTCGTACCGACCTTCGTGAGGGCCCCCGTCCCGGACACGATCGGGTTGAGCGTGATGTCGCCCGTGCCGCCGACGCTCGGGGCCGTCGCCCCGAGCACGACGCCCGACAGAACGGACGTCGAGGTGGCCCCACTCCCGCCCCCGGTGTCCGTCACGGTCACGGTCGGGACGGAGGTGTACCCCGAGCCGGCGGTGGTGAGGTTGATGCCCACGACCCCGAGCGTGGCCGTGGCGGCGGCCCCGGTCCCCGTGCCGGAGAATGAGATCGTGGGTGCGGCCGTGTAGCCAAACCCGACGTGGGTGACGGTGACGGCCGTGACGACGCCGCCGCTCACGGTCGCCGTGGCCGTGGCCACGTCGGTCGCCGTGCCGGTTATCGTCACTGTCGGGGCGGTGGTGTAGCCGGTGCCGCCGTTCGTGACCGTGACGGTGCTGGTGGTGATGCCGAACCGCGGCGTGGCGGCGGCCCCGCTCCCGCCGCCCCCGCTGACGGTGACGGTGGTCGTACCGGGGGCGTAGCCGCTCCCCGCGGTCGGGACGGAAAGGAACGCGACGCCGTCGCCGACGGAAGCGGCCGTGGCGCTGCTGTTGACGAGCGCCCCCGTGCCGCCGATGCCGGTGCCGTTCAGGGTGATGGCCTCCTGGATGCCCGTCTGACCGCTGAGGTCGAGGACGCCGCCGGACGCCACCGTCGTCCCGCCGGCGGTGACCCCGGGGAGGGTCGCCCCGCCGAAGCCGAGCGCCGTGCTGCTCCCGAGTTGCAACGTCCCCGCGTTGACCGCCGTGTTCCCGGAATACGTGTTGGTCCCCCCGAACACCTGGGTGCCGGCCCCCGTTTTGACGATGCTCAGTCGATTCGATCCGTCGGTGACGACACCGGAATACGTGGCCGTGCCCGACGTGAGCGCGATCGTCAGGTTCGGGTTCCCGGTACTCGCCCCGACGTTACTCACCGTGCCCGCCGTCCCGTTGAGCGAGCGGACCGACCCCGCAAACCCGTTCATCGACAAGACGGCGCCGGACAGGATCGTCACGTCCGAGTTCGGGGAAAAGGCGTTCGTCGCGCCACCATACAGCAGGCCGGACGAAACGGTCGTCGTTCCCGAGTACGTACTGTTTGCACTCATGTAGTACGTCCCGCTTCCGAGCTTTTGGAACGAACCCGTGCCCGAAATCGGCCCGACGACCGCGTTCACGAACCCGGACCGGTTGGCGATGAACGTGCCGTTGTTCACCACGGAGGCGGCGCTCGAAAAGTTACCGGCCGAGCCGCCTGTGGTGCCCACGCCGAGTTGCAGGGTGGCCCCGCTCGCGATCGTGATGACGCCGGTCGAAGAATTCGAGGCGGTGGCGATAAGGGTACCCGCGTTGACGTTGAGCGCACCCGAGTACGTGTTGGCGGCCGAGAGGGTGATGGAACCGGCACCGTCCTTCGACAACACGCCGGAGCCGGAAATCAGAGACGAGACCGTCATGGAGTTCGTGTTGGTGGTGTTGCTGCTGAAAAGGGACAGGTTGCCGTTAAGGGTGATCGCCCCCGAATAGCCTGTGAAGGTGATCGTACTCGTTGTCCCGAGGGTGAGTGTGCCCCCGCTCCCGGAGGCGACGGTGATGGGGTTGGCGAGCGTGACGCCCGCCGTCGAGAGGAGGGCGGCGCTACCGGACCCGCTCTGGCCGAGGGTGATCGCGTTGGTCGTGCCGAACGAAGCGGCGTTGTTGTACGTCGTCGTCCCCGCCTGGATCAGCACCGCGCCGGTGAAGGTGTTCGCCGAGGTCGAGATGCGTACCGAGCCCGTCTGGGTGAGGCCGGTGTTCACGTTGCTGATGGTGATGTTAGTCGTGACGCCGCTGGCCGAGGAGATCACGCTGGCGATCTGAATCGCCCCCGTGGTGTTCGTCGAGCCGCTCGTGTTGCTGATGAGGAGGTTGTCCGCCAGCACGAGCCCCCCCGAACCGCCCCCGATCACGAGCGCGTTCACGTTCGAGGTGTTGGCGTTCGAGTTGCTGATGGTGGCGAAGCCCGAACCGGTCCCGTCCTGGTTCATCGTCAGGGGCGTGTTCGGGACGATCGTCCAAATGGTGGCGGACGAGCCGCCGAGGCTCAGCGTGCCGACCGTGACGGCCGTGTCAACGGTCGCGGAGGACGAGCCGCTCTGCGTGTTCGTGGCCGTCGCACCCGTCCCGTTGGGCACCGCGTTCGGGCTCCAGTTCGTCGGGGTGTTCCAACTGTTGGTGGTCCCGCTGGTCGGAACCCACGCCTGGGCGATCGCCTCGCCGGCGCACAGGGTGAGGGACGCCCCCAGCACGAGGGCCGCGAGACAACCCCGGCGCCCGAAGGCCAGCGAGACGGCTTGGGCAGGACCGAACCGGCGCGACGGGGTGCGGACGCGGAGTTGCATTGAGGCTCCCGAGAACTTCCGAGGTGGGAGAGGAAGCGGGGACCGCCGGAGTTCAATTTTGGGCGTGGGGCCACGGAATTCGCGGCGGAGAGGTTCGCGGGGAGACGTGCGATTCCTCACCGTACCAGCCCGAATTACGACCGCAACCCTCATTCCGTGCAAATGGGTGGGGTTGGTGAAGCGGTAGCGGTCGGGCTGGTCTAAAACAGGTCACGACAACCGTGTTGGCCCTGTGACAGCTTTCCCCGCCGTGCTAGATTATTTCTTGTCAGACCCCCCTCTCCCGCCCCAACGCCCGCCCGGTGGCATGACCAACGAGGGTTCGATCACCGCCTGGGTCGGCCGCCTCGCGGCCGGCGACGCCGACGCCGCCGGCCCCCTCTGGGACCGGTACTTCCGGCGCATGGTGGCCCTCGCCGCCGGCCGCCTCCCGGGGCTCGCCGCCGACGCCGAGGACGTGGCCCTCTCGGCCTTCTTCCAGTTCTGCCGGGCCGCGTCCGAGCGCCGCTTCGCCCGCCTGGGCACCCGGGACGACCTGTGGCACGTCCTCGTCGTCCTCACCGCCCGCAAGGCCATCGACTGGCGGAAGCGGCAGGGGGCGCAGAAGCGGGGCGGGCCGACCGGCGAGTTGCCCGACGACGTGGCCGGCCCCGGCAACGACCCCGCCCTCCAGGCCGCCGTCGCCGACCAGGTGCGGCTCATGTTCGACCAGCTCGACGACCCGGAACTGAGGGAGATCGCCCGCCTGAAGCTGGACGGCCACACGAACGACGAGATCGCCGCCAAGCTCGGCTGCACGACGCGGACGGTGTTCCGCCGGCTCGCCCTCATCCGCGACATCTGGGAGAGCGGGCCGGGCGACGGGGGCGACTGACGCGAACAGCGTAGACGTGGCCGGTGAAATGTCGGAGCGGGAAATCGCGGCGGGATGTGGGAACGCTCCCGCTCTCCCGGAGGGGGTGGGGGCGGTAACGCGGAACCTTTGTTCACGTCAGGGCATCGGACGAATCGCGTCGTTTAAAAGCGGGAGAATCCGGGGGCAGCGGCCGCCGACACGACCCATGACACCACTCCCGACCGCCTCGACACACAGTTTTCTCGACCTCCCCGTGGAGGCCAAGCGGCGGGTCGATCGGGTCTGCCTGGAGTTCGAGCGGGCCGACCACACGGGCCGGCGGATCGAGGACTTCCTGCCCCGCGTGGCCCTCGAACTCCGCGGGCCGCTGCTGGCCGAACTCGTCGGCCTCGAAGTCGACGCCCGGCGGGCGGCCGGCGAGGGCCCGGCGGCCGACGAGTACCTGGCCCGCTTCCCCGGCATGGCGGCCGCCGTGCGGGCGGCCTTCCGGCAGGCGGACGGGATCGCCGTCGGCCGGATGCTCGGCAAGTACCGGCTCACCGGCGTCCTCGGCCGCGGCGGCATGGGCGTGGTGTACGAGGCGGAAGACCCGCTCATCGCCCGCAAGGTGGCGGTCAAGGTGCTGCCCGACGCCCTCCTGGCCGACCCCCGGGCCCGCGACCGGCTCATCCACGAGGCCCGCCTCGCCGGCCAACTGATGCACCCGAACGTGGTCGCGCTGTTCGATGTGGGCGAGGCCGACGGCGTCGTCTACCTCGTGCTGGAGCGGGTGACGGGGGGCACGGCGGCGGACCGCCTCCAGAAGGGCGGGCCGCTCGACTGGCGGGCGGCCGCGGCGGTCGTGGCCGACACCTGCCGGGGGCTGGCGGCCATCCACGACGCCGGGTTCCTCCACCTCGACATCAAGCCGGCGAACGTCCTCCTGCCCGGCGGGCCGGCGGCCACCGACGGCGGGTCGAAGCCGTCCGGCGGGGCGGTCCTGGCCAAGCTCACCGACTTCAGCCTGGCGACGGCCGGGGACGGCGGGGCCGCGGGCGGGGTGGTGGCCGGCACGCCGTCGTACATGTCGCCGGAGCAGCGGACGAGCGGGGCCGTCAGCCGGCAGACCGACGTCTTCGGCCTCGGGGCCACGTTCTTCGCCCTGCTCACCGGCCGGGCCCCGTTCGCGGGGGCGTCGGTCACGGAGGTGGTGGCCAGCCAAATCCGCCGGCCCGACCCCGACCCCCGCGACCTGAACCCGGCCGTGCCCGCCCCGGTGGCGCGGGTGGTGCGGCGGGCGATGGCCCCCCGGCCGGCCGACCGCTACCCGTCGGCCGAGGCGATGCTCGCCGACCTGCTCGCCCTGCTCGCGCCGCCCCGCCCGCGGAAGCGAGTAGGCGTCGCGCTCGGGGCACTCGCCCTCCTCGCGGCCGCGGTCGCCGGGGTCGCGGTCGGCAACGGGTACTTCGCCGACGAGCCCACACCGCCCCCGGCCCCGCCGACGACCCCGCCGGTCGTCGCCGACGAGGTCGATACCTGGGAGCAGCTCCTCGACCACACCACCTTCGCCGGGTGGAAGCCGGTCCCCGCGGCCGCCGGGAACCGCCCGAAGGGGGAGTTCACGTTCGCCCGGTTCGACACCTGGCCGGTCCTCCGGGGGTCGGGCACCGGGACGGTCGGGCTGGAGACGGAGCGGGAGTTCGAGAACTACCACCTGCGGTTCGAGTACCGCTGGGCGGGGTCCGGGGGGCTCCACCTGGCGAGCGTCCGCTACCACTGCACCGGCGACGTGGGGGCCCCCGGGACGCACGGGATGGAACTCCACATCCAGCAGGCGGGGAGCTACGTCCGGCGGAACGACCTGCTCCGGATCGACCGGGGGGAGTTGCGGGACGGCGGGGTGATGCCCTTAAGCCCGGCCGGCCGGTTCGTTCCGGCCCCGGGGGCGAAGGAGGCCCCGTTCGGGAAGTGGAACCGGGCGGCGATCGTCTGCGTCGGCGACACGGCCGTCCACGTCCTCAACGACGTGCCGGTGGTGGCCCTAGCCCGGTCCCGCAAGCCCGGCACCCCGGCCGACGTGCCGCTCACCCGCGGCCGCATCCGCCTCCAGTCGCTCCAGGGGGAGATCTTCTTCCGCAAGGTCGAGATCCGGAAGGCGGGCGGCTTCCCCGGCGAGTACGCCCAGGCCCTGCCGCTCGAACCGGCCCCCGACCCGAGGCCGGCCCGCGACTGACGGCCCGTGGCGGCTACTTCCCGGCCGCCCAGGCGACCGCCTTGTGGAACAGGTCGTGGGTCGGGTCGGTCTTCTCCGGGTGCGGGCTCCAGCAGAACACCCGGCCGCCGCCGAACGTCCCCCGGGCGGCGGCCGTCGTCCCCTTCATCACCCCCGGCTGGGCCCCGCCCTTCGAGTGGATCTCGGTCGCGTAGCTGGCCAGCTCCTCGTAGTCGGGGATGGCCGGGTCCTTGCCCGGGGCCAGGAGCGGCCCCTGCCCGTAATAGACGCGGATGTCGTCGCCCTTGCGGCCGAAGAAGTCCTTGCCCGTCGGCTTCAGGTCGAGCACGACTTCCCCGGTGCCGCGGGCCCAGTGGGCGCGGTCGAGCACCTCGGCGTCGAGGATGTGCAGCGACCAGTCGTAGGTCCGACTGGCGAGGTACGACCCGGCGCAGATGCCGACGTACCCGCCGCCCCCCTTCACGAACCCCTTGATCGCCGCCCGGCCCTCCTCCCCCAGCGCCTTCCCCTGAACCGACCCGCTCCCGCCCGGCTGGATCACGACCTTGAAGTCCTTGAGTTTGCCCGCCCGGATGTCGGCCGCGGTCACGAGTTCGGCCTTGAAGCCGGCCATCTCGTCGACGCCGTCGGCGACCGACCCCCGCTTCTTCAACGCCCCCTCGTCGGCGTACACGGCGACGCGGACGGGCGCGGCGGCGGGCTTCGGCTCGGCCGCGACGACGGGGGTGGCCAGGATCGCGGACGTGAGCAGGAGGGCGGCGAGTCGCACGGGCGTCTCCGGGCGGGAAGTGGGGTTGTGCGGGCGGCTGAGGCCGCCCACCAGAATAACGACGGCTCGGCCCGCCCCGCGACAATTTTCCCGCCCGGGCTGCCGCCTTACCCCTTGAGCGACGCCAGGTCGATCACGAAGCGGTACTTCACGTCGCCCTTGAGCATCCGCTCGTAGGCCGTGTTGATGCCGTCCATCGGGATCACCTCCACGTCCGACACGATCCCCTTCTCGCCGCAGAAGTCGAGCATCTCCTGCGTCTCGGCGATGCCGCCGATGAGCGACCCGGCGATCGCCCGCCGGCGGAAGATCAGGTTCCCGACCGACGGCGACGGGTGCGGGTGTTCGGGCACGCCCACCAGCACCATCGTGCCGTCCCGCTTCAGCAGCGCGGTGAAGGCGTCGAGGTCGTGCGACGCGGCGACCGTGTTGAGGATGAAGTCGAAGCTGTTGGCGTGGGCGGCCATCTCGTCCGCGTTCTTCGACACCACGACCTCGTCGGCCCCGAGCCGCTTGGCGTCGGCCGCCTTCCCGGGCGAGGTCGTGAACAGGACCGTGTGGGCCCCGAAGGCGTGGGCGAACTTCACCCCCATGTGCCCGAGCCCGCCGAGGCCGACGACGCCGACTTTCTGCCCCTTCCCGACCTTCCAGTGCCTGATCGGCGAATACGTCGTGATGCCGGCGCACAGGAGCGGGCCGACGCCCTTGAGGTCGAGGTTCTTGGGGACGTGCAGCACGAAGTGGTGGTCGACCACGACGCGGGTCGAGTACCCGCCGTAGGTCTGCTTCCCGGGCATGTGCTTGTCGGGGCTGTTGTACGTGAACACCATTCCGCCGGTGCAGTACTGCTCCAGCCCGTCCTTGCAGTCGGGGCAGGTGCGGCACGAGTCGACGAGGCAGCCGACGCCCGCGAGGTCGCCCGCCTTGAAGCCCTTGACCTCGCTCCCGACGCGGGTGACGCGGCCGACGATCTCGTGCCCGGGCACGACCGGGTAGGTCGTCCCCTTCCACTCGTTGCGGGCGGTGTGCAGGTCCGAGTGGCAGACGCCGCAGTAGAGGATGTCGATCTCCACGTCGGTCGGCAGCGGGTCGCGGCGCTCGAACGCGAACGGGGCGAGCGGGGCGTCGGCGGCCTGGGCGGCGTAACCCTGGGTGGCGGTCATGGGGGCGTCCTGGGGGTGAGGAGCGGGGGCGGGGCGAACGCCCGCCCGCGGCGGCGGGCGGACCTGGCTTATACATACGCGGCGGCGGAACCCTTACGCCGCCGTCGCGGCGGGCGGCGGCTCCGGCTCCGGCTCCGGGGCCGGCGCCGGGGCCGGCGGGCGGTTGCCGCCGATCGACTGCACGACCGCGTAGAACACGGGCGTCAGGAAGATGCCGAACAGGGTGACCCCGAGCATCCCGGCGAACACGGCGACGCCGAGGCTCCGCCGCATCTCGGCCCCGGCCCCCTCGGCGATCACCAGCGGCACCACCCCGAAGATGAACGCGAAGCTCGTCATCAGGATCGGCCGCAGTCGCAGCCGGCTAGCCTCCACCGCCGCCTCCCGCGGCGTCTTCCCCGCGGCCTGCCGTTCCCGGGCGAACTCGACGATCAGGATGGCGTTCTTGCACGCCAGCCCGACCAGCACGATCAGCCCGATCTGGGTGAAGATGCTGACGTCCTGCCCGGCGACGTTCACCCCGATCACGGCGAAAAGGAGGCACATCGGCACGACGAGGATGACGGCTAGCGGCAGCTTCCAGCTCTCGTACTGGGCGGCCAGCACGAGGAAGACGAACACCACGGCCAGGACGAAGGCGTACGCGGCCGTGTTGCCGGCCTGGTTCTGGAGGTAGGTCAGCTCCGTCCAGTCGACCGTCATCGCCCGCGGGGTCGCCTTCGCGGCGATCCGCTCCATGAGCGGCACCACCTGCCCGCTGCTCGTGCCGGGGGTCACGTTCCCGGTCACCGACGCCGCCGGGTAGAGGTTGTACCGCTGGACCAGCACCGGCCCGCTCGTGTCCTTCACCCGCAGGAACGTCCGCAGCGGGATCATCCGCCCGGTGTTGCTCCGCACCTGGAGTTGGCCCACGTCCCGCACCCGGTCGCGGAACTGCGGGTCGGCCTGGACGTTCACCTGCCAGTTGCGGCCGAACTCGTTGAAGTTGTTCACGTAGAACGACCCGAAGTTGTACTGCAGGGCATCGAACACCTCCGACACGCTCACGCCGAGCGACAGGCACTTCGTCCGGTCGACATCGAGGAACACCCACGGCGTGTCGAACCGCGAGCTGTTGAACAGCCCCTGCAGGCCGGGCGTCCTGTTCCCCTCGGCCACGATCTCGTCGCTCACCCGCTGCAACTCGGCCAGCCCCAGGTTGCCGCGGTCCTCGACCACGAGCTTGAACCCGCCGGTGGTGCCGAGCCCCTCGAGGGGGGGTGCCCCGAACGCCGTCACCGACGCCCCGCGGGCCTCCGTCCGGCAGCGCTTTTCGAGTTCGCGGGCGACGGCGTCGGCCGCCGCCCGGTCCGCGAACGGGGCGAGCATGACGTACATCGACCCCAGGTTCGGGGCGTTCGCGTTGAGGATGAGCGACTGCCCGGAGATGGCGACGGTGTGGGCCACCCCGGGCGTGGCGAGGGCCACCTTCTCGATCCGGGCCATCGCCCGCCGCGTCCGCTCGACCGACGCCGAGTCGGGGAGCTGGACGTTCAGGATGAGATACCCCTTGTCCTGCTGGGGCACGAACCCGGTCGGCGTGCGGACGAACTCGCGGTACGTCAGGAACAGCAGCCCGCCGTACACGACCAGCACGACGGGGCTCAGCCGCAGGAGGTGGCCGACGGCCCGGGCGTACCCGTTCGTGGCGGCCCCGAAGGCCCGGTTGAATAGGCGGAAGAACCACCCCAGTAAGAAGTCGAGGCCGCGCGTCACGGCGTCCTTCGGGGCGTCCTTCGGCTTCAACAGGATCGCGGCGAGGGCCGGGCTGAGGGTGAGCGAGTTGAACGCCGAGATGAGCGTACTGACGGCGATGGTGACGGCGAACTGGCGGAAGAACTGGCCGGTGACGCCGGTGATGAAGGCGGCCGGGATGAACACCGCCGACAGGACGAGGGCGATGGCGACGACCGGCCCGGTCACCTCGTCCATCGCCTTCCGCGTCGCCTCCTTCGGGTCGAGCCCCTTCTCCAGCCACCGCTCGACGTTCTCCACGACGACGATGGCGTCGTCCACCACGATGCCGATGGCCAGCACCAGCCCGAACAGGGTCAGGTTGTTGAGGGAGAACTTGAGGGCGGCCATGACGGCGAACGTGCCGACGACGGCGACCGGCACGGCCACGAGCGGGATGATGGCCGCCCGCCAGCTTTGCAGGAACACGAGGACGACCACGGCCACGAGGACGACGGCCTCCAGCAGCGTGCGGTACACCTCCTTCACCGACTGGTCGATGAACGGCGTGGTGTCGTACACGATGCGGTAGTCGATCCCCTCGGGGAACCGCTTCTTCAGCTCCTCCATCTTCTTGTAGATGCCGTCGGCCGTCTGGAGGGCGTTGGCCCCGGGCAGGCCGTAGACGGTGAGGGCGACCGTCGGCTGGCCGTCGAGGGTGGCCGTCTGGTCGTACTGCTGCGCGGCCAGTTGGACCCCGCCGACCGGCTGCTTGCGGCCCGACTCGTCCACCACTTCCCGCAGCGGCGTCACCACGTCCCGCAGGCGGACGACGGCGGCGTTGAGCCCCGAGCCGGCCGTCGAGGACGTGGCCGTGGTCGCCCCCGCCGTCCCGGCCGTGGTCGCGCCGGCGGCCCCGGCGATGGCGGCCGCCCCCGTGGCCCCCTGCGCGTTCTGGGCCCCGGCCGGGCCGCCCTGCCCCACCTTCACGATGATGTCGCCGAACTCGTCGGGGTCCACGAGCCGGCCGCGGGTGTTGATGGTGAGCTGGAACTGCTGCCCCCTCGGCACCGGCTGCTGGCCGATCTGCCCGGCCGCCACCTGGACGTTCTGCTGGGTGATGGCGGTCACCACGTCGGTCGCCGTCAGGTTGAGGGACGCCAGCTTGTCCGGGTCGAGCCACGCCCGCATCGAATAGTCCCGCTGGCCGAGGTACCCGACCCCGCCCACGCCCGGCACCCGGCCCAGCTCGTCCCGCACCTCGATGGTCGCGTAGTTGCTCAGGTAGGTGTCCGGGTAGCGGCCGTCGGGCGACACGAGGTTGACGATCATGAGCGTGCTGGGCGACTGCTTCTTCACCACGATCCCCTGCCGCTGGACGAGCAGGGGGACGACCGGCTGGGCGAGGTTCACGCGGTTCTGGACGAGGACCTGGGCGATGTCCGAGTCGGTGCCGAGCTTGAACGTGATGGTGAGGGTGTACGCCCCGTCGTTGGTGCACTGGGAGGACATGTACATCATGTTCTCGACGCCGCTCACCTGCTCCTCGATGGGGGACGCCACGGTGTCCTGCACGGTCAAGGCGTTGGCCCCGGGGTAGACGGCCGTCACCACCACCGTCGGCGGCGTCACGTCCGGGTACTGCGACACCGGGAGGGTGAACACGGCCACCGCCCCGGCCAGGGTGATGACGATGGACAGGACCGACGCGAAGATCGGCCGGTCGATGAAGAAGTGCGAGATCACGGCCGGTTCCCCTTGATCCGCCGCCGGGCCAGCCACCCCCGCAACAACGGGACCAGCACGCCGAGGGCCGCCCCGGCCCCGCCGCCCGCGACCGCCGACCACGGCATTCGACCCACACCCAGGCGGGCGAGGAGGAACGCGGCCGTGACGCCGAGCAGCCCGCCCACGAGGGCCGCCCCCCCCCACCGGGCCGCCGCGGACGAGAACTCCGTCGCGTCCACGCCCCGCTGGATGAGGTCGAAGAAGACGGGCGTGAGGAAGACGCCGAACGCCGTCACCCCGATCATCCCGCTGAAGACCGCGATGCCCAGGCTCCGCCGCATCTCGGCCCCGGCACCGGACGCCAGCACCAGCGGCACCACGCCGAGGATGAACGCCAGCGAGGTCATCAGGATCGGCCGCACCCGCAGCCGGCTCGCCTCCACCGCCGCCTCCCGCCGCGGCTTCCCCCCCTTGTGCAACACCTCCGCGAACTCGACGATCAGGATGGCGTTCTTGCACGCCAGCCCCACCAGCACGATCAGCCCGATCTGCACGAAGATGTCCACCGACTTGCCCGAGAGCAGCACCCCGCCGACCGAGCAGAGCAGGCAGAGCGGCACGACGAGGATGACGGCCAGCGGAAGGGCCCAGCTCTCGTACAGGGCGGCGAGGGCCAGGAACACGAACACGACGGCCAGCCCGAAGACGTAGATGGCCGTGTCGCCGGTGCGGATTTGCAGGTAGAACAGGGCCGTCCACTCGGTCATCATGGCCCGCGGCAGGCTCTCGGCGGACACGCGGTTTACGGCCGCGATCGCGTCCCCGGAACTCACGTCCGGCCGGACGTTGCCGCTGACCGCGGCGGCGGTGTAGAGGTTGTACCGCTGGACCGACACCGGCCCGTTCACCTCGCGGAGCTTGACGAGGGTGCCGAGCGGGACCATGTCGCCGGTCGCGTTGCGGACGGCCAGGAGGTTCACGTCCTCGGTCCGCTGGCGGAACTCCCCCTCGGCCTGGAGCGTCACCTGCCACTGCCGGCCGAGCGCGGTGAAGCTGTTCACGTACAGCGACCCGAGCTCGATCTGCATCGTCTGGTTCACGTCGTTGAGGTTCACGCCCAACGCCTGCACCTTCGTCCGGTCCACGTCCAGGTAGAGTTGCGGCGTCCGGGACCGGAACTGCGTCAGCACGCCGACGAGGGCCGGCTCCTTCTGGAGCTTGGCGACGAGGGCGTCGGCCTGCTTCTGGAGGCCGCCCAGCCCGATCCCGCCGCGGTCCTCGACGAGCACCTGCCACCCGCCGGCGACGCCCAGCCCGGGGACGGCCGGGGAGCCGAAGACCTTCACGTCGGCGTCCTTCACGGCGGAGGCGAACTCCTTCCGGAGCCTGGCCATGATGGCGTTCGCCCTCAGTTCCGGGGCCTGCCGCTCGCGGAACGGCTTGAGGATGAGGAACACGCTGCCGAAGTTCGAGCTGTTCGCCCCGGCCAAGAGCGACGTGCCGGCGGTGGACGTGGTGTGGGCCACCCCGGGCGTGCTCAGGGCGATGCGGTCCACCGCCGTCATCACCTCCTCGGTCCGCTGGAGGGCGGCCGAGTCGGGGAGCTGGACGCTCACGATGAGCCGCCCCTGGTCCTGCTCGGGGACGAACCCGACCGGGGCCGTGGTGAACACGCGGTACGTGAGGAACAGCAGCCCGCCGTAGAGCACCAGCACGAGCAGGCTCACCCGCAGGAGCCACCCGACGACCCGGGCGTAGGCCGCCGTGCCCGCCTCGAACGTGCGGTTGAACAGCCGGCCGACGAGCGCGAAGGGGTAGAAGACGACGCCGGTCACGCGGCCGACGACCGACGGGGCCGCGGCCGTCGTGTGCGGCTTCAGAATGAGGGCGGCGAGGGCCGGGCTGAGGGTGAGCGAGTTGATCGTTGAGAGGACGGTGCTGGCCGTGATGGTGACGGCGAACTGGCGGTAGAACTGCCCCGGCACGCCGCCGACGAACGCGCACGGGACGAACACGGCACACAACACGAGGGCGATGGCCACCACCGGCCCCGTCACCTCCTCCATCGCCTTGTACGCGGCTTCCTTCGGGGCCAGGCCGCGCTCCAGCCACCGCTCGACGTTCTCCACGACGACGATGGCGTCGTCCACCACGATGCCGATGGCCAGCACCAGCCCGAACAGGGAGATGTTGTTGACCGTGAACCCGAGGGCGAGCATGACGGCGAACGTGCCGAGGATGGCGACCGGCACCGCGATCATGGGGATGAGCGTCGCCCGCCAGCTCTGGAGGAACAGCAGCACGACGAGGGCGACGAGGCCGACGGCCTCGAAGAGCGTCCACTGCACGTCGGCGATGGATTCGCGGATGAACGGGGTGGTGTCGTAGGCGATGGCGTAGTCGATGCCGGCGGGGAACTCGCCCTTCAGCTCGTTCATCCGGGCCTTCACGCGGTCGGCCACCGCGAGGGCGTTCGAGCCGGGGAGGAGGCGGATGGCGAGGCCGACGGACGGCTTGCCGTCGAACGTCGCGCCGTTGTTGTACTGCGACGCCCCCAATACCACGCGGGCCACGTCCCGCAGCCGCACCACCGGCGACGACGGGAACGCCCCGCCGTCGAGCGACCCGCCGGCGAGGCCGTCGGCCCCGACCGTGCCGCCCGTCCGGGACGCCGCCGCACTCGCGGCGCTTCCCCCGCCCCCGCCGCCGGTGTCGGGCGTCGCCACGCCCGACGGCTGGCCGGCGGTCATGCCGTTCGGGTCGTCCGCGGTGGTCGCGGCGGGGTCGGCGGTGGTCGTCTGGCCGCCCGTCGCGGTGCCGCCCGTCGCGGGGCCGCTGCCGAGCGAACTGCCGCCGGACGACGTGCCCGAGGAGGTGGTCGGACCGGACGACGAACTCGTGCCGCTCGTGCCCGCCGTGCCGCCGGCCGACCACGCGGACGAACCCGCCGCCGTGGCGGTGCCCCCCGCGTCGTTGCCCGTCATCGCACCGGCGGTCGTGGCACTGCCGAACGGGTTGGACCCCGGCCCGCCCGGCCCGGCGGTGGTGCCCGCGGCGGTCGCCACGAGGGCCTGCGGGCGGGTGCCCGGGCCGGCCTTGATGATGATGTCGCCGAACTGCTCGGGGACGGAGAGCCGGCCGAGGGCGTCGAGCGGGAACTGGAAAGAGCGCGTCAGCCCGCCCGGCGGCTGGCCGACCCGGCCCGGGGCGGCCTCCACGTTCTGCGAGCGGATCGCGGCCGCCACGTCCATCGCCGTGAGGTTGCGGGCGGCGAGCTTCTGCGGGTCGAGCCACGCCCGCATCGACAGGTCCCGCTGGCCGAACAGGGTGATGTCCGACACGCCCTCCAGGCGCAAGAGTTCGTCCCGCACGTTCGCCGTGGCGAAGGTGCTCAGGTAGAGGTTGTCGTACCGCCCGTCGGACGTGAAGTTGATGACCTGGAGGATGTCCGGCGTCCGCTTGCGGACGGTGATGCCCTGGAGCTGCACGGCCGACGGTAGGATCGGGATGGCGAGCTGCACCCGGTTCTGGACCATCACCAGGGCGGTGTTCAGGTCGGTGCCGATCTCGAACGTGACGGTGAGCGAGTAACTGCCGTCGTTCCCCGAGTTACTCGACAGGTAGAGCATCCCCGGGATGCCGTTCACCTGCTGCTCGATGGGGGCAGCCACGGTGTCGGCCACCACCTGGGCGCTCGCCCCGGGGTAGCTGATCGACACCGTCACGGCCGGCGGGCTGATCGCCGGGTACTGGGCGACCGGGAGGACGGCCAGGGCCAGCCCGCCCGCGATCGTGATGACGATGGAGAGGACGGAGGCGAAGATCGGCCGGTCGATGAAGAAGCGGCTGAACACGGCGGGCGGCCCTCAGCGTTTCGGGCCGCCGGCGGGGCCGGCGTGGGGGACGTTCGGGTCGCCGGCCGGGCCGGCACTGGGGCCGGGACCGGGCGGGGCGTTCGGGTTCGGCTTGCCCTTCGGCTCCGGGGCGTTGCCGGCCGGGGGCGGCGGGGCGGGTGCCCCGGGCCGCGGCATCTCCGTCGGCTCGGGGTCCACGTCCATCTTCGGGCGGAGTTGCTGGAGCGCCCCCACCACCACCCAGTCGTCCGCCTTCAGCCCCTCCTCGATCACCCGCAGGCCGTCGTCCTCCAGCGGGCCGACCCGCACCCGGCGGTACTGCACCTTCTTGTCGGCGTCCACCACGTAGGCGTACTTGAGCCCCTGGTCCGACCCGAGGGCGCGGTCGACGACCAGCAGCGCCTGCCGCGGCTGGCCGATGGGGAGGCGGATGCGGACGAACATGCCGGGGGAGATGAGCCGCCGGCCGCCCTCCGGCTTCGGGTTGGGGAACACCCCGCGGATGGCGATGGTGCCGGTGGCCGGGTTGACCACGTTGTTGGAGAAGTTCAGCACCCCCTTGTGCGGGAACCCCTCCTCGCCTTCGAGGCCCATCAGCACGGGCAGGTCGTTGCCCTCGGACCGCCCCCTGATCTTTCCCGCGTTGATGGCGTTGCGGATGCGGAGGCTGGTCCGCTCGTCCATGTCGAAGTAGGCGTACATCGGGTCCACCGACACGACGGTGGTCAGCAGCGTCGAGTCCTGGTTGACGAGGTTGCCGAGCGTGTAGTAGTACCGGCTCACCTGCCCGTCGATCGGGGACGCGACGCGGGTGAACCCGAGGTTGAGCTTGTAGAGTTCGACGGTCGCCTTCGCCGCCTTCACCCGGGCGTCGGCCTCGTCCACCGAGGCCCGGCCCGTGTCCACGTCCTGCTGGCTCCCGGCCCCCTTGGCGAAGATCGACTGAGTCCGTTCCAGGTTCGCCTTGGCGAGCGTAAGGGACGCCTCGTTCACCGCCACCTGGCTGGCCGCCTGGTCGAACTGGGCCTGGTACGGGCGGGGGTCGATCTCGAACAGGAGGTCGCCCTTCTTGACCTCGGCCCCCTCCTTGAACGGGGCCTGCTGCAAGTACCCCGTGACCCGGGCCCGGACGCCGACCGACTCGACGGCGTCGGCCCGGCCGGTGTACTCGACGTACTCCGTCACCTCACGCTGCACCGGGTGGCTGACGGGGACGACGGGCTTGACCGCCTCGGGGGCCGGCCCGGCCGCCGGCCGGCAGCCGACCGCCGCCCCGACGAGCGTGGCGAACAGGCAACCCGGTGCCCACACCCTGCGAAGGGTCATGCGCATAGCCCTCGATGGAAGGACGCGGTCCCGCAGCCCGGGCTGCGCGAGACTCGGGTCGCAAAGGTTGTGCCGGCCTTTTAGGGTGGGTTGAGGTCGGCCCCGCGACCGAATCCCCCGCCCGGGGCGAAGCTCACCGACGTGGGCCTCGAAGACTCGAACCACCCTACAAAACCCGACGGCCGCTCCGTATCGTGCCGGCGGAGGTTCCACCCATGCCGAAGACACTCGCACTCGCCGCCGTGTTCGCCGCGTCGGTGGTCGCGCTCGCCGCCGACGCACCGCCCATGACCAATTGGCCGGCGTGGCGCGGCCCCACGGCCGACGGCGTCGCCCCCCCCGGTGCGAACCCGCCGACGACCTGGGACGCGACGACGAACGTGAAGTGGAAGGTTGAACTGCCCGGCCGCGGGAGCGCCACGCCGGTCGTGTGGGGCGACCAGGTGTTCCTCCTCACGGCCGTCAAGACCGACCGCGAGGCGAAGCCCGACGAGTTGCCGAAGGTCGATCCGAAGTACCAGACGAAGACCAACCCGCCGCGGCACTTCTACCGCTTCGAGGTCCACGCCCTCGACCGCGAGACGGGGAAGACGAAGTGGAGCAAGGTGGCCGCCGAGGCGGTCCCGCACGAGGGGCACCACCCGTCCCACTCCTACGCCGCCGGGTCGCCGGCCACCGACGGCCAACGGCTGTACGCCTCCTTCGGGTCGTTCGGCGTGTTCGCGTTCGACCTCGCCGGCAAACAACTCTGGCGGCGCGACCTCGGCCGCATCCACAGCCGGCTCGGGTGGGGCGAGGCCGTCACGCCGGTGGTCCGCGGCGACTCACTGGTGTTGAACTGGGACCAGGAGGAGGGCTCGAAGCTGATCGTGCTGAACGCCGCGACCGGCGAGACGAGGTGGGAGGCGGCCCGCGACGAGAAGACGAGTTGGAACACGCCGCTGGTGGTGGACCACGCCGGGCGGACGCAGGTGGTCGTGAACGGCACCACCCGCGTGCGGTCCTACGACCTGGCCGACGGCAAGGAGATTTGGGCGGCGGGCGGCATGACCACGAACGCCATCCCGTCGCCGGTGGCGGCCGGCGGCGTGGCTTACGTCGTGAGCGGTTACCGCGGGGCGGCCGCCGTCGCCGTGCCGCTCGACTCGACGGGCGACCTGAAGGAGGCCGGCAAGGTGGCGTGGCGGTACGCGAAGGGGACGCCCTACGTCCCGTCGCCGCTGCTCTACGACGGCCGGCTCTACTTCACGCAGGGGAACAACGAGGTGCTGACGGTGCTGGACGCCAGGACCGGCAAGCCGCTGCTGACGGGCGAGCGGCTCTCGGGCGTGGGGTCGTTCTACTCCTCCCCCGTGGCCGCCGCCGGCCGCCTCTACTTCACCGACCGGGCCGGCACCACCCTCGTGCTGAAGGCCGGCGACAAGCCCGAGGTGCTGGCCGCGAACAAGCTCGGCGAGCCGGTGGACGCCTCCCCGGTGGTGAGCGGCAAGACGCTCTTCCTGCGGGGCGAACGCCACCTGTACGCCGTCGAGGAGAAGTAGCGGGCGGGTACGAAACACAGGTCGGTAGCGCGAATTCGCACCAAATTCGCCACGGCTCCCACGCTACCACTTATTTGGGAGCGGTCTTCGGATGCCCATTGTTGCCAGGGTATTAGGACGATTCGACGCGAAAAAAGCGGGAGAATCTGGTAGCGGCCGCCGATTTAGTCGAGCAGTCGGGCGGCCGCACGGGCCAACAGCCCGACCCCGGCGGCGGCCTCGTCGGGGGTGATCGTTAGCGGCGGGGCGACGCGGACGACCGTGCCCGAGAGCGGGCCGAGGAGGTGGACGCCGTCGGTGCCGCGGCCGTCGCCCCGGTAGCCGGCCAGGACCAGGGCGTTCGCCCACGCGGCCGCCGCCCGCCCGGCGTACTCCTTCGCCTCCACGCCCCAGACCATGCCGCCGGCCTCGCCGCGGACGTGGGCGATGAAGGGGAGTTCCTTCATCCGCATCAAACCCGCCTCGACCACGGCCGACGACCGGCGGGCGGCGGCCAGCACGTCCCCGGCTTCGAACTCGTCCAAGGTGGCCAGCACCGAGGCACAGTTGAGTGGGTTGCCGCTCCAGGTGTCGGACGTGTAGCCGTAGTCGAGGGCCGCGAAGGCGTCCGCCCGGCCCACCGCGGCGGCCACCGGCACGCCGTTGCCGAGGCCCTTGCCCAGGATCACAACGTCCGGCTCGACGCCGTAGCTTTCGTAGGCGAAGAGCCGGTTCGTGCGGCCGAAGTTGGCCTGCACTTCGTCGAGGATGAAGAGCACGTCGTTTTCGCGGCAGAAGCGTTCGAGGAGTTGCAGGTACGCGGCCGGCGGGTGGTACGAGCCGCCCCCGCCCAGGTACGGCTCCGTGATGAGGGTGCCGATCGCCTTCCCGTGTTCCCGCTTCAGGGCGTCGAGTTCGCGGGCGTACGGGGCCGGGTCGAACACATCGCCGCGGCGGGATACGTCGTCGCACTCGGCCATCGGGAAGGCGATGAACTTCACCCGCGGGTCGCGGTCGGGGTCGTGTTCGGAGCCGGTGACGGCCGCCGCCAGCCCCTTTTTGCCATGGAAGCCGCGGCGGGTGGCGAGGATGAGCGGGCGGGCCGGGTCGCGGGCCAGGGCCGCCCACAGGGCCTTCTGCACCGCCTCGGACCCGGACGCGGCCCACACCACCTGCTCCATCCGCCCGCCGCCGGCCGAGCGGCGCATGACCTCCACGAGCCGGCGGCTGGCCTCGGCTTCGAGCGGGGTGACGGCGTTGTAAGCGGTCATCGGGGCGGCCGCGACGTACCCGGCCGGCACCCCCGCCGGCGGGGGCGTCGCGCCGGCCGGCCAGCCCATGTAGCTGGCGAAGAGGTCCAGCCAGCGGGCCGGGTTGTGCCCCAGGTTGGCGACCAGCACGCCGGACGTGAAGTCGTACAGCCGGCGGCCGTCGGGCGTCCAGTGGTAGCACCCGGCGCTGCGGGAGAGCACGGCCTGGGACGGGGTGAACGTCCGCAGCGACCGCGGCTCGTAGCGGAGGGCGTCGGCCCGGACGGCGTTCGCGGCCGGCTCGCCGGGGTGTTCGATGGGGTGCGTCATGGCAATCCTCGGGCGTTCAGACCCGGCCCTCGTAAAGCACGGTGACATCGGCCGACCCCGGTTCGAGCAGGGCCAGCCCGCCGGCCGGGCCGTTGACCACGGCCACGCACCCCGGGCGGCCGCCCGCGGCGCGGGAGAGGATCGCTTCGACGGCCTGCACGGCGGCCACCACGTTGCGGTCGGCGGAGAGGTCGTTGTACGCCAGGCCCCGCACCCGCGCCAACCGCGCGTCCCTTTCCCCGGGCGGGCCGCCGGCTTCGACCGCCGTCACTTCCTCGAAAAACCGCGTGACCGCCTCCACCCCGTACCCCCGCCGGCCGCGGTCGCCCCACGGTTCGAGGAGGTTCGCGTTGTAGTGGTGGTTGGGCGTGTTCTTGAGGGTGTGCGGCGTCCGCCCCTCGACGGCGAGTTCCACCCCCCGCTTCCGCTGGCTGGCGGCCCACACCCCGTTGTCGAAGCGGAACTGGACCTCCTGCTCGACGTACCCCGGGAAGTCGTCCGGCGTCACCCAACTGGTGTGGATGTCGAACGCCGCCTCGCGGCCGCCGGGGTGGCGGTAGACGACCTGCGTCTGAACCGAGTCCCACGTCGGACCGTCGGCCGGCCCGACGATCCCACGCTGGCCGGTGGCCGTCACCCGGGCCAGCTCCCAGTCGGGGCCGAAGGTAAAGTCGATGAGCTTGAGGTAATGGACGGCCACATAGGTCGCCGGGTTGCGGCCCGTCACCCACTCGGCGAACTGCCCGGCGGCCACCGATTTCGGCTCCAGCAGCGAGCAATAGCCGTTGTTGACGTGCTTCAAGACGCCGTCGGAAACGAGCGTACGGAGGGCCTTGTGGTCGGGGTCGAGGAGCTTGTGATAAACGACCTTCGCCAGCACCCCGGCCCGGTCGGCGGCCGCGACGAGCCGGTCGAGGTCGGCCAGGGACAGGACGGACGGCTTCTCGATCAGGACGTGCTTTCCCACTTCCAGTGCGGCGAGGGCGGGGGCGAAGTGGCGGTCGTCCGGCGTCGCCACGCAGACGGCGTCCACGTCCGCCCGCGCGAGGTCGGCGGCCGCGTCCGGGCCGGCGAGGTTGGCGAACGGCGGCAGCCTGCGGGCCGGGTCGGCGAGGTAGCGGGCGACGCGGCTCCCGGTGCGTGTGGCGGCGGCCACAAGCCGCGCGGCGGCCGCCCGCTCGAACGCCGGGAGGTACGTCTCCTCGACGATCATGCCGAACCCAACCAGCCCGACGGCCGGCCCACGTCCGTCCCGCATCTTGCGCTCCCCGGCTCGTCGTTCCGCCTCCCCTTGGAGTGTACCAAATATCGGGGCCGTGGCGTCCAGCGCCCCGGCCCGTGATCCGTTCCCGTCGTCGGGGGCGGGTCAGCCGGCCCGGACTCGACGCCGCCGCCCCCTAGCCGCCGGCCCCGAGCCCGTCGCCGGCAGGCCCGGAATCACGGGGGGGCCCCCCGAAGCATACGATTACGACAACGGCCGGTCGTCCCGCGCCCGCCCCTCCCCCATCCCGCCAGACCGCGAGGCGGTAGCCACCCCCCGGCCATGAGCGAACGCCCGAACGAGCTTGACCCGGGTAGCCCGGCCCCCGCGAGCCTGGACGCGGTCGTGACGACGGCGGAGCTCGCCCGCCGGCCGGCCCGCCCGCCCGACCACGCGGCCGAGAACAGCGCCCTCGTCGCCCTCGCCCGGGCGATGGCCGAGGCCCCGGACGCCGTGTTGCAACAACTCGCGGACGCCGCCCTGGAGTTGTGCCGGGCCGGGTCGGCCGGCGTCAGCCTTGCCGAACGTGACGGCGACCGGGAAGTGTTCCGCTGGCACGCCACGGCCGGGGCGTTCGCCCCCTACCGCGGCGGCACGATGCCCCGGGCGTTCAGCCCGTGCGGCACCGTCCTTGACCGGAACGCCACCCAGCTCATGGCCGACCCGGCCCGCCACTTCCCGCCCGTCGCGGCCTTGACGCCCGCGGTCGCCGAAGTGCTGCTGGTCCCGTTCTACCGCGGCGGGACGGCGGTCGGCACGGTCTGGGTCGCCGCCCACGACCCGGGTCGGCTATTCGACGCCGAGGACGCCCGGGTGGTCACGAGCCTGGCGGGGTTCGCCGCGGTCGCCGTGCAGGCCCGCGAACGGGACCGGGACGGCCGGCGGGCGGACGAGCGGGCCCGGACGATCCTCGACAGCATTACCGACGCCTTCATTGGCCTGGACCGCGGCTGGCGGTTCACCTACGTCAACCCCCGGGCCGAGGGCCTCCTCGGGCGGCCGGCGGCCGACATTGTCGGCAAGGACTACTGGGCCGAATTCCCGGGGTCGCGGGGGACGGCCTTCGAGGCCGCCTACCGGCGGACGATGGCCGACGGAGTGCCCCTGTCGGTCACCGACTACTACGCGGACCACGACCGCTGGTACGAGGTCCACGCCTACCCCGCCCCGGACGGCATCTCGGTCTACTTCCGGGACGTGAGCGAACGGCGGCGGGCCGAGGATCAACTGAGGGCGAGTGAGGAGCGGGTGCGGCTGGCCGTCGAGGCGGCCGGGGTGGGGTACTGGGAGTGGGACCTGGCGACCGACCGCTGTCGGGTCGACGCCACCTGCGCCGCGCTGTTCGACGTCGGGACCGAGACGACGGGGGCCGAACTCCTGGGCCGCATCGTGGCCGCCGACCGGGCGGCCACGGACGCGGCCGTGCGGGCCACCGTCGAGGGGGCCCGGGCGTACGACGCCGAGTTCCGGGTCCGCCGCCGGGACGGCTCGGTCCGGTGGCTGGCCGGGCGGGGGAACGTGACCCGGGACGCGGCCGGGCGGCCGGCCCGGCTGGTCGGGGTGAACACCGACGTCACCGACCGGAAGCGGACGGAGGCGACGAGCTGGGCGAGCGAGGAGCGGTTCCGCTTCCTCGACCGGCTCGGGCAGGAGACCCGGGGGCTGGCCGACGCCGGGGCCGTCATGGCCGCCACCGCCCGCCTCCTGGGCGACCACCTGGGCGTCACCCGCACGGCCTTCGCCGACGTGGACGCCGACGGCGACCGCTTCACCATCCGCCACGACTGGACGGCCCCCGGGGCCGCCAGCACCGTCGGCGTCTACTCCCTCGACCTGTTCGGCCTCCGGGCGGCGGCCAAAATGCGGGCCGGGCGGCCGCTCGTCGTCCGCGATGTGGACGCCGAACTCGCCCCGGGCGAAGGGGCCGAGGCGTTCAACGCCATCGGCATCAAGGCCATCGTCTGCTGCCCGCTGGTGAAGGGCGGCCGGCTCGTCGCCATGATGGCCGTCCACAGCGCCGCCCCCCGCGACTGGGCGGCCGCCGAAGTCGCGCTGGTCGAAGAAGTGGTGGAGCGGTCGTGGGCCCACGTCGAGCGGGTGCGGGACGCGGCCGCCCTCCGCGAAACGGGCGACCGCCTCAACCTCCTGGTCGAGAACGTCAAGGATTATGCCGTCGTCTTGCTCGACACGGGCGGCACGGTCGTGGAGTGGACGGCCGGGGCCGAGCGGATCACCGGATGGTCGGCCGCCGAGGCCGTCGGCGAAAGCGGGCGGCTCCTGTTCACCCCCGAAGACGTCGCGGCCGGCGTTCACGAGGCGGAAATGCGGAAGGCGGCCTCCGAGGGGCGGGCCGAGGACAAGCGGTGGCACCAGACCCGGAGCGGCGGGACGTTCTACGCCGACGGCGTAATGGCCCCGCTCCACGCCGAGGGGGGCGAACTCCGGGGGTACGGCAAGGTGTTCCGCGACGCCACCGTCCAGAAGTGGGCCGAGGACGAGCTGGCCCGCGTGTCGGCCGCGTCCGACCGGCAGCGGCGGCTGTACGAGACGGTCCTGTCGGCCACCCCCGACTTCGTGTACGTCTTTGGCCTCGACCACACCGTGCTGTACGCCAACGACGCCCTCATCGCCATGTGGGGCCGGGGCCGCGACGGTGCCGTAGGCAAGACGTTCCTGGAGATCGGGTACGAGCCGTGGCACGCCGCCCTGCACGACCGGGAGATCGACCAGGTCGCCGCCACCCGGCAGCCGGTCCGCGGCGAGGTCCCGTTCGCCGGCACCCACGGCCGCCGCATCTACGACTACATCTTCGTGCCCGTGTTCGGGGCGGCCGGCGAGGTCGAGGCGGTGGCCGGGACGACCCGCGACGTGACCGACCGGAAGGCCGCCGAGGAGGCCCTCCGGGACGCCGACCGCCGCAAGGACGAGTTCCTCGCCACCCTCGCCCACGAGTTGAGGAACCCGCTCGCCCCGGTGCGGACGGGGCTTCAAATCCTCAAGGTGGCCGGGGGCACCGAGAAGGGGGCGAAGGCCCTGGCCATGATGGAGCGGCAGGTCGCGCACATGGTCCGCCTGGTGGACGACCTGATGGACGTCAGCCGCATCACCCGGGGGAAGGTGGACCTGCGACGCCAGCGGATCGACCTGCGGGCGGCCCTCGACAGCGCCCTCGAAACGAGCCGCCCGCTCATCGAGGCGGCCGGGCACGAGTTCGCCGTCCGACTGCCGGACGGCCCGCTCGCCCTCGACGCCGACCCGACCCGGCTGGCCCAGGTGTTCGCCAACCTGCTCAACAACGCCGCCAAGTACACCCCCGAGGGCGGCCGCCTCGAACTCGCGGTCGAGCGCGAGGGGGGCGAGGCGGTGGTCCGCGTGAGCGACACGGGCGTGGGCATCCCGGCCGACATGCTGCCGAAGGTGTTCGACATGTTCACCCAGGTCGGCCGCTCCATCGACCGCTCGCAGGGCGGCCTGGGCATCGGGCTGACGCTCGTCCGCCGGCTGGTCGAGATGCACGGCGGCACGGCGGCCGCCGACAGCCCCGGCCCCGGCGCGGGGAGTACGTTCACCGTCCGCCTGCCGCTGGCCCGGGCGGGAGGCGGGCCGGCCGCCGGGGAGGCGACCGACGGCGGCCGGGCGGACGGGGCCGCCGGCCGGTTGCGGGTGCTGGTGGTGGACGACAACGTGGACGGGGCCGAGAGCCTGGCGATGCTCCTCCAGATGACGGGGCACGAGTCGGTGACGGCCCACACCGGCCCGACCGCCCTGACCGCCGCCGCCTTCTTCCGCCCGGACCTGGTGTTCCTCGACATCGGCCTGCCGGGGTTGAACGGGTACGAGGTGGCGGCCCGGCTGCGGGCGACCCCGGGCCCCGTTCGGCCGCTCCTGGTGGCCCTCACCGGCTGGGGGAGCGAGGAGGACCGCCGGCAGTCGCGGGCGGCCGGGTTCGACCACCACCTGACCAAGCCGGTGGACGCCGCCGAGGTGGCCCGCCTGCTCCGCGGCCTCACCCCCGGGGCGGGCTGAGGGGGTGGGCGGACGTTACTGTCGGGGGTCGTTGGATGGCACGATCGGCTCGTCCGCCCGTGCCTGGTAGCTCCCGACGGGGGCGGGCGCGCCGCCCGTGCCACCCGGATCAGGCTTCATCCTCGCGGACGGGCGGGCGGCTTCGACCGCCGCCGGGGTTCCGAGGTTTTCGTCGATCCGCTCCACGTCGCGGCAGAGTTGGGGGAGGCCGGCCAGACTCTCCTGATTCAGCCGGTACACCTCTTCGGGCACGGCCGGGTCGCCGCACACCCGCGAGTCGGCCGCGACGCTCTTGCGGACGGCCGCCCTCGCCCCGACCGCGACCCGGTCGCCGACCGCGACGTTGTCCACCACCCCGGCCTGGGGGGCCAGCACGACGTGGCCGCCGGTGACGGTCGACCCGGCGATCCCCACCTGCTCGGCGACGAGGTTGTCCGGCCCGATCCGACAGTTGTGGGCGAGGATGGTGAGGCCGCCGACCTTGGTCCCGGCCCCGACGCGGGTCGGCCCGAACGTCCCCCGGTCGACGGTCGCGCAGGCCCCGACTTCCACGTCGTCGCCGACCTCGACCCACCCGACCTGAGGCACCTTGACGTGCCGCCCGGCCTGCGTCCGGTAGCCGAACCCGTCGGCCCCGAGGACCGCGTTCGCGTGGACGACGGCCCGATCCCCGAGGACGCTGCCGTCGGTCACGCTGGCCCGCGGGTGGACGACCACGCCCTCGCCGAGCCGGCAGGCCCGGCCGACGAGGGCCCCGGCGTGGAGCGTACACCCGGGCCCGACGACGGAGCGCTCCCCGACTACGGCGAACGGCCCGACGGTCGCGCCCGGGCCGAAGGTGGCCGTGGGGTGGACCCACGCCGTGGGGTCGATGTGCACGCCCGGCTCCCCGGTCTGGCGAGCGGTATCAGAGATGATAGGCCCCCGGTTCCGGACTCGCCGGGACGCCCCCGGCGTGATTAACTCTTCACAGGTTAGCGACTCCGCGCGACGCGGAAAAGGTGAACCGCCGGACCGGTCCAACGACGCGGGGCGGCGGGAACCCCCGTTCCCGCCGCCCCGCGTCGTTTCAGGTCGTCACTCGAGCGGAGAGGGGGGGATTCGAACCCCCGGTACCATTGCTGGTACATCGGTTTTCGAAACCGACGCATTCGACCACTCTGCCACCTCTCCGGGTGCAGCGGTGGCTATCCTACGAGGCCGGCCGGCGGGCGAAAAGATGGGTTTTGCCCCGCCTCACGTCTCCCGCCGGGCCGACCAGTCCGTCAGGTGTTCCAGGATGGCCCGGCACTCGGACTTCGGCAGGCCCTCCAGCCCCGCCCGGGCCGACCGCACGAACTCGTCCGCCCGGTAGCGGGCGTAGGCCAGAGATTGCGTCCGTTCCAGGGCGGCCAGAACCCGCCGGCCGAGGTCGGGGCCGCCGGCGCGGACGGCGGTCCGCAAGGCTTCGGCGTCGGCCGCGGGGAGGCGGTTCAGGCAGTGGATGACCGGGAGCGTCAGCTTTTGCTGGGCCAGGTCGGTGCCGAGGGTCTTGCCGGCGGTCGTCTCGTCGCCCACCAAATCGAGCAGGTCGTCGGCAATCTGAAAGGCCACCCCCAGGTCGCGGCCGAAGCCGGCCAGTCGGTCGGCGGTCTCGTCGTCGGCCCCCGCGTACAGCGCCCCGAGCCGGCCGCAGCACTCGGTCAGGGCTGCCGTCTTGCCGTCCACGATGCCGAAGTAGTCGGCCTCGGTCAGCGACAGGTTGCCCCGGTGGCACACCTGTTGGAGTTCGCCGGCACAGACCCGGTTCGTCGCCTCGCCGATGACCCGGCAGGCCCGGCCGTCCACGGTGCTGGCGAGGTGGAAGGCGTGCGTGAACAGGGTGTCGCCGAAGAGGATGGCGACCTTGTTCCCCCACCCGGCGTTCACCGTGCCGACGTGCCGGCGGCTGTCGGCCTCGTCCAGCACGTCGTCGTGGACGAGCGTCGCCGTGTGGATCATCTCCACGGCCGCCGCGAGCGTATGGTGGGCCGGCGTCACGGGGCCGCACGCCTTCGCGGTCAGGAGCAGCAGCGTCGGCCGGAGGCGCTTGCCGCGGTAGTGGCGGAGGTGCTGCACCAGCGGGGCGACGGGCGAACGGTACGGGGCGAGGGTGGTGGCGAAGACGCGCTCGGCCGCCTCCAGGTCGGCGGCGACGGGGGCCGACGGCACCACGGCCGGGCGGAAGGCGGGGGGCGGGGCGGCGGTCGCGGCGACGTTCATGACTCCCCCGGGCGGCGGTGCGGCTCGGCCCCGGCGTCACCCCGGCCCGCGGGCGAACTCGCCGCCCGCGCCGCCGGCCTTATGCTCCAGGCGAATTTGCTCGACCACCATACCGCGGTCGGCCGCCTTGAGCATGTCGTAAACCGTCAGGGCCGCGACGCTAACCGCAGTCAGGGCCTCCATCTCAACACCCGTCCGCCCGAAAACCCGGGCCGGCGCCTCGATCCGCACCGCGTCGTCGCCTACGAAGGTGAAATCGACCGTCACGCTCGTCAGCGGCAGGGGGTGGCACAGGGGGATGAGGTCGGCCGTCTTTTTGGCGGCCATGATGCCGGCGAGGCGGGCCACCTCGCGCACGTCGCCCTTCACCACCTGCCGGTCGCAGATCAGCGCGAGTGTGGCCGGCTGCATCCGCACCACGGCCGAGGCGGTGGCCGTCCGGTACGTCTCGGGCTTGCCGCCCACGTCCACCATGCGGGACGCCCCGGCCTCGTCGAAGTGCGTTAGGTCGGGCATCGGTCATCGACTCCGGAAATGGGACTGCTCCCGCTTTTTACCGCTTTTAAACGGCGCGTTTCGCCCCATCCCGTGTTCGGGTCACGACTTACGCGCCCCCGCTCCCACCCCCCCTGGTAAAGCGGGAGAGTCTGGGAATCGGCTGGTGTTTGGAGCCGGGGCAGAAAACGGACCTTCCCACAGCCCGGCCCCGTCTTTCCCAAATTGAGCGGGCCGCTTATCACAATAGCGAACGCCCCACCCACCAGGAACGCCCATGCTCGACGTGGCCGACGCCCTCGCCGTCGTCCTCCGGCACGCCGGCCGGCTCGCCCCGGCCGACGGGCCGCTTTCCCCCGCCGCCCTCGGCCGGGTGCTGGCCGCCGACGTGACCGCCGACCGCGACTCGCCGCCGTTCGCCAAGTCGCTGCGGGACGGGTACGCGGTGCGGGCGGCCGACGTGGCGAAGGGGCCGGGCGACCTGCGGATCATCGAGGACGTGCCGGCCGGGGCGGTGCCCACGAAGGCGGTCGGCCCAGGGCAGTGTACGCGACTCTTCACCGGCGCTCCGATCCCCGACGGGGCCGACGCGGTGGTGATGCAGGAGCAGGCCCGGCAGGTGGGCATCGCCCGCGTCCGGCTCGACGACGCGGGCGTGAAGCCGGGCCAGTGGGTCTTCCCGCGTGGGCAGGAGATGGCGGCCGGCGACGTGGTGCTGCCGGCCGGGACGCCGCTCACCCCAGCCGCCCTGGGGTTGCTCGCGGCGGTGGGCCGGACGAGCGCTTCCCTATACCCCTCGCCCCGCGTCGGCATCCTGGCGACCGGCGACGAGTTGGTGGAAGCCGACGCCGCCCCGGGGCCGGGGCAGATCCGCAACTCGAACGGCCCCATGCTCGCCGCCCTGGCGGCACGGGCCGGCGGCACCCCGCGTTATCTCGGCATCGGCCGCGACGACAAGGCGAGGCTCAAGGCCCTCGTCCGCGACGGGCTCGACACATCGGACGTGCTGCTGCTCGCCGGCGGCGTGTCGGTCGGCGACTTCGACCTCGTGCCCGACGTGCTGGCCGAACTCGGGGTGACGACCCACGTCCGCACCGTCCGCATGAAGCCGGGGAAGCCGCTCCTGTTCGGAACCCGCGGCAACACACTCGTGTTCGGCCTGCCCGGGAACCCGGGGAGCGCGTTCGTCGGCTTCGAGTTGTTCGCCCGCCCGGCGTTGCGACTCCTCGCGGGGCACGCCCTCCCGGGGCCGACGGTGGTGAGCCTGCCTCTGGCCGGGCCGCTGGCCGCGTCGAACGACCGGCCGACGTACCACCCGGCGAAGTTGGAAGGGGCGAGCGTCCGCCCGCTGCCGTGGGGGGGTGCCCCGGACCTGCGGGGGTTGGTGCCGGCCGACGCGCTGCTGGCGCTGCCGGCGGGCGACGTGCGGTACAATGCGGGCGACCCGGTGCCGGTGGTGTTGGTTTAGAAAAGAGAATGTACCACAGAGTCACAGAGGGCACCGAGGGAAGAAACACGCGAGAAGAGAAGCCGTGTTTTAAATCAACGCACTTGGTTCTCTCGGTGTTTGGCTTCCCTCGGTGCCCTCTGTGACTCTGTGGTTCATTCCTCTGACGCTCTCGCCTCCCCGACGGAAGGACTCCCGCGTGCTGTGGCCCGCCCTGCTCACCGGCCCGCTCCTGTGGGCGGCGTTCTTCCCGCTCGACCTCGGGCCGCTGGCGTTCGTCGCCCTCGTCCCGTGGCTCACCCTCGTCCGCGCCCCCACCACGCGGCGTCGGCGTTACCTGTTCGCCTACCTCGGCGGGTTGGCGTTCTTCCTCCTGGCGTTGCAGTGGATTCGCGTCGCACACCCGATGATGTACGGGTCGTGGCTCGCCCTCGCGCTGGCCTGCCCCGTGTTCTGGTGCGTCTCGCTGTTCGTGCTGCGCCGCATTGATCGGCTCGGGCGGGTGCCGTTCGCCCTGTCGGTGCCGGTGGTGTGGGTGGCGGCCGAGTACGCCCGGGCCCACTTCCCGACCGGCTTCTCGTTCCTCCAGGGCACCGGCTTCTTCCAGCCGGTCGGCTTCGGCTGGTACTTCCTCGGCTACACCCAGCACGCCGCCCTGCCGCTCATCCAAATCGCGGACGTAGGTGGGGTGTACGCCGTGTCGTTCCTCGTGGCGGCGGTGAACGGGGCCGTCTTCGAGAAGTGCGTCCGCGTGCCGGCCGTCCGCCGCTGGCTGAAGTGGGACGCCGAGCCGCGGCCGACGCTCGCCCGGATCGTGCCGGCGACGGCTGGCGTGGCGGCCCTCGTCGGCGGGGCGCTGCTCTACGGCTTCAAAGCCCTCGACCACACCCCGTTCGTGGACGGGCCGCGGGTGGCGGCGATCCAGGGCAGCGTGCCGCAGTTGGACAAGAGCAAGAAGGGCGACCTCCTGTTCGACACCTACTACGGGCTGTTCGACAAGGCCGTGGCCATCGCCCCCCGGCCGGACCTCGTCGTGTGGCCGGAGACGTGCTGCCCGTTCGACTGGTGCCAACTCGGCGACGGCGTCAAGGCGGACGAGCCGGACGCCCCGTTCCTGGAGTGGGGTAACAAGAACCTCGCCGCCCTGTACGGCCGCCACAAGCCCCTAAACACCCTGTACGGCCTCAACGGGCTGGTGTGGGAAGGCGGCCGCAAGTGGCGGTACAACTCGGCCGTGCTGCTCGACGCCGCCGGCCGGCCGGCCGGGCGTTACGACAAGATGCACCTCGTCCCGTTCGGAGAGTACGTCCCGTTCCGCGAGACGTTCCCGTTCATGCAGACGTTCACGCCGTACAAGGACGACTACTCGTGCCGCCCGGGGGAACACTGGACGCGCTTCCCGCTCTCAACCGGCGGGCGGACGTTCACCTTCGGTTGCGTGATCTGCTACGAGGACTCGGACCCGTACCTCGCCCGCCAGTACGTGCGGGCCGACCCGGTCGACTTCCTGGTGAACATCTCGAACGACGGCTGGTTCGACGGCACCGAGGAACACGAGCAACACCTCGCCATCTGCCGCTTCCGCGCCGTCGAGGCCCGCCGTTCCATCGTGCGAGCGGTGAACATGGGCGTGTCGTGCGTCATCGACCCCGACGGCCGGGTGGTGGCCCTGCCCGCCGAGACCGTGGCCGCGTCGGTGAAGACGGAGGGCGTGGTGTCGGCGGCGGTGCCGCTCAACGACGGGGTGCGGGGGTCGTGGTACGCCGCGTGGGGCGACTGGCTGCCGGCGGCGTGCTGGGCGCTCGTCGCGGCGGGCGTGGTCGGGGCGGCGTTCGTGAGGCGGCGCTAAATGGTTCGGGACCACCCGCATGACGCTATCGCCGCCGCGTTCGCGCTTCCGCCGTGTCGCCCGCCCGCTCGTCGTCCTCGGGCTCGCCTACGTACTCGTGGTGGTCATGCTCTACTTCCTCGAATCGCGGCTCGTCTTCCAGGCCACCACCGACGGCTTTCCCTCGCTCCCGCCCGCCGGCGTGTCGGACGTAACCGTCACGCTCCCGGAAAAGGGCTGGACGCTCCACGCCTGGTGGCTGCCGCCGAACGACCCGGTGGCGGGGGCCGTGCTGTTCGCCCACGGGAACGCCGGGCACGTCGCCCACCGGGCGGGGCTGATGGCCGACCTCCGGCGCGAACTCGGCGTCGGCGTGCTGGCGTTCGACTACCCGGGGTACGGCAAGAGCGAGGGGTCGCCGTCGGAGGCGACCTGCAACGTCGCGGCGGACGCCTTTTACGCCAAGCTCACCGGCGAGTTGAAGGTGCCGGCGAACCGCGTCATCCTCATGGGCGAGTCGCTCGGCGGCGGGGTGGCCACCGAACTCGCCGCCCACGCCGACCACCGGGCACTCGTGCTGACCAAGACGTTCACGTCGCTGCCGGCGGTGGCGAAGCACCTCTACCCGATCCTGCCGACGCACACGCTGATGCGGACGCGGTTCGACAACCTCGCCAAGATCGGCCGCGTGTCGCCCCCCGTATTCATCGCCCACAACGCCGCCGACCGCCTCGTGCCGCCCGCCCACGCCGTCGCCCTGCACGCGGCGGCGAACGAGCCGAAGGCGCTGGTGTGGATGCCGGGGGACCACAACGACGCCCTCTCGCCGGAGTTCTATGCGGCCCTGCGGTCGTTCCTGGCCACGCACGCCCCCTGACGGTTGCCCTTCCCCGCTCCCCCACGCTTCGCTATCACCCCGCGACGATTGTTCTCCCCGGCGCGGAGGGTTCGGCATGTCTCGCATCACGGCGGCGGTCCTGCTCACGGCGGCGCTCGGCACCCCCGCGTTCGCCCAGGCCCCGGCCCTCCGCTTCCAGTGGGTGAAGGGGCAGACGCTCGACTTCACGGTGAGCCAGACGACGGTCATCCGCGAGACGCTGGCCGACGACAAGGGGGGCAACCCGGGCACCACCGAAGTCCGCACGTCGCTCGACCTCACGAAGCGCTGGACGGTGAAGGACGTGGACGCCGCCGGGGCCGCCACGCTCGAACTGGTGCTGACGCGGATGAGGCAGGAGTTCCGCCAGGCGGACGGCACCACGACCACCACCGACTCGGCCGACCCCGCCGACGCCAAGCGGATGGCCGGCTACCTCAACAAACCGGTGCTGACGGTGAAGGTCGACCCGCTCGGCAAGGTGATCGACGTGACCGAGAGCCAGCCCGGTGCGGCCGAGCGCGTGAAGGCCGACCTGCCGTTCCGCCTCGTCCTCCCGGCCGCCGCCCCCGCCGCGGGGCAAACGTGGACCCGCGACTTCGCCGTGAAGGTCGACCCGCCCCGCGGCACCGGCGAGAGCTACGACGCCACGCAGACGTTCACCCTCAAGGGGACGAAGGACGGCCTCGCCGTAGTCGGCGTGGCGACCGCCCTGAAGGCCCCGCCGAAAACGGCCGACGAGCAGATGCCGCTGGTGTCGGTCCTGTGGGCCGGCGAAATCCACTTCGACCCCGCCGCCGGCCGCGTCCGCACGGCGAGGCTGACGGCGAAGGCCGACTTCCCCGCCCACCAGGGCCCGGGTTCGCGGTTCGTGCACGAGAGTAGCTACAACGAGGACGCCGTGGTGAAGTGAAAGCCCCCGGATCACCACCCCGGGGCTTTCGGCCCGCCCCGTTGCCGCCGCCGCGGATTTGCGTATTCTCCCCTTGCAACGCCGGCCCGGCTCAGTAATTTTGAAGGAACGAAACGCGGGTGTAACTCAGTGGTAGAGTACCTCGTTGCCAACGAGGTTGTCGTGGGTTCAAGTCCCATCACCCGCTCTTGAAAGCTGATCCGTTTACGGGCCGGGGACGCGGGGGAGTGCGGCGGAGGAATCCGCCGGCCCCCGCCTTCCCGGCCCGGCCGTTTTCCTAGAATGGATTTCTCACCCCGGGCCGCCCACGGCCCGGCCCCGACCCGAGGACGCCGCCGATGGCCACCGACATCACCGAGACCCCCGACGCCGCCGAAGCCGGAGCCCCCGAGGCGGCCGCCAAGCTCACCCAGAAGGTCGAGATCAAGGACGTCGGGCCGTGCAAGAAGCACGTGAAGGTGACGGTCGACCGGGCCGCCATCGACGCCCGGTTCGACGAGAAGTTCACCGAACTCGTGTTCAGCGACCAGCCCTCGGTCCGCGGCTTCCGGCCGGGCAAGGCCCCCCGCAAGATGATCGAGCAGCGGTACTTCAAGTCGGTCGCCGAGGAGGTCAAGACGCAGGTCCTGATGGCCAGCCTCGAACAGCTCGCCGAGGAGCAGTCGATCTCCCCGCTGGCCCCGCCGGAACTCGACCCGCACGCCATCGTCATCCCCAAGGAGGGCGACTTCGTCTACGAGTTCAACATCGAAGTCCGCCCCGAGTTCGACCTGCCCGACTACAAGGGGCTGAAGCTCCGCCGGCCGACCCACACGCCGACGGCCGAGGACAAGGAGACGGAGAAGCGCCGCCTCCTGGAGCCCCGCGGCCAGCTCGTGCCGAAGGAGGGCGAGACCGCCGCCGTGGCCCTCAACGACATGCTCACCTGCGACGTGGTCATCAAGAGCGGCGACAAGGAGCTGAACAAGCTCTCCGAGGTGCGGGTGAAGGTCGAGAAGCAACTCGCCCTCGCCGACGGCGTGGCCGTCGATTTCGGCAAGGTGATGGCCGGGGCGAAGGTCGGCGACACCCGCACCGTGGACATCACGCTCTCGCAGGAGGTGCCGACGGAGGCCCTCCGCGGGGCGAAGGTGCAGGCCGCGTTCACCGTCAACGACGTGAAGGAGGTCCGCCTCCCCGAGCTGACCGAAGAGGTCCTCGGCGGCTTCGGGCTGGCCACCCCCGAGCAGTTCGACGAGCTCGTGACGAGCCTGCTGGAGCGGCGGCTGGAGTACACCCAGCGGCAGGCCGCCCGCCAGCAGGTGCTCGAAACGATCGCGGCGTCCAACAACTGGGAGCTGCCGCAGGACATGCTCAAGCGGCAGGTCCGCAAGACGCTCGCCCGCAAGGTCATGGAGATGCGGTCCAGCGGCATGAGCGACGACCAGATCCGCGGCCGCCAGCGGCTCCTGGAGCAGGACGCCCTCCGCAGCACGGCGTCCGCCTTGAAGGAGCACTTCGTCCTCCAGAAGGTCGCCGAGATCGAGAAGATCGAGATCGAGGACGCGGACATCGACGCCGAGGTCGACCGCATCGCCGACCAGTCGGGCGAGAGCCCCCGCAAGGTGAAGGCCCGGCTCGAAAAGGAAGACCTGATCGAGGCCCTGGCGACCGACCTCCTGGAGCGGAAGGCCCTCGACCTGATCCTGGCGTCGGCCACCTACGAGGACTACGCCCTCGGGGCCGGCGAGCAGGGCGACGAGGTGGCGACGGTGTCCGCCCAGATCGTTCCGGGTGCCGAGGGCGAGCCCGCCCCCCCGGCCGACGGTGGCGGCAGTTGACCGCCCGCGTAGAGTAGAAACAGACGATCAGCGCACCGGGGGTCAGGGGTCGTGGTTCGGGGGTTCCCCGGCCGCCGGGCCCTGGCCCCCCGTCAAGAAAGGCCCGCCATGTTCCCCGTCGTCGAAGCCGCCGGCCCGATCCAGCCGCTCCTCCAGCGGGGCGGCCAGTACTCCCGCCAGCGGACGATGACGCTCGGCGACCTGCTGCTGGAGAACCGCATCGTGTTCCTGGGCAGCAGCCCGGAGACGGGCGGCAACCCGGCCATCACCGACTACCTGGCCAACATCACGATCCAGAAGCTCCTGTTCCTCCAGTACGAGAACAAGAGCGCCGAAATCCACATGTACATCAACTGCCCCGGCGGGTCGGTGTCGGCCACCCTCGCCATCTACGACACCATGCAGTTCATGGACTGCCCCATCTCCACGTACTGCATGGGCCTGGCGGCCAGCGGGGCGGCCATCATCCTCGCCGCCGGGACGGCCAAGAAGCGGTACTGCCTGCCGAACTCGAAGGTCATGATCCACCAGCCGTACGGGCAGGTCGGCGGGCAGGTGTCGGACATCGAGATCCAGGCCGCCGAAATCCTCAAGGAGCGGGAGCGGCTCAACGAAATCCTGGCCAAGCACACCGGCCAGCCGCTCGAAGTGATCGCCAAGGAGTCGGACCGGGACAAGTACTTCATGGCCCAGGAGGCCAAGGCGTTCGGCCTCGTCGATGAGGTGCTGAACAAGCAGCAGCCCGACCCGGCGAAGAAGTAACGCGAGAGGTATGGAGTGTGAGTGTCGAGTGTGAGACGAAGGCATTGAGCCGGATGGGCCGCCGGCGGCGGTTGTAACGGCGGCTCCGGTTTGAAGGTTTTCTCACACTCCACACTCACACTCACACTCTCCGCCCCCGTCCCGCGAGACATCCCCTCAATCCACCCGGCCCCGCGACCCGATTCAAGGGCGTGGGTCCGTCCGGAGGACCGACCGATGCCCCTGGTTCCGATGGTGATCGACAGCCGCGGCCGCGAGGAGCGGGCGTACGACATCTACAGCCGGCTCCTCAAGGACCGCATCATCTTCCTGCAGGGCGTCGTGCAGGACGACATGGCGAACCTGATCGTGGCCCAGATGTTGTACCTGTACCACGACAACGCCAAGGCCGACATCAGCCTGTACATCAACAGCCCCGGCGGGTCGGTGACGGCCGGCATGGCGATCTACGACACCATGCAGTTCGTCCCGTGCGACGTGGCGACGTACTGCATGGGGCAAGCGGCCAGCATGGGTGCCATGCTCCTGACGGCCGGGACAAAGGGCAAGCGGTTCGCCCTCCCGAACGCCCGGGTCATGATCCACCAGCCGCTCGCCGGCACGGAAGGCACGACGACGGAAATCCTGATCCACGCGAAGGAATTCCTGCGGACGAAGGACACCCTCAATCACCTGCTCGCCAAGCACAGCGGGCAGTCGATCGAGACGATCCGGGCCGGGACCGACCGGGACAACTTCATGTCGGCCCTGGAAGCGAAGAACTTCGGGCTGATCGACCAAGTGCTAGAGCGGATGCCGGCCGAACCCGTCGTGGTTACGGGGTAACGGCGGCGGACCACGAGACGCGAGCAGGATGCGACACCACGAGCCTGCCCCCCGACGAGCCGAACGGCCCCCCCGCGGGTCCGTCCGGCTCGTGCTTCTTTCCGGCCTCCTCCTCGCGGGGTGCAAGCCGCACCAGCGGTACGACCTGATCGAGGCCGAACTCCGCACCCGGGACCGCGAACTCCGCGAGACCCGGGACGCCCTCGAACAGTCGCGGCTGCTCAACCGCGCTTACGACCAGCAACTCCAGTCTACGACCCCCGCCTACTCGCCGGCGACGGGGCCGACCAAGTCGGCCGTCGCCCCCGGCCTGTTCCTCAAAGAGATCGCCATCGGCCGCGGGACTGGCGGGGTGGACACCGACGGCTGCCTTGGCGACGAGGCGTTGATGGTGATGGTGACGCCGCAGGACGAGGACGGGTCGGCCGTGAAGGTGCCGGCCCGCCTCACGGTCGCCGCCTGGCAGGTGAACACGCAGGGGCTCAAGACGCCGGTCGGCAACTGGGAGGTTCCCGCCGAAAAGCTGCGGCCGATGTGGAAGGCCGGGCTGCTCAGCACCGGCTACTCGCTGACCCTCCCGTGGCAGACGTTCCCGACCAGCGACAAGCTGCGGGTGGCCGTCCGCCTGACGACGCTCGACGGGCGCTCCTACGAGGCCGACCGCGACGTGACCGTTCACCCGCTGCCACCACAACGCCCGAAGACGGCGGGCGGGCTCGGCGACCCGCCGGTGCAGGAGTTGCCGCCACCGGGCGGTCTAATCCCGGTGCCGACCACTGGCTACCCGGTCGGGCCGGTTCAGGGGTATCCGGTGTCGCCCGTGGTGCCGGGGCGGCGAGAGGTGCTGCCGCCCGCGAGTCCGCCCACGGGCGTGGCCCCGACGGTGCCGGTGGGGCGGCCGGTCGAGGGGTTGCCGCCGGGGGTCGAGGAGTTGCCGCCGCCGATGGAACGGTGATCAAACGCGACCTCGGGTCCCGGCGCCAAACGGCATTACGTCTCACGTCACTTCTTGATGAACTCATACGCCCCCGTCGGGTAGACGCCGTAGGGGTTCGTCGCCACCCCGTTGCGGGCCGTCCCGAAGAATTGGGCCGGCGACGCGATGATCCGCACCCGCACCGTCGCCGTCTGGCCCGGCTGCACGAGCCCCGCGTGGATGGCCGCGGCGGCGAGGGTCGAATCGAGGGTGTAAACGTCGGTCCCCCAGACGTTCCCGAACGCCGCCCCCGTCACCACGAAGCGGTGCTCCGTCCCGAACTGGTTCTGGAACTGCGTCATGTTCGGCGGGGCGGGGAGGGCCGGGCCGAGGGCGACGTCCGGCTCGGCCGACCCGTGGCGGAGCGAGCGCACGTCGGAGAGCTTCACCCGCTGCTCGCCGAAGGGGGTGGTGAGGACGCGGAGGGTCTCGGTCGTCAACCGGCCGGTGATCTTCGAGTCCTCGGTATGGACCACGTCGAACTCCCGCGGCTCCAGCCGCTCGGGCGGCACCTTCTCCCGCAGCCCCTTCAGCAACTCCTCGGCCCGCCGGACGACCTCCGGGTCGCCGGAGCCGGCCGCCTTCACGAGGGCGGGGTAAGCCCGCTCCCGGAGCGCCCGCAATTCGGCCGTCGCCTTCTCGCGGCTGGGGAAGTCTGGACTGCCGAGGCGGGCGGCGGCGGCCGACGCCTTGTCGGCCACGTCGGCGGGGATGCGGGTGGCGAATTCGATCCGCCGCACGTCGGCCACCGCCACCTTGAGGGTGCCGTGCCGGGTCACGAGTTCGAGCTTGTCGTCGAGCAGTTTGACGCGGAGGGTGCCGTCGTCGGTGAACCGGGCCTCCACCTCCGGGGCCTCGGCGTCGGCCGGCTTGGGGGCGTCGGCGGCCGGGCGGGCCGGCGGCTGGGCGGCGATCAGGAGGAGTGCGGCGAACGGCAGGAGACGACGCATCGGCAGGTTCCTCCGACGTGGCGGCGGTGATTCCGCATTCCGAAATCCGCGTTCCGCATTACACCTTACCCGCCCGCCGGTCAGAACTCCATCGTTTCCAGGGACCGCCGGCCGGCCCGCAGCGGGAGCCACACGGCGAGGACGCCCGCAAACAACGCAACGGGCACCCCCGCGAACAGCACCGGCGACGCCCCCCCGCCCGACTCGAACGCCGACAGACGGGCGATCACCGAGACGTGGTACGGCAGGCAGACGAGCCCGATGACGCCGACGAGGAAGGCGAGCCCGGCCACCATGTTCACGGTGCCGCCGAAGCCGACCACGATCTTCGACGGGTCCGTTTCGCGGAAGTTCGGCAGGTACGCCCCCAGCCCGACGTTCAACCCGCTCAGACCGAGGGCGACGACCCCCACGGCCAGGGCGTGCAGCCCCACGGCGAGCGGCGGCAGCCCGAGGAGCATGTCGCTGAACAGCACGAGGCCTTCCGCCACGACGACGGAGCCGGTGGCCGCGAAGGCGAACTTGCCGCCGAGGATTTGCCCCCGGCGGATCGGCAGCAGGCCGAGCACCCAGAACTTCCGCCCCTCCAGACTGATGAGCGGGAAGACGAACCGGCTCAGGCCCGCGCACAGGAGGATCGACACCCCGAAGAGGTTGATGAGGCTGACGATGAACTTGTCCACGAGGGCCAGGTTCTCGCGGTAGAACTGGCGAAAGTTGGTGCCGCCGAGCAGGATCAAGACGGCGAACAGGACGAGCAGGGCCCACTGCGTCGGGTCGCGGCGGAAGGTGCGGAAGTCCTTCACCACCAGCACCCGCGTCGGCTTATCGAGGTAGAAAACGAGGGCTTCCATCACGCGGTCGAGGGGGCTGGAGCCGTAAACCTTTTTCGCGCGGCCGCCGCCCGCGAGGCGGTCGAAGGCGGTGCGGTAGACGCGCCTCGCCACCCACGCGGCGGCCACGTACAGGAGCAGCCCGTTGCTCCAAACGAGGGCGAGCGGGAGGGCGGCCCCGGCGAGGTCGTCGCGGGCGGCGGCCATGATCCCGCGGGTCATCCAGTGGTTCGGCGACAGACCGCCGCGGGCCAGGTCGAACTGGCCGATCAGCACGTCCACGGCGTCCCGCCCGCCGCCGGTGATCGAGGCGTTCGCGGCCACGCCGACGCGGTAGAGCCACACCCCCGCGGCGAGCGCGGCCACGACGCCGACGCCGAGGAGGAACTGCCGGCGGTTCCGCGGCATGTAGCGGACGAGGAGCAAACAGAGGGCGGCGGACACGGAGCCGGGGAGCAGCACGTACCCCAGGAGGAACGCGGGCAGGAGCGGGTAGTAGAACCACGGCACCCCGGCCGTGACCCCGTAGGCGACGAAGATCGGCAGCCCGAGGACGACGAACGCCCACGAGCTGAAGGCGACGGCGGCCTGGAACTTCGTGGCGAACACATGATCCGCCCGGGCCGGGGTGGCGAGCAGGAAGCGGGCCTCGGGGGCGGTGAACAGGCTGGCGTAGAGGATGATGCCGGTGGAGAAGACGAGCATCCCGCCGAGGGTGAAGAAGAGGAGGTCGAAGAGCCCTTCGACGATCGCCCCCTTGAACGGGATGCCGTTCACCGCGAGCTGGTGGAAGCCGTACCAGCTCGACCCGAAGGTGAAGGCGGCGACGGCGGCGCTGGTGAACGCCATGGTGAGCAGCCGCACCCGCCCGGACGCGAGCATGACGCGGAGGCCGTTGCGGGCCGTCCGCGCCCGCAGCCGGCGGAACACGGCCGGCTGGTGGGCGGCGGACGGCGGTGCGATTCCCATGTCTCCGGCTCCCGTCAGACGGCGGTTCCCGCGGTCGCCTCGTCCGTGATCTTGAGGAATACGTCTTCGAGGGAACCGTCACTACTCGACTGCGTCCGCAGGGCGTCGAGGGTGCCGCAACCGATGAGCCGGCCGTGGTCGATGATGCCGATGCGGTCGGCGAGTTCCTCGGCGATGTCGAGCGTGTGGGTGGACATCAGCACCGTCATGCCGCCGGCCGCGAGCTTGCGGAGGAGCGTCTTGAGTTCGCGGACGCTCTTGGGGTCGAGGCCGACCGTCGGCGCGGCGGCGATGAGCAGCCGCGGCTCGTGGACGCGGGCGGCGGCGAAGACGGTGCGCTGCCGCATCCCGTGGGAGTAGCGTTCGGTGAGGTCGTCGGCGAAGTCGCGGAGGTGGAACAGGTCGATCACCTCGGCGATCTTGTCGCGGGACTTCGCGGGCGACATGCCGTACAGGTCGGCGGTGAACTGGAGGAACTCGCGGCCGGTGAGCTTCTCGTACAGGAACGGCTGGTCGGGGACGTAGCTGACGAGCGCCCGGGCCTGGTCGCCGTGCGTGGTCACGTCGAACCCGCCGACGCGGACGGTGCCTTCGGTGGGGAACAGCAGTCCGCAGAGCATCTTGATGGTGGTCGTCTTCCCGGCCCCGTTCGGCCCCAGGAGGGCGAACAGCTCGCCGTCGGGGACGGAGAGCGTCAGCCCCTCGACGGCCACCTTCGGGCCGTACCGCTTCGTCACGCCGGCGAGTTCGATCACGCTCACTCCTCCCGTTCCAGGGCCAGCCGCTCGCCGAAGCCGAACGCCTCCTGCCGCAGCACCTTGCCGTCGCTGACGCGGACCCACGTCTTCGCCACCGCGTCGCGGCCGCGGTAGCCGATCACCCAGCACGGCGTCGGCTTCCCCTTCACCGTCAGCGTCTCGGGCTCGTCGGCCACCTCGGCCACGAGGTCGCCGGCCCGCCGGTCGGGGAGCCGCACGTTGGCCCCTTTCAGGAGGGCGGCGGCCGCGTCTTGGAGCGGGTTCACCTCGGGCACCACCCAGCGGAGGCCGGGGCGGACGTTCGCAAGGCGGTTCACCGGCTGGAGCGGGTTCAGCACCTGCCCGGCCGGCACCGGCACCGGGTCGAGTGGCTTCTCGAAGCTGCCGAGGCCCGCGGCCGTGACCGCCACGGTGCCGACGAGTTGGCCGTTCACGACTTCGGCCTTCAGTTTGACGTGGGCTTCGAGTTCGACCGGGCCGACGGCGGCCACGATGCGGCCCTCCATCCCCTGCTCGCGGAGGGTGCCGGCCCGGGTCACGCGGGTGATCGAGACGAGTTCGGGCACCGTCACCTTCACGCCGGCGAGTTCGAGCGCGACCTTGCGGTAGGTGTTGTTGAAGCGGAAGGTGTCGTCGGCGTCGACGTGCTTCATGTGGGTGGTGAGGGTGCCGACCTTCTCGCTGCCGCGGACGACGTTCCAGCGGACGGGCACCAGTTGGCTAGCCTCGTCGGCGAGGTCGATGGCGATGGGCGGCGGGCCGGACGCGAACAGTCGCGGCCAGAGGTCTCGCTTCACCACGACGGCCGTGGTGGCGAGCCAGAAGACGACGACGGCGGCCACCCCGAACGGCGAGGGCATGAGGGCACCCGAGAGTGTCGGCCGAGTGACGTGACGGCCGGGTGAGGCACGGCGGAATCGCCGGCGGGGAGTACC